>CAYGFZ010000005.1:24373-32630 GCA_964349355.1 uncultured Coriobacteriaceae bacterium | reverse complement strand
CCGCCGCCTCCGGCGACGCGATCGTCTCGGCGGCCTCGACCACCGGTACGCTACCAAGCACGTAGTGGCCCTCGGAGTCGATGGGCACGATCGCGTCCTCGATCATCGAACGCCACACCGTGTGCAGAGTGTGAGCGTGCACGATGGCCCGCGCGTCGGTCGCCTCATAGATCGCCCGGTGCACGACGATCTCGCGGCTACACTCCTCGTCGCGCCCGCACGCCGCGATCTCGGTCCAGACCACATCGTGCTCGCCGAGTCGGCCGAGCATCGATCCGCGGCGCGTGATGACGATGCGGTCGCCGCGGCGCTCCGACAGATTGCCGCCGTGACTGGAAACCGCACCCGTGACGAACAGGTCGCGGCCGATCGCCGCGAACCGCTCGATGGTCTCCCGGCCGATGATCGGATCGAGCTGTTTCATCTCAGCACCCCGGTTCAGGATGTTCGACCTTCTGGTACTCGAGAGAGCGCGCAAGCCGGTATAGATCGCTGTCGCGCTCGATCTGCCGGACGCGCGTCTTGAGGGTGTCGGGGTCGATCAGGTCGTCAAAGGGTACGAAGGTGAGTTGCAGCTGCTTCTCCACGCTCACCATGTGACCGGAGAGCCCCTCCTCCACGAGCCCGCGGTGGGCGCCGACACCGAGCTGGGTCCCGAGCAGGACGTCGAACGCGCTCGGCTCCGAACACCTCGTCTCGTAGCCGATCTGCTTGTGTCGAACCTTCATGGCGGAGCCGGTGCGCTCCTCGTAGACGCGCTCCATCTCCTCGGCGAGTGTCCTGCCGATCTTGGCTGCGCCGAGTTGGATGTTGCCGTGCTCGTCGACACTCTGGGGGCGCTGATCGTCGGGGAGGCGGTCTGCGAGCCCTTCGGCAACGCAGATGATGCCGTGCTTGCGGCCATCCCGCTCGCGGGCGAGCATGAGGTCGACCATCTCCTCGGCGGTCTTGCGCACGTCGAACACGCCGTCGAAGTCCTCGACCGACAGCATCCGGGTGGCCTCGCCGGCGATTCCCGAGGCGTAGGTGAGCCAGCCCGCCTTGCGCCCCATCATCTCCAGTACGTACCAGACCTGTGTCGAGCGTGCATCAGCGCCGAGGTTGCGGATCTCGGCAGCGGCGAAGTGGGCCGCCGAGAAGAACCCGAACGTCCAGTCGATTCCGTAATAGTCGTTGTCGATCGTCTTGGGCAGGTGGATGACTCTCAGTCGCCGCAGATCGGGCAGTGACTCCTGCATGCGGTAGAGGTAGTTGGCGGTCTTGAGCGTATCGTCACCGCCGATGGACACGAGCGCATCTACGCCGAGGGACTCCAGTGCGCGATACACGGCTATCAACTTGCCGTTCTTCTCAGGGTCCGCGAGGTCCTCGAGTGAACCGATCTGCTTTCCGGGGTTCGCCCGCGCGGTCCTGAGCACGATGTCTTTGCGGTTGCGGATCTGCGAGACGTCGTTGCGCCGCAAGCACAGGTAGTGCTCTCCCTCGACGGGTGGCTCGTCAGGCGAGTAGCGCTCGAGGTTCTCGTACCCGTCGAGAAAGCCCACGACCGAGATACCCGAGTTGATGAAGCTCAGCGCCGCCGCCGAGATCACAGCGTTGGCCGCAGGCGCAGGACCGCCCGAGAACAGGATTCCTACGCGCCTGATGGGATGATCGCTCTTCACGCACAACACCTCCGGGTCATCGCCACGCGGTCTCGGCTACGTACTTACCCCTCACCCGGGTCGATGACGCCGATAGCGCGAAGCCGATCGTACCTTCGCTGCTCGAGGAGGGCCGGATCGAGCGCCCCGAGTTCCCCCAGCGCCGTCGTGACACGCGCCCGGACCGCGCCGAAGACCTCCTCGGGCCTGTGGTGCGCGCCGCCGAGGGGTTCGGGCAGGATCTCATCGGCGATACCGAGACCCACGAGGTCTTCCGAGGTCATCGCAAGGCACCCGGAGACCTCGGCCGCCTTGCCGGCGTCCTTGTGCAGGATCGAGGCGCACGCCTCGGGACTGATGACCGAGTAGTAGGCGTTCTCGAGCATTATGAGCCGGTCGCCGAAACCGATCGCGAGAGCGCCTCCCGAGCCGCCCTCGCCGATCCCGACAGCAACAACCGGGACGCGCAGCCCCGAGAGCAGTGCGAGCGACTCGGCGATGGCCCACGCCTGTCCGCGCTCCTCGGCCTCGATGCCGGGATAGGCGCCCGGCGTGTCGATGAAGGTCACGAGCGGCAGCCCGAACCGCTCGGCCAGGCGCATCACGCGCATCGCCTTGCGAAAGCCCTCCGGGTGCACCATGCCGAAGTTACGTGCGATGTTCTCGCGTGTGTCCTTGCCCTTGCGATGGCCGAGGACCGCGACCCGGTGACCCTCGATCGTCGCCAGCGCGGCGATGATCGCACCGTCGTCGCCGTAGGTGCGGTCGCCATGCAACTCGATGACGCCGGTGAAGATCGCGGCGAGATAGTCCTGCGTTTTGGGGCGATCGGGATGGCGGCTGACCTGCACCTTCTCCCAGGGCGAGAGATGCGTGTAGGTATGCTCATGAAGCGTCTCTATCTGCCGTGCAAGCTCTTCGATCTCGCCCGAGAGCTCGATGTTCTCCGAAAGATCGAGTCGTCGCAGTTCAGCGATCTTGTCCTGAAGTTCGATGAGCGGGCGTTCGAACTCCATCACGTAGCGGCGGGTCACCTCAGATCACCCCCACCAGACAGGTAGTCAAGCAAGAGTGAGACGCGCGCGGGCAGTTGTCCGCGCACCACGACGTCGTCGACCATGCCGTGGTCGAGCAGGAACTCCGACGACTGGAAGCCCTTGGGCAGGTGCTGATTGATCGTCTGCTCGATGACCCGGGGCCCGGCAAATCCGATGAGTGCTCCGGGCTCGGCCAAGATGACATCGGCAAGCACGGCGAACGACGCCGTCACGCCACCCATGGTGGGATTGGTGAGTACGGAGATGTAGGGCACGCGCGCTTCGGAGAGTCTGCGTGCCGCCGCAGACGTCTTCGCCATCTGCATCAGCGACAGCATCCCCTCCTGCATCCGCGCCCCACCGGACGCGGTGGAGAAGACGAGTGCGCGGCGCTCCTCGGCGGCGACCTCGAACGCGCGGGCGACCTTCTCTCCCACTGCCGAACCCATCGACGCGCCGATGAACCGGAAGTCCATGGCGCCGAGCACGACCGGATGACTACCGACCGTCGCACGCCCGCAGATGACCGCCTCAGGCAGGCCGGAGCGCTCCTTGGCCGATGTGAGACTCGTGACGTAGGATTTAGCGGCCGAGAAACCCAGCGGATCGACCGAGGAGAGTTCGGCGTCGAACTCGACGAACGAATCGGGGTCGGCGAAGAGCGCCACCCGGTCGTGGGCGGTGAGGTCGAAGTGGTGTCCGCAGTGCGGGCACACGCGCAGGTTCTCTACGAGCTGTCCCTCGTAGACGATGCGCTTGCACGAATCACACGTGATCCACACGCCGTCAGGGACGTCGGCGCTCTGCGAGCGCTCGCCCTTCACGGGGGTGTAACGACGCGCCTCTCGTGCTTTGAACCAGTCTGAGATCGACATTCGAATCCTGTGATCGGACGGACCTTATCGGGGAACCGGGTTGCTAGATCTGGAAGTCTGCGCTTCCCTCGAACACCGCGAGCGCGTCGGCGGCACTGTAGTCGGCCAGCGTGATCGCGCTGATCGCCTTGGTAAGCCGGACGGCCTCGTCGAGCGAACGCTGGTGGATGTTGCGGCCGGTCGCGTTGCCGGTCGCACCACCGACGTGAATCTGCTCCCACAGCTGTGTGAGGAATGTCTTGGCGTCGACGGTCGATCCGCCTGCGCACACCAGGCCGGTACGCCCGGACGCAAGCGATGCCTGCTCGAGCAGCTCCGGCGAGGTAGCATCATCGGTGGCCTTGGGCGGGTTGACCTTGACGAAGTCGGAGCCCAACGCGACCGCGACTCCGGCAGCACCTGCGATCAGGTGCGCGTCCTTCTCGTTGGCGACAGCCTTGCCGCGCGGGTACATCCACAGCACGACAAGCAGCCCCTGTGAGTGCGCCTCGGCGATGAGCTGGGCCGCTTCGGTCATCATGTTCGACTCGTACTCCGAACCGACGTAGATCGTGTAACCGATGCCGACGACGTTCACGCCATTGTCACGCAGGTCGAGCACGGCCTGGATGTCGTGGAGCTGCGGCGAGTACGGATCGTCCTGGCTCGTCTTCACGAGGTGGGACTTGCTGTTCATCTTCACGAGGTAGTTGATCTCCGGGTAGTCGGCGGCGTACAGCGCCACGAGCCCGCGCTGGCCGGCGAGGATGCCCACGACACCCTGCGATCCGATGCGGAAAAGATGCTCGGGCTCGGCGTCCTCCTCGGCGATGCCTTCGCCGAAGAAGTCGTCGTTGAGGTGCTCGATCTTCTGGTCGCACGCGAAGAGCATGAGACGGCCGGTGCCACGGGTGGCGGCAAGATAGTTGTCGATGTAGGTCTCGCGTGCCTCGGCGGGCACGTCTGCAGGTACTCGGACCTGCTCACGGGTGATGGTCGGCATCCTTAGACCCCTCCTCGATTCTCGGCCAGACTCCGGCACACACCTGCGCGCCGGGTTGCGAATGGTACCGTACGCCTGAAGAACGGGGCGCAAAGGTCCGCGTGTGTAGGTTAGGCGATGCGCGTCCCGTTTGCCAGATGATACCCGTGCGCGAGACTCGCCTGACCGGGCGTCCCTCTCAGCCCCGGTAGCGGTTCGTGACCGGCATCCGGCGGTCCTTGCCGAACGCCTTCGGCGTGACGCGTATGCCGAGGGGCCCCTGCCGCCGCTTGTACTCGGCCGCATCCACGAGCCTGCAGACCCGCTCGACAGTCGCCCGGTCGTATCCGCGCGACACGATCGCCTCGCGCGAAAGGTCCGACTCGACGTAGGCGGCAAGAATCGCGTCGAGGAGCGCATAGGGAGGTAGCGAGTCCTCGTCGAACTGCCCGGAACGCAGTTCCGCGCTCGGCGGCTTATCGATGATCGCTGCCGGTATCACGAGCGGCCCGGCGTCACGTGCGTTACGCCAGCGCGCGAGTTCGTAGGCCCGGGTCTTGAACACGTCCTTGATCGGCGCGAAACCGCCGACCATGTCGCCGTAGAGCGTCGAGTACCCCACAGAAAGCTCGCTCTTGTTGCCCGGCGCGAGCACCAGCCAGCCGAACTTGTTCGACAGCGCCATCAGCAGCGTACCGCGCACGCGCGCCTGCAGGTTCTCCTCGGTCACGTCAGACTCTCTGCCTTCGAAGACGGGCTGGAGTGTGCCGAGGAAAGCGCTGAACGCCGGCTCGATGCCGATCTCGTGAAAATCGATCCCGAGTGCGCCGGCTAGCGCCCGCGAGTCATCGACACTCCCAGGCGAAGAGTAGCGCGACGGCATCGTAACCCCGTGCACGCGATCGGCCCCGAGTGCGTCGGCGGCGATGGTCACAACGAGCGCAGAGTCGATCCCGCCCGAAAGCCCGACGACGACGTCACGAAAGCCGTTCTTCTCGACGTAGTCGGCAAGACCGAGGCGCAGGGCCGCGTAGACCTCCTCTTCGGCCGTGGGGCTCGGCTCGATACGCGCGGGCGCCATGGTATCGGTGTCGAGGTCGACGTCGACCACGAGCAGGTCCTCGGTAAACGCACCGGCGCGGGCGACGATCTCCCCCGCCGGGGAGACGAGCAGTGAGCGGCCGTCGAAAACAAGCTCGTCCTGACCGCCGACGAGGTTGCAGTATGCGAGCCACACGCCGTTGTCGGCGGCGCGCTCACACAGCATCTCTTCGCGCTCTGAGCCCCTGTCCGTATGGAAGGGCGAGGCCGAGAGGTTCACGACGAGGCGCGCCCCCGCGTGTGCGACCTCGGCGACCACTCCGGGCAGCCAGATGTCTTCGCAGATCATCGGGGCCACCTGCACACCGCCCACCGTGCCGACGAGCGCCACTGCGCCCGGCTCGAAGTAGCGCTCCTCGTCGAAGACCCCGTAGTTGGGGAGCAGGCGCTTGTGGTAGACCTGCGTGACGCTGCCGTCCCCGCACAGTGCTGCGGCGTTATGCAGCAGGCCGTCGTGCCGGTCGACGAATCCGATGAACGCCCGGATGCCGCGGCACGCGGCGGCGACCGTGTCGAGCGCCTCGCGATTCTCCATCACGAAATGCGAACGGCACAGCAAATCCTCCGGCGGGTAGCCGGTCAGCACGAGCTCGGGGAAGATCGCCAGATCGGCGCCCTGCTCACGCGCGCGACCGAGCCACTCGACGACGCGGGCTGTGTTGCCGGCCACGTCCCCGACGACCGAATCGATCTGGGCAAGAGCGATGCGCACTTTCTCCCCCGTCATCCGTGTCCGACACGCCCTAAGAGCGTCGCGGACAGCATATCACCGTCTCTGCGGAGAACCGTCCCTGAATCGGAACTCCTGGCATGAATGATGCTTAATACCATGTGAACGGAGTCACAAAACACCCCACTTGAACAGCACGCTTAACCCATGGTAATGTTTAAGGTGTCTTGTGCCGAGGTATTCGATAGGACAAGACCAGACCTTCGTACGGAGGTGCGGACGATGGTACGGAAGCAGACCTGCCCGAGGTGCCGGGGAGACCGGTACGTCAAGGTCGCCACTCCCGAGGGCAGCAAGCACCAGAAGTGCCCGGAGTGTTCGGGTAACGGCTACAAGGTACAGGTGATCCACCACTTCCGGTGAATCGCACTCGACCGAATATCGTGCTGATTGCGGCATCTACCGGGAACTCCGGGAGGTGCCGCTTCTTTGTTACCGGCTTCACATGGTGTCAGTCGCGCGCAGCCCGCACAGCGGCCGCCAGTTCGCGAACGAACGCGCCCGCATCGGCCGGGTCGCCCTGGCGGCGCACCACCGCTGAACCGACCACTACCCCGTCGGCGAAGCGCGCAACCTCGGCGGCGTGAGAGGGAGCCGAGATGCCGAACCCAACCGCGACCGGCAGGGTGGTCGCAGCGCGGACCCGGCTCGTCAACTCCTCGAGACCTGCAGCGATCGCGCTCCGCTCCCCCGTCACACCAGTTGTCGAGACCGTATAGAGGAACCCCCTCGACGCGGCCCCGACCGTAGCGAGTCGCTCGGGCGTGGACGTGGGCGCAACGAGGAAGACGGTGTCGAGGTCCTCGCCCGCAGCCGCAAGCCAGGGAGCGGCGGCCTCCGGCGGCATATCGGGCACGATCACTCCGGCGACACCGGCTTCGCCCATCGCGGTTGCTGCGCGCGGCAGGCCCATACGCATGAGCGGGTTCAGGTAGGTCATGAGCGCGATCGGGGGTGCGGCCAGACCGCGCGACGTGCGCTCTGCGTTGAACGTGGCTGCCAGCAAGATCGTCTCGGCGAGGCCGAAACCGGACTCGCGCGCCACTTTCGCGGCACCGGCGATGACCGGACCGTCGGCGACAGGGTCGCCATACGGGACGCCAAGCTCGATGACGTCCGCGCCGGCATCGGCGACGGCGTGTAGCGAGCCGAGCGAGGTCGGCGCATCCGGATAGCCCGCCATCAGGTAGACGACGAGCGCGGCTCGCCCGGCGGGAAATCCCCGACCGAGCCCGATCGCCGACGGTGCCGGGATGGTGTCGGACTCAGCCGGCACCGAGGCCGGCCTCCCGCACGATATCCATGTCCTTGTCTCCCCGGCCGGAGACGTTGACCACCACGGTGGCGTCCGGGCCGAGTTCGGCGGCCAGACGCGGCAGCATCGCGAGTGCGTGGCTGCTCTCGATAGCCGGGATGATGCCCTCGGTACGCGTGAGGAGCGCGAACGCGTCGAGCGCCTCGGCGTCCGTGACGGCCTCGTAGCGCACGAGGCCCTCGTCTTTGAGGTAACTGTGCTCCGGACCCACACCCGGATAGTCGAGGCCGGCCGAGATCGAGTAAGCCTCTAGCGGGTTGCCAGCCTCGTCCTGGAGCAGGTACGAGTAGAAGCCGTGCAGCACGCCGGGAGAACCCTTGGTGAGCGCGGCACCGTGCTTGGCGGTCTCGATGCCGAGCCCGGCCGCCTCGGCGCCCACGAGCAGCGGCCTGCGGTCGGCGGGCAGGTCACGCAGGAACGGGTAGAACATACCGATCGCGTTGCTACCGCCGCCGATACACGCGACAACGGCGTCGGGCACGGGCGCATCGCGGCCCGCCAGCTGCACGAGCGTCTCCTCACCTATGACCTTCTGGAACTCGCGCACCATCGCGGGGTACGGATGCGGTCCGACCGCGCTGCCCAGCACGTAGAA
>CAYGFZ010000005.1:9993-24273 GCA_964349355.1 uncultured Coriobacteriaceae bacterium | reverse complement strand
AGATCCTCGCGCTTCAGGTAGACGGTGCCGAGCCCCACCGCCTCGGCAAGCCGGTCAGCCCGGTAGAGCGGCGTCGGGCGGCCGATGTAGTCGAGCAGCAGTGTGCCGTACTCCTCGGCGAACGCGGGATCGGCGAGTGCTGTCTGAAACGCTTCAGCGAGCTCGGTCAGTGTCGGCACGACGGTCTCGGGCACGAACGTGCCGCCGTACGGGCCGAAGAAGCCCTTGGCGTCGGGGCTCGAGTAGGCGAGCGCGGCGGAGGGCAGAAAGACGTCGGTCACGGTGATACCTCCTCGTCGGTCGCGCGTACTGCGACCACGAACGCGTGCAGTTTGAAGCGGTCCTTGTGGCGCAGGCATTCCTCTACTCCCGAGGAGACATCCACACCGAACGGGTGAAGCGCACGGATCGCAGCGCCCACATTGACGGGGTTCAGGCCGCCCGCGACGATCACGGGCGCCCAGCCGGGCAGCGGACCGGCGGTCTCCCATGGGAAGGTCCGCCCGGTCCCGCCTTGGACACCCTCCACATAGGTGTCGAAGAGCAACGCGGCGACGTGCCCGCGGTACGCCTCGACCTCGGCTGCGTCGAACTCCGGCTTGATGCGCACCGCCTTGATGACGGGCGCGGGAGCCGCAGCGCACATCTCGGGCGACTCGGAGCCGTGGAACTGCACCGCAGCGAGGTTGAGGCGTGCGACCGCGCGCTCGACGTAGTCGGGAGGCGCGTCGACGAACACACCCACGCGCGCCACGAACGGCGGCACACCTGCGAAGATCTCCTCGGCCTCTGTGAGCGTGACCTGGCGCGGCGATTCGGCGAGGATCACGCCGACAGCGTCAGCGCCCGCACGAACCGCCTCATCCGCGTCACTCGCCGAGGCGAGACCGCAGACCTTCACTCGAGTCCTGTCGTTGAACACGCGCTTCCCTTCGTCGTGCCTCGGTTCGAACCGTGAATGCTTACGCGCCCTCGCACATGCTCCCGGCGGCGAAATCGTAATCCTGCAGCTCGCCCGAGTTGTACGCCTCGTAGGCGGCCAGATCGAAGTTCCCGTGCCCCGACAGGCAGAACAGGATCGTCTTGTCCTCTCCGGCCTCCTGCGCGGCGAGCGCCTCATCGATCGCCGTGCGGATCGCGTGGCTGCTCTCGGGCGCCGGGAGTATCCCCTCGGCCCGTGCGAACTGGACCGCCGCATCAAAGCAGGTGTTCTGGTGCACCGCGACCGCTTCGATCGCGTTTTCTTTGGCAAGCATCGAGACCAGCGGCGAGTCACCATGGTAGCGCAATCCGCCCGCGTGGATGCCTGCCGGCACGAAATCGTGGCCCAGCGTGTACATGAGCATCTTGGGGGTCATTCCGGCCTCGTCGCCGAGGTCGTAGCGGTACTCTCCTGCGGTGAGCGTGGGGCATGCCCTGGGCTCGACAGCGACAAGCCGCGTGTTGGACTTCCCGTCGAGACGGCGCTTGTAGTACGGGAACGCGATACCGGCGAAGTTCGAGCCGCCACCCACGCACGCGACCACGACGTCGGGCTCGGCCTGCGCCATCTCCATCTGCAAAATAGCCTCCTCGCCGATGATCGTCTGGTGCAGGCACACGTGATTGAGCACACTGCCGAGGCAGTAGTGAGTGTCGTCGCGCATCGCCGCGTCCTCGACGGCCTCAGAGATCGCTATGCCGAGGGACCCCAGAGACTCGGGATCGATGTCGAGCACATGGCGTCCTGCGTTCGTCAGCGCGCTCGGCGAGGCGATGACCTCGGCTCCGTAGGTCTCCATGAGGATGCGCCGGTAGGGCTTCTGCTTGTAGGAGATGCCGACCATGTAGACGGCGCACTCCATGCCGTAGAGCGCACACGCGATAGCCATCGCGCTCCCCCACTGGCCCGCGCCGGTCTCGGTGGCGATCCGCTTGATGCCCTCCTGCTTGTTGTAGAAGGCCTGCGGGATCGCGGTGTTGGGCTTGTGGCTGCCTGCCGGAGAGACGCCCTCGTACTTGTAGAAGATCTTGACCCCCTCGGGCAGGCCGAGGTCACGCTCGAGTTGCCTGGCGCGGTTGAGCGGGCTCGGGCGGTAGGTCTTCAGGACCGCCTGAACCTCCTCGGGAATCTCGATGTAGCGCTCACCCGACATCTCCTGCTTGATGAGCTCCATAGCGAAAAGCGGGGCGAGCGCCTCGGGCCCGATCGGCTCGTCGGTCTGCGGGTTGAGCGGCGGGGCGAGCTGGCCGGGCAGGTCGGGGATGATGTTGTACCAGTTGGTCGGCATACTTCTCTCGTCGAGCACGTACTTGGTCATGTCTGACATGGTGGTTCCTCCCTTACTCCGCGTGCTGACTACCTGACGGTCGTGCGATAGGGCCTCGGGCGGCGACGTTCCTGGCAACGCCCGTGAGTTCTGCGAGCAGGTCCTCGGGGAAGTCGGCACGCATGAGCGTCTCGCCGACGAGCACCGCGTGCGCTCCCGCCGAGGCGGCGGCGCGCACATCAGCGCGGGTCTTCACGCCACTCGCGGCCACCGTGACAGCGCCTGCCTCGGCCGCGAGCGTGGTGATGCGGGATGCACGCTCCGGGTCGAGCTCGAGGGTGCGCAGGTCGCGACTGTTCACGCCGATGAGTGTCGCGCCCGCAGCGATCGCGAGGTCGAGTTCGCGCTCGTCGACGACCTCCATGAGCGCCTCGAGGCCGAGGGTGGACGCGAGGTCGAGGTAGTCAGTGACAGATGCTCCCAGCACGCTCACCATAAGCAGCACGGCATCAGCGCCGTGGCCGCGTGCGACGAAGAGCTGTACCGGATCGACAACGAAATCCTTGGCGAGAACCGGCACATCGACCGCATCCGCCACGTCGGAAAGGTCCGCGAAAGAGCCGCCGAAAACCTCCGGCTCTGTGAGGACACTGATCGCAGCCGCGCCACCGCCGGTGTAGTGGAGCGCCTGCTTGGACGCCTCGCACTCCGGCGCGATGGGGCCCGCGCCCGGTGACGCCCTCTTCACCTCGGCGATGACCGCGACGTCCGCGCGCCACGAGAGTACGGCCGCGAACGGACGCGGCGGCCTCGCGCAGCATGCGAGACGCTCGCGGTCAGCGGGGTCGAGAGGGCCCCACTCTGCGGCGATGCGCGCGGTGCGGCGGGCGACCATATCGGCGAGGAAGTCTTTGCTCACGAGCGCGCCTCCCCGTCGATTTCCTCGCCGAGCCGCTGCGTGAGGGTCGCAAGCGCTTCGAGCCGTCCGAGAGCAGCACCGCTGTCGATCGAGATGCGCGCTCGTACGACGCCCTCGGCGAGATCGGTGACCGTGCCTGCTGCGAGCAGGGCGGCAGCGGAGTTCATCAGCACCACGTCGCGGGGCGGCCCGTGTGCGCCTCCGAGGACGGCGCGCGTGATGGCCGCGTTGGCCTCGGCGTCCCCTCCTGCGATACCCGCGAGCGTGCCACGAGCGATACCGACCTCCTCGGGCGTGACCTCCCAGACGCGCACCTCGCCGCGCTCGGCGGAGTACTCGCCTATCGTAGTCGGGCCGCTCGCCGAGACCTCGTCGAGCCCCGGATGCCCGTGCACGACCAGCACGCGCTCGGCCCCGAGCCTGCCCGCGACCTCGGCCATGACCGGTACGAGCTCTGGCGCGTAGACGCCGAGGAGCTGGCGGCGCGCGCCTGCCGGGTTCGTGAGCGGGCCGAGGACGTTGAAGACGGTGCGGATCGCGATCTCGCGGCGAGGGCCGGCCGCATGGCGCATGCTCGCGTGCAGCGACGGCGCGAAGAGGAAGCCGAGCCCCACCTCGTCGATACAGCGCGCCATACCCCCGGCATCGAGGTCGATACGCACCCCGAGCTGCTCGAGCACGTCGGCACTCCCCGCCGCCGAGGAGACCGCGCGGTTACCGTGCTTTGCGACCGCGACACCGGCGCCGGCCGCCACGAACGCGGTGGTCGTCGAGATGTTGAAGGTCGACAGCCCGTCTCCGCCGGTACCGCAGGTGTCGAGCACGTCGGCGGCACGCGGCCGTACCGCAACGGCGTGCTCGCGCATCGCCCGTGCGAAGCCGACGATCTCGTCGACACTCTCGCCCTTCATGCGGATCGCGGTGACGAGCGAGGCGATCTGAGCGTCCGTGGCCTCGCCGTCCATGACCGCGGACATCACCTCGTAGGCGTCGTGCTCGGTGAGCGACTCGCCGCCGGTGACTGTCCGGATGGCCGAGGAGACCGCATGCGCCGTCGGGACCGCAGCAGGGACCGCAGCCGCCTGCGCGGCGGGAGTCTCAAGCGTCTCGATCTCGCCGGTCAGTTCGAGGAAGTTGCGCAGCACGATCACTCCCTCGGGAGTGAGGACGCTCTCGGGATGGAACTGGACCCCGTGCAGGGGCAGGTCGCGGTGGCGCAGCGCCATCACGAGCCCGTCTGCGGTGCGCGCGGTGACCTCGAGGATCTCTGGCAGCGTCGACTCTTCGACGATGAGCGAGTGGTAGCGCGTGGCCGTGAAGGGCTGCGATGCGCCTGCGAGCAAGCCGTCGCCCTCGTGGTGCACCTCGGCTGTCTTGCCGTGCACCGGCGCGGGCGCGCGGCCTACGACGCCGCCGTAAACCTCGGCGATGCACTGGTGGCCGAGGCACACACCGAGCAGCGGGATGCCCGCCTCGGCAGCTGCCGCGACGACCGCCTTGGAGATGCCCGCCTGCTCCGGGGTACCCGGACCCGGTGAGATGACGATGCCCGCCGGTGCGAGCACGATCACCTCGTTGGCGGTGATGACGTCGTTGCGCTCGACACGCACCTCGGCACCGAGCGCGGCGAGAAGCTGCACGAGGTTGTAGGTGAACGAGTCGTAGTTGTCGATCATGAGTATCACGGGCGCACCTCCTCGGCCTCGGCGTGCATGCCCGCAGCGAGCTCGAGCGCGCGGTGGAGCGCCTCGGCCTTGTGCAGCGTCTCCTCGTACTCGCGGACCGGGTCCGAATCCGCCACGATACCGGCGCCTGACTGCAGGTAGGCGCGACCACCCGCGATCACGAAAGTACGGATGGTGATACACATGTCCATCGCGCCATCAAGACCGATATACCCCACGGTCCCGGCATAAGGGCCGCGTGCGGCAGGTTCGAGGTCGCGGATGATCTCCATCGCGCGGATCTTCGGAGCGCCGGAGACCGTACCTGCGGGGAAGGTCGCGCGCAAGGCGTCGAACGCGTTCTTGCCGGGAGCGAGCGTGCCAGTGACGTTGGAGACGATGTGCATGACGTGGCTGTAGTTCTCGACCTCCATGAGCTCGTCGACGGCGACCGTGCCCGGGACGCTGACGCGGCCAAGGTCGTTGCGTCCGAGGTCTACAAGCATCACGTGCTCGGCGCGCTCCTTGTCGTCGGCGAGGAGATCGGCACGCAGTCGGCCGTCCTCGGCGAGATCGGCGCCACGGGGGCGCGTACCGGCGAGCGGACGCGTGAGTACGGAATCGCCCTCGACGCGCACGAGCGGCTCGGGACTCGAGCCTACGAGCGTCACGTCGCGGGTGCGCAGGTAAAACATGTATGGACTCGGGTTCACGGCGCGAAGCACGCGGTACAGATCGAGGCCGTCGCCCTCGTACGGAGCGCTGAAGCGCTGCGAGAGCACGACCTGGAAGACGTCACCCGCGGCGATGTGCTCCTTGGCGCGCTTCACACTGCCGAGGAACTCCTCGCGGCTCGTCTCAGACGTGAGAGGGACCTCGGCCGAGCGTCCCACCGCGCCGAGCCGCGCGCCGGGCGGACCGGCGTCGATGCGGCGGATAGCAGCGTCGATTCGGCCGAGCGCGCGGTCGTAGGCGGCGGTAGGCGCACCGCCGGGACGCACGGGGACGATCACCTGCATGACGCGGCGCGCGTGGTCGAAGGCCACCACGATGTCGGCGAGCATGAACGCCATGTCGGGCACGGCGTCGGACGGTAAGGAGCCCATCGCGGGGGTGTCATGGCGCGGAACCCGCTCGAACCCGGCAGCGACCTCGTAGCCGACGTAGCCGACCGCACCGCCCACGAAGCGAGGGAGCCCGGGGACGTCAGCGACGCTCCCTGCGGCAAGCCTGCGCTCGACGACTTCGAGCGGATCGGCGGCGTGCTCGCCCACAACGCCGCCGTTCTCGACGACGACCTGGTCGCCGTGCGCGGTGATCACCTCGCGGTCCCCGATGCCGAGGAAGCTGTAGCGGCCCATCCGTTCGCCGCCGGACACGCTCTCCAGCAGGAACGCGTGCTCCACGCCCTCGGCCAGGGCCATGAATGCGGCGATGGGTGTCGTGAGGTCGGCGTAGACCTCACGTGCGACGGGAACCACGTCGTGGTCCGCCGCCAGTCGTTCGAACTCTTCTCTACCCGGCACGATCATGCGTGCGCGCTCCTCACCGGCACCAGCCTTCGAGGATGCGAGGTCATCGCGGTCAGAGAACACAAAGACCCCTCATCCTCAAGGGACGAGAGGTCGTCTCGCGGTGCCACCCTTGTTGCCCCGTCACGTGCAGCGGGACCACTTGTCCTGACAGTACGTGGGTCGCCTACCGCGTCGTGCTGATGCTCGTGCTTGCGGTGCGAACCCGGATACCCGGCCCCTGCTATCGGTGGGGGTCCGCCGAGACTAGTAGACGTCGCCGCCGTTGCCTCGGTGCCTCAGGGGGCCATTCTCTCCGGTCGCTCACGCCGGGTTCTCACCATCCCCGGCTCTCTTTGCTTCGCTGACCGGGATACTACTCCCCATCACAGGCGCGTGTTCAGTTTTAGAGCGCGAGTGTAGCACCGTGGGCACACCGTGCGCAACAGCAGCGTGACAGCAGATCATCCATCGCCGAGCACGTGTTCGAGGTCGAACCCCTCGGCGAACGGGTTCGCGAATCTCACACCCTCGACCTCCCGACCGTCCTGGAAGTCCTCGGAGAGCACCAGGCTGATCCCGTTGAGCCGGGCGGCGGCCCAGATCTGCGCGTCGTAGTAGCTCATCTGGTAGCGCACTACACCCCGCGCGGCCTCGAGCACGACGGTGACCGTGGTGTCGAGAATCGGGAACGAGCTGGCCAAATCGGCTACCTGGGCCTCTGCGGCATGGATGTCCATCGTGTCACGGAATCGGCGTGTCACCGTCGTGAAGTACTCGCCCAAGACCTGGGTCGTCAGAGCTGCGACCTGCATCTCCTGGAGCGCATCCATCAGCTCGATCGCGCGCTCGTGTTTGGGGAGCTCATCAGCGTCTTGGGTGTAGACCAGCACGCTAGTGTCGAGGACGGCCTGAACGCTCATGAACCTCCTCCCGTGTCCAACGGCGACCGCCGCTGCCGGTTCGCAGAGTATGAGCATGGAGCATGACGCTCCGGGCTCGCTCCCATGCCGATGCACGAGCGCCCTTCTCCTCGAGGAGGAGCTTGGAAACCGCTCTTCTCACCAGTTCCGACTGCGACACGCCCATCACCTTCGCCCGAGCCGCCAGCTCACGCTCCAGCTCCTCGTCGAGCACGATCTGCTTGCGCACCATGCGCCCCATGGTACTCGCCCTCCCGTAACAGACCCTTACGATGCTCTTAACGCGCACCCGTGGTGCACAGCAGTGTGTAACGCGCTTGTGTAATCAGTATACCCCACCGCCGTCCGGGACGAACCCGCCGCCGGGCACGCTCAGCGGCCATCCGCTCCGTCTATCCTCGGCGCCACCGGCGCCATCACGGGCTCGTTGGGGGCGATCACCGGGTCGGGTAGCCCGGCCACGCCGAGCACCTCGCGCAGCCGTGTGATGCGGCGGTTCTCCGGATCGCTCTCGTCGTCGGTCGAACCGTCCCCGGTCCACAGGTAGAAGAGCTGCGCGAAGCCGGGGCCCGCCGTCGGCACGTAGTTGTTAAAGCGCACGCACTTCTCCAGCGCCGAGAGCATCGCACGCGGGTCTTTGAGCAGCAGCATCCCCTCGGCATCCGCGACCTCGGCATGGCGCAGTTGCGAGAACCGATGTCCGAAAGCGATGAACTCGCCCGCAAGAACGAACGCGAAGGCAAGCGGCATAAGCCAGAACAGCCCGGCGAGGGCGTCCGCTTCCTTCGTCAACACGACCTCGCGTCCGGTCTCCGGATCGGTGAAGCGTACTGCCGGCGGCATACTGCCGAAGGTCTCCTCGGCCCGCATCTGCCGGTCGCGGATCGTCCAGAGTGGGGCCATGATCGCGGTGACGCCGGTCGCCCAGATGGTATCGCCCGCGCACAGTCGTGCCATGAGGTTTGCGAACACCGCACGCTGCTCGTCGACAGTGAGCCGCTCGGTGAGTCCTTGCGTCACGCCCACGACCGGACGGCGTCTCCCCTTCCCGAACACGAAAGCGTTGACGTTGCGCGTCTCGATCACATGAAGCGCCGGCGCGATCTCGAAGCCGGATGCGATCGCCATGTCCTTGAGCGCCATCTTGGTGGGCAGCATCTCACCGCGCGGGGAGAGCGTCGCTCCGAATCGCCGCAGCAACCACCGCTCACTGCGCGATAGAGCCACCGCGACGTATGCGCCGGAGATCAGGGCGGCCCCTCCGCTCACGACGCCGAACGCGCGCGGCACGTCGCCGAGCAACCACTCCCACGCCTCAGGGTCCTGCGAGAATACGACCAGACCGAGGAGCCCGAACCCCAGCGCGATAGCTGCCGCGAGGGCCGAGGCGATCAGGAAAAGGACGATGAACACCGCGAGCTCGATGCGGTTGCGATCGACGCGGTCCCACAGCGGCTCGATCCGATTCGGCCGCACCGGCTCCGCCTCCTACCGACGCCTGGACGCGAGCTCGGCAGCGAGGTCGTCGAGGGTCAGCCCCTCGCGGACGAGTACCACGAGCAGGTGATAGAACAGGTCGCCGACCTCGTAGCGGATCTGCTCGAGATCCTGGTCGCGGGCGGCGATGATGACCTCGCCCGCCTCCTCGGCGATCTTCTTGAGAAGCTTGTCCTGTGGCCCGGTGAGCAGCCTGGCGGTGTAGGACTCGTCGGGCGAAGCGCCCCGACGGCTCTCGAGCACGGCGAAGAGCTCCTCGAGGACCGGCCCGATGCGCACCGCGTCGTCACCAGTAGGTCCGGCGGGGTTCGTGCCCAGGTCGCCACTCATGGCTTTCGCCCTTTCGTCAGCGTTCGGAAGAAGCAGGAGCGCTTACCTGTGTGGCACGCGACACCCGTCTGGTCTACGAGGACGAGTAGCGAGTCGGCGTCGCAGTCGACGCGCACGTCGATCACCTGCTGGGTATTGCCGCTCGTCTCACCCTTGCACCAGTACTCGCCGCGCGAGCGGCTCCAGAACCATGTGCAGCCGGTGTCGACGGTCCGACGCACGGCCTCGGCGTCCATCCAGGCGACCATGAGTACCTCGCCGGTGTCGTACTGCTGAACGACCGCGCAGATGAGTCCGCTCTCGTCGAAACGCAGGTCCTCGATGCGCACAGCTGCGCCACCGCTCTGTGAGCTCATCGTACCCACCCTCCCGCGACCGGGGAGCGAACCTCCTCGGCCACCTCCACGAGTCGGACCGGCACGCCGTTGGCGGCCATGTGGGCCTTGATGTCGCGCACCCTCAGCTTGCCGAAGTGCAGCGTGCTGGCGGCCAGGACCGCATCAGCGTCTGCCTCGACGACGACCTCGGTGAAGTGCTCGAGTTCGCCCGCACCGCCGCTGGCGATGACCGGGACACCCACTGCCCGCGTAATCGCGCGGGTGAGCGGCAGGTCGTAGCCCTCGTTGGTGCCGTCGCGGTCCATGCTGGTGAGCAGTATCTCGCCGGCTCCGAGCCGCGTAGCCTCGCGCGCCCACTTGACCGCGTCGAGGCCTGTGTTGACGCGTCCGCCGTTGATGAAGACCTCCCAGCGCTCGACGCGGCCAGGCACGCGGCGCGCGTCGATGGCCACCACGATGCACTGTGTGCCGTAGATGCGGCTGGTCTCGGTGATGAGCGCGGATGCGCGTACGGCAGCAGAGTTGAGCGATATCTTGTCGCAGCCCGCCGAGAGCATCGCCCGGATGTCGGCGGCCGAGCGCATCCCGCCACCGACGGTATAGGGGATGAAGACTTCCTCACTCGTGCGAGAAGCGACCTCGAGCATCGAGGAGCGCTCCTCGTGACTTGCGGTGATGTCGAGGAAGACGAGCTCGTCGGCACCCTCGGCATCGTAGAAGGCGGCGAGTTCGACCGGGTCGCCCGCGTCGATAAGGTCGACGAAGTTCACGCCTTTGACGACGCGCCCTTCGTGCACATCGAGGCAGGGTATGACGCGCTTGGTAAGCATCGCTACTCGGCTGCTGATGCCCGCGCGGCGGCGATCGCCTCGGGGAGCGTGAACTTCTTTTCGTAGAGCGCGGTCCCGATGATGACGCCCTCGACCTTTTGACCGATCGAGGCGAGGTCGCGGATGTCGTCGAGAGTGGAGACCCCGCCGGAGGCGATGATCGGCATGTCTATATGGTCCGCGAGCGCTCGGTAGGCGCCGTAGTTGGCGCCTACCTGCATACCGTCGCGACCGATGTCGGTGTAGGCGAGACGACGTACTCCGAGAAATTCCAACTCGCGCACGAGCTCGAGTACGCCGTACTCGGTGCCCTGTCGCCAGCCCTCGATGGCGACCTTGCCATCACGCGCGTCGATCCCTGCGACGATCCCCGGGTACTTCGCACACGCCTCGGACACGAACTCCGGATCGCTCACGAGCGATGTGCCGAGCACGCAGCGCTTCACTCCCGCGTCGAACTGCGCATCGAGTGTCTCCATGTTGCGGATCCCGCCGCCGGTCTGCACCGGGACGTCGACCGCGTGTGTGATCTTGCGGATCACGTCGATATTGCGCGGCTCACCGAGGACGGCACCGTCAAGGTCGACGATGTGCAGCCACTCCGCGCCGCCCTCGGCCCACAGATGTGCCTGGTCTACCGGATCGTCGTTGTAGACCTTGACCGCGTCGAGGCGGCCCTGACGCAGCCGCACCGCCTTGCCGTCGAGGATGTCGATCGCAGGTAAAATGATCATCTTCAGCCACGCTCCTTGACGATGCGTCCAAAGTTGGCGAGGAGCGAAAGTCCCGTCGCAGACGACTTCTCCGGGTGGAACTGCACCGCATAGGCGGCACCGCTCTGCACCGCCGCGGCGAACCGGACACCGTACTCCGTCGCCCCGATGATACAGGAAGTATCTTCCGGTACGAAGCGGTAGGAGTGGACGAAGTAGAAGGCGCTGCCCTCGGCAATGCCGTCGAACAGCGGGCTCCCCACCGGGTAATCCACGGTGTTCCAGCCGATATGGGGCACCTTCACGCCTCCGGGCAACCGCTCGCAGCGCCCAGGGATGATCCCGAGGCCCTCCCACTCCCCGTCCTCAAGACCGACATCGGCGAGCAACTGCATTCCAAGACAGATGCCGAGGAACGGCACGCCCGCGGCGACCCGCTCGACCACCGTGTCCAGGAGTCCCGACTCACGTAGATTGTGCGCGGCATCGCGAAACGCGCCCACCCCGGGCAGCACGATGCCCTCGGCCGATGCCACAGCGGCCGCGTCGTCGGTCACCATCACGCCCTCGACACCAGCGTGCTCGAAGCCCTTCTGCACGCTGCGCAGGTTGCCAATCCGGTAGTCGACGAGGGCTATGCGGGGGGCGGTGCTCACAGGGTACCTTTCGTGGACGGCACGACGCCGGCCACCCGCGGGTCGTACTCGACGGCCTCGGCGAGTGCCCGCGCGAGCGCCTTGAATGCCGCCTCCACGATGTGGTGCGCGTTGTCGCCTGCGAGCTTGCGCACGTGCAGCGTCACGCCGGCGTTCTGCGCCAGCGCGGCCATGAACTCGCGCGCCAGTGACGTCTCGAACGTGCCGATGAACTCGATTGGCAGATCGACGTCGTAGAAGAGTCCTCCTCGGCCGGAGATGTCGACGGCAGCGAGCACGAGTGCCTCGTCCATCGGTATCGCCGCAGAACCGTAGCGGCGGATGCCGGTCTTGTCGCCGAGAGCCTGCGCGAACGCCTGGCCGATGCAGATGCCGACGTCCTCCACGGTGTGGTGCGCGTCGACCTCGAGGTCACCGGCGGCCGCCACGCCGAGCGTCACCAGGCCGTGACGGCCGAGCGCATCGAGCATGTGGTCGAAGAACGGGATGCCGGTCGAGACCTCGGCCGGACCCGCTGTGTCGAGGTCGAGCGTGACGGTGATGCTCGTCTCGCGCGTGATGCGCTCTATCGTCGCTGTGCGCTGTTTCATCTCAGTACCCCAACTCCCCCGCCGTCCCGTGTTGGACATGTACACCGTTGCCCAGAATCTGTGAGACCCGCCGCTGAGAGAGCACGTCTGCGACGGCGCCCAGGAATCGTTCGTTCTCGCGCTCGGAGCCGACCGTGACCCGCAGACACTCCTCGAGCCCCCGGCTACGCGAGAAGTCCCGGACGAGCACCGAATGATTATGCAACAGGTCGCGCCAGAGCGCCGAGGCGTGCTCGACCCTGAAGAGCACGAAGTTCGCCTCTGACGGAAAGACGGTGACACCCTCGAGCGAAGAGAGCCCGTGCATGAGCGAATCGCGCCCGCGCATGATGTCCCGGATCGCCTGCTGGAAGACCACCCGCTCCCGAAATACGCTGGCCGCGACCCACTGGGCGAACGAGTCCACCGAATACGGTTGCCGCACCTTCGTGAGTTCGCTGATGACGTCCTCGTGAGCGAGAACATAGCCCACGCGCAGTCCCGCCAGCGAGAACGCCTTGCTGAAGGTGCGCAGGATGACGAGGTTCGGGTGGCGCTCCATGTGCGGACGCATCGTGTGGCGGCTGAACTCGAAGTAGGCCTCGTCTACCAGCACGAGCGCGTCGGTGGTGTTGAGGATGTCGATCAGCAGCGTCTCGGGCGCGATGTTGCCGGTGGGGTTGTTGGGGTGCGAGATCATCACGACGTCGATGTCACCCTCGGCAAGGCGCGCCATCACCGCCTCGCCGTCGACCTCGAAGTTTGCATCTCTCGGGATGCTCACGACCTCGGTGCCGGTGACCTGCCCGTCGATGCCGTACATCGAGAAGGTCGGCGGCAGGTCGAGCAGTTTGCGACCGGGGCCGCCCCACGCGAGCAGGATGTCGAAGATGAGTTCGTCGCCCCCGTTGCCGACCAGCACGTTGGCAGGCTCCAATCCGTTCGCCTCGGCGATCAGTCCCCGCAGCTTGCTCGCCATCGGGTCGGGATAGCGGTTGAAGCGAAACTCCGAGAGGCGCGACGAGAGCTTCTCGACGATCTCGCCGGGAAGGTTCGCAGGGTGTTCGTTGGCGGCGAGCATGACATCGGCCTTGATGTCCTTGGCGTCGTACGGGACGAGGTACTCGAGCTCGGGACGCGATGGGCGTATGCGATCCACGCTACTCGCCCTCCCCGGTCCCGGTCATCGCCTGCAGTCGCAACGAGACCGCGCGCGCGTGGGCGTCGAGCCCCTCGGCCTCGGCGATCAGCACCGCTGTGGGGCCGTCGAGTTCGAGCGCCTCGAACGAGTAGGAGATCACCGAGGACTTCTTGACGAAGTCGTCGACAGAGAGCGGGCTGGAGAAACGCGCGGTGCCCCCGGTGGGAAGCACGTGGTTGGGTCCGGCGACGTAGTCTCCGATGCTCTCCGGCGTGAAGTGGCCGAGGAAGATCGCGCCGGCGTTGCGGATCGAGCCGAGGATGTCGAACGCGTCGGCCATCTGGATCTCGAGGTGCTCGGGCGCGATCAGGTCGACCGTGTCGAGCGCGGCCACTATGTCGGGGCAGACGACGATGAGCCCGTTGTCGGTAAGTGAGCGCTCGATGACGTCGCGGCGCGGTGCCTCGGCGAGCAAGATCTCGAGCGCCTCCTCGATCTGATCAGGGAGATCGGGGTCGACCGTGACCACGTAGGTCGCCGCGCGGGGGTCGTGTTCGGCCTGTGCCATCAGATCGATCGCCACGAACGCCGGGATGGCGGTCGTGTCGGCCAGCACGCAGACCTCGCTGGGACCGGCGAGCATGTCGATGCCCACGTCGCCCATGACGAGCTTCTTAGCCGCGGTGACGTAGGCGTTGCCCGGGCCGGTAACCTTGTCGACAGCCGGTATCGAGTCGGTGCCGTACGCCAGCGCCGCGATGGCCTGTGCGCCGCCGACCTTGTAGATCTCGTCGACGCCCACGGTCGCCGCAGCGGCCAGTGTGTAGGGGTTCACGGTGCCGTCGGCGGCCGGCGGAACCGCCATCGCGATCTCATCGACGCCCGCGACCTGTGCGGGGATCGCGTTCATGAGCACGCTCGACGGGTAGCAGGCGCGCCC
>CAYGFZ010000005.1:0-9893 GCA_964349355.1 uncultured Coriobacteriaceae bacterium | reverse complement strand
GTGCGGACCTCCTCGATGATGCGGGCAGCGACACCGATCACCTCGGCGTCGATGCCGCCGGAGCGCGACAGGTCGTCGCGGGTGAGTCGCTCGGCACGGTCCAGGACGATACGGCGGATCATGTAGATGACCCCTCTCGGTCGGGTTGACGATCCCTATTCTACCGGCAGAGCGGCGAGACGGTTTGCGAGTTCTGTGATGCGATCCCCTGCGGTGCGCAGGCTCGCCGGGTTGGCGATGAAGCGTGCGGTCGAGGGCAACACTTCTTCGACGATACACAGACGGTTCTCGCGAAGCGTCGTGCCGGTCGCGGTGATATCGACGATGCGGTCAGCCAGCCCGATGAGCGGAGCGATCTCGATGTTGCCGTGCAGCTTCACGATCTCGACCTGGATGCCGCGGGCTGCAAAGTGCAGCTCGGTGATGCGGGGATACTTGGTCGCCACGCGGATCACGCCGAGGTGCCGGTAGTGCTCGGCCACTTCAGCTCCGGCATCCTCGGGCTCTGCCACGACGAACCGGCAGGCGCCGAAGCCCAGGTCGACCATCTCGACCACGGACAGGTCGGCCTCGATAAGGATGTCCTTGCCTGCGATCGCGCAGTCGACACCACCGTACGCGACGTAAGCCGCGATGTCGGTGGGTTTGGCGATGACGTACTCGACGTCACCGGCGGCGATCAGCAGTTGGCGCCCGGGCTCCGCAAGTGTCGTGGTGTCGAGTCCCGCTGCGGCAAGAACCCGCACCGAGTCTTTGAAGAGCGCACCCTTGGGCACGGCTATCCGGAGTCTGCCGGCCCGATCGGCCGAAGGCCGGAGCATCATCGGACGACTCCTTCCTGTGTCACGGCCACGGGCGGCGGGCCGGTGAGGGACCCTGGCAGCGGGTCGGCGGCCTCGCCTGCGCGGTCGAGACGCACGATGGCCCCGTCTGTCGCACGCAGCGCCTCAAAGGCGCCGAAAGCCCTCGCCTCGGCCACCGTGTCCTGACCTGACGCGCCGACAGCAAGGCGCACGCGCCAGCCGGCCGCGCGCAGTCTTGCACCCGCAGCGAAGACGTCGGCAGCATCATCGCCGCCGAGCACAGCATCCACGCGACGGACCGCAGGGACCGCCTGCTGCTCGGTCAGCGCGATGTGGAGGCGCTCGATACCGATCGCGAACCCTGCAGCGGGTGCGGATGCGCCGAACTCACCTAAGACGCCGTCGTAGCGGCCCCCTCCTCCGACCGGAAGGCCGAGGCCGGGGGCAAGCACCTCAAACACGATGCCGGTGTAATAGTCGAACGAGCGCATGGTGCCGAAATCGACCGTCACACGCTCTGAGACGCCAGAGGCCTCAAGGAGGTCCCAGGTCGCTTCGAACTCGTCGAGCACGCCGTCGCAACCGCACGCCGCGACGTGCTCGCGGCACGCGTCGATGGCCTCGCGACCGCCCTGAATGCGTACGACCGCTGGCAGGGCGCGTGCGACATCCGCGGCTAGGTCTTCGCGCGTGGCGAGCCGGTCGATCTCGACCAGGTTGCGGTCGTGCGCGGCGATGCGCACCTCGGTGCACCACGGCTCATCGGCACCGGATGCGTCGAGAAGCGCCGAGAGGACTGCGACTGTGCCGACCGCAACGGTGTAGCGCTCAAGGCCCGCTGCGGTGACCGCCTCGATGAGAACGGTAAGGACCTCTGCATCGGCAGCGGGCCCCTCCGCACCGACGAACTCGATGCCGGCCTGCGTGAACTGGCGGGCCTGGCCGCGCAGTGATGCCTGCTCGCGAAAGACGTCGGCCACGTAGCGCATGCGGTGCGGCCCCCGCTGGTCTTTTAGGCGCGATGCGACCAGCCGCGCGATCGGGACGGTCATGTCAGGGCGAAGCGCGAGCAGGCGGCCATCTGAGTCGAAGAGCCGAAACGCGGTACCAGCCAGTGAGCCTGCACCGGCTTCCAGCATGGGGAGCTCCTCGGCGACCGGAGTCTCAACGGGACCGTAGCCCCAGTTGTCGAAGACCGTAGCGAGCGATGCGGCGGCGGTAGCGCGCTCGGCGGCCTCCTGCGGCAGCACGTCTCGGAACCCTCGGGGGGTCACCGGATTCACGGGTGGCTCCTTTCGATGCGAACGGTTGGTCGCGCGATCATGACATCTTGTTTCTGGCCCAGTCTATCACACTGTAGTGCTGTAGTGCTGTAGCGGTAGAGAGGGGTTGCGAGCCCTTCCGGGAGATGTCACCCCATGACCTTACCCGTGACCTCACATACAACCTCGCGGGTGACCCTCGTGAGGTCACCGATGAGGTCACGTAGTGCCACGGGTGACGTCATCAGGGTCACCGGCGACCTCACGGGCGATGCTACGGGTGAGGTCACCTCAGCCACTTTTCCGGACCCCCCGCACCTCCCGATACTACTCTTCGCGCACCGCGGTAGCTCCGAACAGTTCGATCAACTCGGCGTGCAGGCCGCCGGACTTGGAGTCGACACCGCGCCCCACCTTGAAGACCTTGCGCGACCCGTTGTCGGCGACCTCGAGCACCAGCGAATCACGCCCGGGATAGGTCTCGACGATTCGCTTGAGCTTCTCGATCCGTCCGTTCTTCAGCACGCCGCTGTCCGCGCTGACCACGACCTTGCGGGGCGGCGGGGCGAACGCTTCGCCGTTGAAGGGCTGCACCTCCTGGACGAGCAGCTTCGTGCCCCGGTCTGTGTGCTCGATCTTCGAGCGAACACGGACCACGCCGTCGACCACCACGAGGGCGCGATACGTGTCGTAGGTCTGCGGGAAGAAGACCGCCTCGGAGAAGCCCTCGAGGTCCTCGAGCACTATGATCGCCATCATCGTGCCGCGCTTGGTCGGCTTGCGCACCACGGAAGTGATCAGCCCCGCGAACCACTCGGTCGCCCCGTCGCGCGCGTCCTCGAGCTCGCCGAGACTGAGCGTCCGGGCAGCCTTGACCTCATCGGCGATCCCGCGCAGCGGGTGGTCGGAGACGTAGATACCGAGCATCTCCTTCTCGAACGCCAGCTTGAGCTTCTTGTCCCACTCGTCGCCGTCCGGAACCGGAATCTCGTCGGCGAAGCCACCGCCCCCGCCCTCGGCGCACATGTCGAACATCGAGACCTGGCCCGACGCCGCGTCTCTCTGGCGCTTGATCGCCGAGTCCACGCACGTGTCCATCATCGCCAGCAGGTGCTTGCGGGTGTAGCCCATCGAATCGAACGCGCCCGCCTTGATGAGCGCCTCGAGCGTCTTCTTGTTCACCGACTGCATCTCGACCCGAGCGCAGAAGTCCTGCAGCGACGAGAACGCCACGCCCCCGTCGCCCCGCGCCTCCATGATGCGCTCGACCACTCCCTCGCCCACCCCTCGGATCCCGGCCAGCCCGAACCGGATGCCCTCAGGCACCGCCGTGAAGTTGCGCCCCGAAGAGTTCACGTCGGGCGGCAGGACCTTCATGCCGGCGCGGTTGCACTCGGCGACGTACTTGACGATCTTGTCGGTCTTGCCACTGTACGAGGTCAGCACCGCCGCCATGTACTCGGTCGGGTAGTGAGCCTTGAGGTAGGCGGTCTGCATCGTGATGAGGCCATAGGCCGCCGAGTGACTCTTGTTGAACGCGTACTCGGCGAACTTCTCGATGTCCTCCCACATGCGTGCAGCGAGCTTGGCGTCGTAGCCGTTACCCGCGGCACCGTCGACCCAGTCGTCTTTGAGTTTGTCGAGGACGTCGCGGTCCTTCTTGCCCATCGCCTTGCGGAGTTTGTCAGCCTTGGCGGCCGTGAACCCGCTCATCTCCATCGAGATGCGCATGACCTGCTCCTGATAGACGACCGTCCCGTAGGTCTCCTCCAGGATCGGCTTGAGGCGGTCATCGTAGTACGTGACCTTCGCCCGGCCGTGCTTGCGGTTCACGAAGTCCTTCACCATGCCCGAGCCGAGCGGGCCGGGACGGTAGAGAGCGAGCAGCGCCACGATGTCGGCGAAAGAGGTGGGCTTGAGATCGCGCAGAAGCTGGCGCATACCCGGCGATTCGACCTGGAATACGCCAACCGTGTCGCCCTTGCGCAGGAGCTTGAAGGTCGCGTCGTCGTCGAGAGGAATCTCGTCGGAATCGATGCGCACTCCGTGGTTCTCCTCGATGTTGCGCACCGCTTGCGCGATCACCGTGAGCGTGCGTAGGCCGAGGAAGTCCATCTTGAGCAGGCCGAGGTCGGCGATCGTGTTGCCCTCGTACTGCGTGACGACGGCGTCGCCCTTCGTGTCACGCTTGATCGGCGTGTGGTAGTGAAGCGGATCGCGGCAGATGACGACGCCGGCAGCGTGAACGCCCTCGCCGCGAACGATGCCCTCGAGAGAGCGCGCCGCGTCCACGATGCGTCTCGTGTCGGGGTTCGACTCGTAGTCGGCAGCGAGATCCGGGTTCTGCTTGAGAGACGAGTCGATGGTGGCCTTGAGGTCGTCGACGATCATCTTCGAGATGCGATCCGGCACCCCGTACGGATAGCCGAGGACCCGGCCAGCGTCGCGCACCGCAGCCCGCGCCTTCATCGTGCCGAATGTGATGATCTGTGCGACCTTGTCGTGTCCGTACTTCTCGCGGACGTACTCGATGACCTCGCTGCGGCGCTCGTCGTCGAAGTCGATATCGATATCGGGCATCTCGGTACGCTCGGGATTGAGGAAGCGCTCGAAGAGGAGTCCGTTGGAGATCGGGTCGAGGTTCGTGATGCCGAGGGCGTACGCGATGATGGAGCCGGCGGCACTTCCTCGGCCAGGGCCGACCCCGATGCCACGCTCCTTGGCCCACTTCACAAAGTCCGCGACGATGAGGAAGTAGGCTGCGTAGCCCTTCGCGTTAATGATGCCAAGCTCGTGAGCGAGCCTGTCCAGTGCGTCAGGGGGGACCGGCTCGCCGTAGCGGACCTTCAGCCCCTCGACGCACCCGGCCTCCAGGAACGACGCCTCGGTGTGTTTCTCGGGGACTTCGAACTGCGGGAACACCAGTTTGTCGAACTCGAGCTCGACCTCGCAACGCTCGGCGATACGCAGCGTGTTAGCGAGGGCTTCGGGGTGCGGGCCGATCGCGGACGCCATCTCCTCGGCGGACTTCATGAAGAACTCCTCGCACGAGAACTTCATGCGCCCGGTGTCGTCCATGGTCGACCCGGTGCCGATGCACAGCAGCATGTCTTGCGCGTTGGCGTCGGCGCCGTTGACGTAGTGGATGTCGTTGGTCGCCACGAGCGGCAAGCCGAGCTCAGCGCCGAGAGACGCGATCTGCTCGTTGATGACGGACTGGGTGGTGCCGTTGTCAGCGGTGATGCCCTGGTTCTGGATCTCGAGGAAGAAGTCGCCCTCGGGGAAGATGCCGGCGTATGTCTCTGCCCACGTACGGGCCTCGTCGAGATCACCCCGCTCGATCGACTTGCTCACCACGCCGCTCATGCACGCGCTCGTGCCGATGAGACCGGCGCTGTAGCGCGTCAGCAGCTCGAGGTCGACCTGCGGCTTGTAGTAGAAGCCTGTCACCGAGGCCTCGGAGACCATCGCCATCAGGTTGCGGTAGCCGAGCTGATCTTTGGCCAGCAGCAGCAGGTGGTAGAGCGCCGGCTTGCCCTCCCGGGCCAGACGCGAGCCGAGCGTGAAGTAGATCTCGCAGCCGATGATCGGACGGATGCCGGCCTTCTTCGCCGCCCGGTAAAACTCCACCGCACCGTACATCGCTCCGTGGTCGGTCACCGCCAGCGCCGGCATGTCGAGCTCTACCGCGCGGTCGACGAGGTCGCGGACGCGCGCCGCGCCGTCGAGGAGCGAATACTCAGAGTGGGTATGCAGGTGGACGAAGGACACGGGCTAGCGCGCCTCCCCGGCGCCGTCAAGCTTGTCGAGCAGCGAGCGATATCCGTCCGCGCCGTAGTTGAGAGCCTTGCTCACGCGACTGATGGTCGTGGCCGAGGCGCCGGTCGCCGCACTGATCTCGCTGTAGTGCTCGCCGGCAGCCAGTAGGCGGGCGACATGAAGACGCTGCGCCATGTCCTGGATCTCCTTGATGGTGCAGACATCCTGCAGGAATGCGTAGGCCTCCGCGGTGTCCTCGAGTGCCACGAACGCGCGCAGCAACTCGTCTACCTCGGGAGTCTTGAGGCGGTCCTCCCCCACGACAGCGTGCTCCTCACAGATATCGTCGGACACAATATGATGTGTCCACTCTACCACGGCACGACGACATCTGGGGCTTATGGCTAGCCGAACGGCTGTTCGCAGCTGACGGGCGGAGCGTACGTGCGACGAGCGTCACACGTACGCTCAGACGACGTGGTTCACGAGGCTCCCGATGCCCTCGATGCGGATCTCGACCGTATCGCCGGACTCCATCGGGCCGATGCCACCCGGAGTGCCCGTGAGCACCACATCGCCGGGAACGAGCGTCATGACGCCACTGATAAAGCTCACCAGTTCGTAGACATCGAAGATCATGTCCGAGGTGCGCGCGGACTGGCGTACTTCACCGTTGATGTAGCTCTCGACGAGCAGGTCGCCCGGGTCGACATCCGTCTCGATCCACGGACCGAGGGGGCAGAACCCGTCGAAGCTCTTGGAGCGGGTCCACTGGCCGTCGACCTTCTGAAGCTCACGCGCGGTCACGTCGTTGGCGCACGCATAGCCGAGGATGTTCTCGCGCGCCTGCTCCGGCGTGGCGCTGCGTGTCCGGCGCCCGATGATAGCGGCAAGTTCAGCCTCGTAGTCGATCCGGTTGACTCCACCGGGGATCCGGATATCTCTCCCGGGCCCGTTGACCGTGGTCGGAGGCTTGAGGAAGATTACCGGCTCGACGGGAAGGTCGTGACCCATCTCTTCGGCGTGGTGGCGGTAGTTGATGCCAACGCAGACGATCTTGGTAGGGATGACGGGAGTGAGCAGCTCGGCGGAGGCCAGACCCACAGCGCCTTCAGGCTCCCACTGCGCGAACGGCTCATCGGAGATGAGCGTGATGGTCGCGTCGTCGGCCAGGCCGTACCTGCAGTCACCCTCAGAAAGAACGCGCACTACTCTCATGCCGAGACCTCTGATCCGGTCGATCGGATCGTCCTCGGGATTAACTTCCATGAGCAATGTCGCTCTCCTGCCTGGGATGTGAAAGTCCGTACTCGACAGAGTCGACGAGCGCCTCCCACGAAGCCTCGATGATGTTCTCGCTCACGCCGACCGTGCCCCAGCTCTTCTCGCCGTCGGCGGTCTCGATGAGCACGCGCGTGACCGCACCGGTGCCCTTCTTCTCGTCGAGCACGCGGACCTTGAAGTCGGTGAGCTCAAAGGCTTCGAGCGAGGGGTAGTAGCGTTCGATCGCGATACGCAGCGCCTTGTCGAGTGCGTTGACGGGACCGTTGCCCTCGGCGGTGGCGATGTAGCGGTGGCCGCCGACGTGAATCTTGATGGTCGCCTCGGTCATGACCCGGCCGTCCTCGCGCTTCTCCATGATGCAGCGAAACGATTCCAGCCGGAAGAACGGCTCATAGGTGCCGAGGCGCTTCTTGAGCATGACCTCGAGGCTAGCGTCGGCGGCCTCGAAAGAGTAGCCGCGGTGCTCGAGCGCCTTGATCGAGTCCAAAACCGTGCCGGCCGTCTCCTGGTCACCGGTGAGATCGATACCGAGCTCTGCGGCTTTCATGGTGAGTGACGCACGGCCCGCGAGTTCGCTTACCACCACCCGCGCAAGGTTGCCCACTGCAGACGGGTCGACGTGCTCGTAGGCCTCGGGCAGGCGTGCGGCCGCACTCGCGTGCACGCCCCCCTTGTGCGCAAACGCACTCGCACCGGTGTAGGGGTGGTGCGGATCGGGCGAGATGTTGGCGGTCTCGGAGATGAAGTGGCTGACCTCTGTGAGCAGCTTGAGCTGATCGCGCGTGATGCACTCCTCGCCCATCTTGAGCACGAGCGACGGGATGATCGCAAGTAAATCGGCGTTGCCTGCGCGCTCACCGTAGCCGTTCGCGGTGCCCTGTACGTGCGTACAGCCCGCGTCGACGGCCAGCAGCGAGTTGGCGACGGCGCAACCTGCGTCGTTGTGCGCGTGTATGCCGAGGGCCACCTCGGTCTCGAGCCGTGCGACGCCGACCGCGCGCAAGATCTCGTACGGCATGGTGCCGCCATTGGTGTCGCAGAGCACGATCGCATCCGCACCCGCCTCGGCAGCCGCCCGAACGACCTCGATGGCGTAGCCTGCGTTGTTCGCGTAGCCGTCGAAGAAGTGTTCCGCGTCGAAGAAGACGGTGCGTCCCTGCGATTTCAGGTAGGCGATTGAGTCGCGCACCATGCGCACGTTCTCTTCAAGGCTCGCGTGCAGCGTCTCGGTCACGTGAAGGTCCCACGCTTTGCCGAAGATGCAGAGCGCCTCACACCCGGTCTCGAGGAGCGCGTTGAGCCCGGGGTCCTCGGTGGCAGGGGTGTCCTTTCGACAGGTGGCGCCGAACGCCGAGATGACGGCGGTCTCGAGTTTCAGGTCTCTGGCGCGCTCAAAAAACTCGATGTCCTTAGGGTTCGATCCCGGAAAACCGCCCTCGATGTAGTGGATGCCGAGGATGTCGAGACGCTGTGCGACCCGCAGCTTGTCGTCGACGGAGAGCGAGAGGCCTTCGCGCTGCGTCCCGTCTCTCAGTGTGGTGTCGTAGAGGGTGATCAACGCTCGCTCCTTAGTGGCGTGGGCAGCGGAGGCAGTTGTGAGTCGTAGTCTAACGCACACGGGCCGCACACTGCTGATTGGTCATCAGTGCAACTCACCGGTGAAGGCCCGACGACCAGAGTACTCCCGGAGCCTGCAGGCTGGAACCCACCGCCCATGAACCGCTATGATGGTGCTGACACTCTACCGGGGTCGGCCGCCTGTCAACTGCGGCTTTGCTCCGTAGAGTCTGCCGCGTGGATCGGGCGGCCCCATGCCTTTTTCGGTGAGCCCCGGCGGCCACCAGACAACCCGGGAGGGAAACGGCCAGTGGAAGACCTTGCGAACGGCGACGCACACTTCGAAGCGGGAGAGTATCCGGCCGCAGTAGAGGAGTACACCAAGGTACTCGAACTCGAACCGTCGAACCCGACCGCCCTCTTCAGGCGTGGGCTGGCGTTGGCCGAGCAATCCGAGTTCGACCGGGCGGTCGAGGACTACTCGAAGGCCATCGAACTCGAACCCGGTAATACACTCACCTACTACAAGCGGGGCGTGGCATACCACAACATGAACCGCCTAGAAGATGCGAGCGTGGACTACACCAGGGCGATCGAACTCGACCCCGACAATGCACTCGCCTACAACAATCGCGGTATCGTGCGCCATCGGACGGACGACATCGACGGCGCGGTCGAGGACTATGAGAGCGCCATCTCACGCAACCCCGATGACGCCAGCGCGTATATCAACCGGGGGTTCGCGTTCCAGGAGAGGGGCGACCTCGATCTCGCCATCGCCGATTACACCAAGGCGATCGAACTCGACCCCGACAATGCACTCGCCTACAACAACCATGGGCTCGCACTCAAGGCACGGGCCACGCTCCTGATAGATGAGGCTGTCGCGAGCTTCTCTAAAGCCATAGAGGTCTCACCGTCGTACGCGGCAGCCTATATGAACCGGGGGCTCACTCTGCACCAGGCTGGACGGGACTACGAAGCATCCGTCGACTTCCGCACCGCCTCAGAGATCGACTCGCGCTTCTCTACGGATAACCCCATCGACGAGACATCCGAGGAGTAAGACGCGGACTTCGGCGAGGAGCTATCACTTCACCAGCTCGAGTACCTCGGCCCGCACGGATAGCGGCACTGCTGCGTCCCCTCCAAAGAAGTGCACCGTCTTGATTCCCCCCCCGTTGGCCGAGAGCGCACTGCGTGTCGGCGCGGGCACCGAACTCGAATC
>CAYGFZ010000004.1:0-63567 GCA_964349355.1 uncultured Coriobacteriaceae bacterium | reverse complement strand
CGGTGGTGCGCGAGCACCTGCAAAGCCCGCAAGACGTCTACAACTTCGAGGTCGCCGACCTCCACACCTACTTCGTCGCGAGCGCGGGCGTGTGGGTGCATAATGCGTGTGCGGCGAAGGTGCACGGGAACTCGCTCAACAGCCCGAAGGAGACGCACCTTTACCAGCTGTTTCACAAGAAGACGCGCGAGTACCTGAAGACGGGAATCACCTCCAAGAAGGTTCCACAGCGCCGTTACACCAAGAAGTTCATGGCAGACAAAGAGATGCGGGTACTGACGAGTGGGTCACGCAGAGGGATGGCGGCTCTCGAGCGCAACATCATCGGGGTCCACCGGGGGTCGCTTAACAGGGAGCGGTTCCGCAAGGTCGCTACGAGGAGGCGCTAACGGGTGGCTGAACCAGAGCAAGCGCTGATAATCACATGGGTCATCGGCGGCCCCGAATCAAACATGCCCTGGTTATGCGCTTTGCGCCTACTATCAGACGAGATTGATGAGCTTCCTCCGGTGGAATCGCCCCTGAACTTGCTGGTTGTCTTTCACATCCCCGGCAGTGCCTATCAGCCAGGGTTCGAGGGTGCGAGCGTTGGCCGCTACACCAAGAGCGATCGCGGACTCATGGTCGATGTGGCTCTTCCAGCAGTCGAGCAGCCGGAGCCGCAGGACTACCTGTATCGACAGCTGACTGAGGCGATCATGGCGGCAGAACGGTGGGCATCTCGCCGGGAGGGGCGAGCAGTCGTGCTCACCGTGTTGCGGGAGCAGGTTAGGCAGTTGCATGGTGAGCCGGTTTGGGAGAGCCTGGCCAGCAGCGCAGACGCCCCTATGGAGGGTGACGACGATGTCTGTCTCGATGTGATCGTCCGGCTGTACGGCGAGGGTGTCATGCTGCTTGACAGAAGACACCATGTCGAAGCTCTCGTCGACGAGCTGCTCAGGCGCACGGGCAACGGGTCTTGCGACGGCGGTGACATCGGTGCGGAACACGCCAACATCTTCGCGTGTGTGCGAGATCCGGCAGCCGCTACGGAACAGATCGTCTCCATGCTCGAGCGCGAGGGCGAGCTTGAGGGCGCGGTGGTCGCGGTCGACAATGGTGAGGGCTTCCGAGTGATCTGGCCCGAGGATTCTGGAGTCACTATCGATGACGTGTAGGGCTTGATGGCCGCGTAGTCACATCGCGGGGCAAGCCGCGGCACGGGCGCACTTCCCGCACCGGTGGCCGCCGAGATCACCGCCTTCCAGCCGCTGCGCTACGCCGGCTATAACTACGACTCGTGGTCTGAGACCTACTACTTGCACGCCCGCTACTACGACCCCGTGAACCAAGACGACCCCGACGGTGAGTTCGCCCAAGTGCTCTGGGGTGCGGTGGGAGGCGCCGCCTTCTTCGCGGGAGAACAAGCGGTCGCGGGCGCGTGGAAGGCCAGGAGCGTCTTCAAGAAGCAAGGCTTCAAGGCCGGCATGCGCGCCACGTGGGCCAACACAAAGAAGTCGTGGAGCTTAAAAGGCGTTCGGAGGCAGCGTCGCTATCGGCGCTGCCACCGGTGGCCTGGGCATGGCGGCGGGCGCTGCAAGAGCGAGTCATGGAGCGCGGACTGCCCACAAGGCGATTCGTCCAAGCGAGCCACGTGCGCCCCGCGCCCGCAAGCGGCATAATGGGGGTTCGGGACTGTATAGCCGAACCGAGAATCCTGGAGCCGTGAGTGATGGTCGAAGAGATAGATCTCCCATATCCGCACTACCGGTGCCCTACATGCGGCAAGGATCTGCCGCTCAACGAGGCGCGCATGACTGTCACCTGCGCCGAGCACCAGCCCGCCGACTCGCTCGAGTTCACAGTGCGCGCAGCGACGCCCGCCGACCGAGGCGACATCGAGGAGATCTGCGACCGGGCCCTCGGCGAGACCGAGATCGACGTCTTCGACCGCACCTTCGACGTGTTGCGCGGCGAGAACCTCATCGCCGAGGCGGACGGCAAGTTGGCCGGCCTCATCTCGCTTGCTATCGACCGGGGTGAGCTTGTCATCGTGCTGCTCACCGTCTATCCGGAGCATCAGGGGCAGGGCGTGGGCGCCGTACTGTTGCGCGCTGCCGTCGAGTTCGCCCGGGAGCGCGAGTTGCCGTCGATCCGCGTGGCCGTCTCCAACGACGACATCCCGCTCCTGTACTTCTATCAGCGTCATCGCTTCGCGATCTACGAGATCGCCGTCGGCTTGCTTGCCGACCGCGCCGGGGCCGCCGTTGCTGGCTTCTCCGGTATCCTGTCCCGTGATGAGGTCCGCCTGCGCCACCCGGTCGAGGCCGATCGGTAAGCACGCGAATCCTTCCCGCAACCGCACGAAAGGACCCGCCAGATGAACCGACGCATCATCGCGCTGCTCTGCGCTGGCGCTCTTGCAGCTTCAGCGCTTACCGGCTGTGCCACACAGTCCTCCGATGAGATCGTGCCGCCCGAGCCGCGCGAGCCGGAGCCCAAGCCGGTCGTCATCGGCACGCTTCCCACCGAGGACATGCTGCCGCTGTGGGTCGCCGAGGAGCGTGGGCTGTTCGAGGCAGCCGGGCTTCCCTCGGTCGAGATCGTTACCTTCCAGGCCGCCCAGGAGCGCGATGCGGCGTTCGTGGCCGGTGAGATTGATGCCTTCATGGGCGACATCATCGCGTGCGCTGTCCTCGAGGCCGGCGGTGCACCCGTGACCATCGCGACGGTGATGCTCGGTGCGACACCTGCCGAGGGCCGCTTTGGCATCGTGGCCGCGCCCGAGTCTGGTTACGCCGACCTCTCCGCGCTCGCTGGCGTGCCTGTCGGTACATCGGAGGGCACGATCCAGGAGTACGTGCTCGACGGGCTGATGCGCCAGGCCGGAGTCGACGCCGATGACGTCGTCGTCGAGCCCGTCCCCCGCGTGCCGGTCCGCTTCGAGCTGCTCATACAGGGCCAGCTCGCGGCAGCCGCGCTCCCCGAGCCGCTCCTTTCGCTTGCCGAGCTTGAGGGCGCGATCCTGCTTGCTGACGACACGACAGGCGAGAACCTCTCGCAGACCGTGCTCGCCTTCTCAGACACCTATCTTGCCGAGCCGGGTGGCGTCGACACGATGGCCGCTCTGCTGCAGGCGTGGAACGAGGGTGCCGAGATCGTGAATGAGGACCCGGGCGCATGGATCGACCTGCTCGTTGAGCAGGCACGCTTGCCCGAGCCGCTGCGCGACAGCTACCCGGTGAACACCTATCCGAGCGCTCAGATCCCTACGCCCCAGCAGGTGAACGCAGTGCTTGAGTGGATGACCGCCAAGGGAATCCTGGAGGCTAAGCTCCTCTACGAAGACCTCGTGCTCGTCACACCCTAAAGGAGCACGGATGGCGGGACTGGTCTTTCACGACGTCGCGGTCACCTACGCGGGTGTCGGACGTGAGACCGAGGCGCTCGCAGGTCTCGACCTCGATATCGCCGAGGGCGAGCCGGTCTCGATCATCGGTCCGAGCGGGTGCGGCAAGTCCACGCTCCTGCTGCTGGCGAGTGGGCTTCTTGCTCCCTGCAGCGGGAGCGTGCTCGTGGGAGGGAGGGCCGTGCGCGGCCCCCGGCTCGCCACAGCGCTGATCTTGCAGGACTTTGGGCTGCTGCCGTGGAAGACCGCCTACCACAACGCAGCACTCGGCCTCGAGGTGCGCCGTGTCGCGCGAGCCGAGCGCCGCGCGCGGGTCGCCGACTCGCTCGACCGTGTCGGCCTCGGTGACTTCGCCGACGCCTACCCCGGAGAGCTTTCCGGCGGTATGCGCCAGCGCCTGGCGCTCGCACGTGCGCTCGCGCTCGACGCAGACCTGCTCCTCATGGACGAGCCGCTCTCATCGCTCGACGCGCTCACCCGCGAGAACCTGCAAGACCTGCTGCTGGAACTCTGGCGGCAGCGCGGTCACACGAGCGTGCTGGTGACGCACTCGATCGAGGAGGCGGTCTTCCTCGGCAGGCGTGTGATCGTGCTCTCTCGAAGGCCGGGGCGCGTGACCGAGATCGTCGATAACCCGCGGATGGGAGCGCCTGGCTACCGTGACACGCCCGAGTTCTACCAGCGGTGCGCCGAGTTGCGACGCATGCTTGCCGCCGAGGGAGCTTTGTCGGGGGTGACGTCGTGAACGGGTGGCAGCGCAAGACGGTCGGCTACATCGGTGCGACGATCGCGCTGCTCGTAATCTGGCAACTCGGCTCGCTGGCGCTCGATTCGCGCGCACTGCCCGGTCCGCTGCCAGCGCTCACCGCGTTCGCCGAGGGGTTCACTGACGACCTATGGCCGCACCTCGTGTCGAGCTCGTGGCGCGTGCTTGCTGCGATGACGCTCGGCACCGTGCTTGCGGTGCCGCTCGGCCTGCTCGTGGGCCGCTCGCCCCGGGCAGACGCGGTCTTCGCGCCGCTGATCTTCCTGATCTATCCCATCCCGAAGGTCGTGTTTCTGCCGGTCCTCCTGGTGCTTCTCGGGCTCGGTGACGCGAGCAAGATCGTGCTCATCACGCTGATCGTCTTCTTCCAACTGCTCGTCACCGCGCGCGACGCCGCGCGCTCGATCCCCGTGGGCTCCGTGCTCTCGGTTCGCTCGCTCGGTGCTGGCCGTCTCGACGTGTTCCGGCACGTGGTGGTGCCGGCGGCACTGCCCGACATCTTCACCGCACTGCGCATCGGCACCGGTACGGCGGTTGCGGTGCTCTTCCTCTCAGAGTCGATCGGCGGACGAAGCGGGCTGGGCTACTACATCGTGGATTCTTGGGGCCGTCTCGCGTACGACTCTATGTTCGCCGGGATCCTCGGCATGGCGCTCCTCGGCGTGGGGCTCTACGAGTTGCTCGAGATCGCCGAGGGCCGCTTCTGCCGCTGGACGCGCGTCGGGCGATGAGGCAGGGTCGGCAGGGTCGTCGGACGATGGTTGTTGCACGCACCGCCTCCTAGGGCATAACCCACAAGGAGGCGCCCTACGACGAGGCGGGTGTGAGGTATGTTCCGAGACAGGCGCGACGCTGGCAGGACACTGGCCGAGGAACTTGGTCGCTACTCCAGCGACTATGAAGCCGTGGTGCTCGGGATCCCCAGAGGCGGCGTGGTGGTAGCCGGTGAGGTCGCGCGCCTGCTCGGCCTGCCGCTCGACGTGGTCATTGCGAGCAAGATCGGTGCTCCGGCCAACCCCGAGTATGCGGTCGGCGCGGTCGACCCCGACGGCCGCGTGACGCCCAACCCCGAGGGTGGCTACGAGATCATCGAGCTCGAGCACCTCGCACGGCCCGTCCGCGAACGGATCCAGCGTCGCATCGAGCTGTATCGGGGTGGACTCGAACCGGTCGACCTGGAGGGCGCGACCGCCATCGTGGTCGACGACGGGATCGCCACAGGGCTGACCGCGATCGCCGCGCTCCGCTACGTGCGGGCGCAGGGTGCTGTGCGGGTGGTGCTCGCGGCCCCCGTGGTCTCGGCAAGCGCAGTGCAGGCGGTCTCAGCCTATGCTGATGAGATCATCGCGCCGGAGACGCCAGACCTGTTCTACTCGGTCGGGCAGTTCTACCGGTCCTTCGGCCAGACGAGCGACGACGAGGTGCTCGAGATCCTCGGCGAGTTCGGGGGCGAGGAGGAGTAGAGAGCGCCAGGGGGCACAGATCGGACCCGGGACAGCAAACGAGACCGGAAGAGAGTCCCGACCGGCCCCGCTCACCACGCTCTTGAGTATACCATATCTTGGGTCTTGACAGCGCCTGACCACGACACCTACTCGACTGGGTTGATTGACAAAGTTAGTGCAAGAGGCTTTGCACTAACTTTGTCAATTCAGGCGCGCGGGCTGACGGCAGCTACCTCAAAGCACTCGAGAAGATCGCGAAGGTCGACCTGTTGATCCTGGACGACTGGGGCATCTCACGCCTCGACGTACAGGCCGCCAACGACATCATGGACCTCGTCGACGATCGCGCCGGGCGGAGTTCGACCATCATCACGAGCCAGTTACCGGTGTCCGAGTGGCATCACTTGATCGCTGATCCCGGCGTCGCCGATGCTCTGCTCGATCGCCTGGTCCACAGGGCCGTCAGACTGGAACTGAAGGGAGGCTCGATGCGCAGGGAAGCCCCGAAACGTCCGCGAAAGTTGACCTGAAGCCGGACACCGCGTCATTCTGCACGTACGAAGCGTCGCCTGGCTCAAGACCGTCCGGCTTCGACCGGAACGGTGTCCGGGTTGCCGTGGAACAGGTGATCGGCTTCACCGGAATGCGCATGCGGGGGATTCGATGGCCGTGAAACACCCTCGGAAACACCCCTCGGAACCCCGGAAATTCAGCTGTCTCCGGTCGTGTCGCAACGCAGCGCCTCGAGCACAACCATCACCTGACTGAGCAGTGTCGGAACGTCCCGCTCGACCGTCTCCCACACGATATCGAGATCTACGTCGAAGTAGCCGTGAATCAGTCGGTTTCGCATGTACGATGCGGCGACCCAATCAATCTCAGGATGTGCTCCCCTGGTGCACGGGTCGACGCTCGAGGACGCTTCCCCGATGATCTCCAGATGATGTATCACCCACACTTGGAGCAACTCGTCAGACATGAAGCGGTCTCGCCCCGCAGACGTGCGCTCCAGGATCTTCCGGGCCGCGTCTCGTATGTCCGTCAGACGCAGCTGCGGGACCCTGTCGGCGCTCACAACGGCAACGCCTCGCGCAGCACACGGTCGCGAATCTCAGCCCTGATGCTTCGCACCGGGACCACGTCGACCTGCACTCCGAGCAGCGCCTCAACCTCACCGGCGAACCCGCTCAGATCCAAGAGTGACGCTTGCGGCGCCAGATCGACCAGCAAGTCGATGTCACTTGTGGCGCCCGCGTCCCCACGGGCCACCGATCCAAACACCCGGACGTTCTCGACGCGACGCCGTTTCGCGACCGAGAGTATCTCGTCGCGGTGTACCCGCAGCAGCTCGCGCAGCCGCCGCGTGGGTGTGGGCTTGGCGGCACGCGTGGGCTCGACCGGAGTCGTGGGTGCGGCGGGCTGCTCGGCATAGGCAACCGCCGAGTAGCTTCCCGGGTCCTCGGCGGCCAAGAGCGGTTGCGCGGACTCAGGGAACGGACGCGATGACGGCACGTACGCTGACTCCACGAGTACCTCGACGGCCTGTGCGGGAACGCGGGTCACGCGCTCGGAGAAGCGGACCACAGGAAGCCGACCCTGTTCGATCCACAGATAGACCGTGCGCGGAGATACCGAGAGTCGCTCGGCGACCTGCCGTGGGGTGAGAAGCTCGCTCATGTCACGCTCCGTGCGAAATCGAATGTGCTGGTGCCGAGTCAATGGTAGCACAACGTATGCGCTTAGTGCACTTGTTGCGCGTAATAGACCATGCTGGCGCGGTGCGCGCCTGACGGACGACTCACGCAGGAGTTCGGCAAGCGAGTGAGCCGCTGTGCCGCATGCGGGTCAAGAAGGGAGGTCGCAGGGGTAATGCGATCTGTTCCATGGCGGTCGAATGTTTGTGCGGGGGGTTCGATGGCCATGGAACACCCTCGGAAACACCCCTCGCCGCCCCGGCTCCCGCGAGGGCCCGCAGAGATCGGAAAGCCGCACCCATCCCCTCGGCGACCTGATGCGCTAGAATCGCAGCGGCCCATACTCCTGCCGCGAAAGGACCACCGCACCCATGCGCTACCTCGTCACCGGCGGCTCAGGGTTCCTCGGCATCAACCTCATCCGCTACCTTCTTGAGTGCGGCCACACCGTGCGCTCGCTCGACCTCGCGCCATTCGACTACGCCGACTGCGTTGACCGCGTCGAGGCGATATCAGGTGACATCCGCGACGAGTCGGCTGTGGTCGAGGCGATGCGCGACATCGACATCGTGGTCCACACCGCCGCCGCCCTCCCCCTCTACTCGCCTGAAGACATCTTCTCCACCGACGTCGACGGCACCCGCATCCTCCTCGACGCAGCCGAGGCGACCGGCGCCGTAGACCGCTTCGTCATGATCTCCTCGACCGCCGTCTACGGCATCCCCGACCACCACCCGCTGCTCGAGACCGACCCGCTCGTTGGCGTGGGCCCCTACGGCGAGGCCAAGATCGCCGCCGAGAAGGTCTGCCTCGACTTCCGTAAGCGCGGCATGTGCGTGCCGATCATCCGCCCCAAGAGCTTCATCGGCCCGGAGCGCCTCGGCGTGTTCGCGCTCTTCTACGACTGGGCCTACACCGGCCACGGCTTCCCGATGATCGGCAGCGGGAACAACCGCTACCAGTTCCTCGACGTCGAAGACCTCTGCGCAGCGATCTACCTGTGCTGCACGCTCGAGTGCGACGTCGTCAACGACACCTTCAACATCGGCGCCGAGGAGTTCACCACGATGCGCGAGGACTACCAAGCCGTCCTCGACCACGCCGGGCACGGCAAGAAGGTCCGCGGCTTTCCCGCCACGCCGTTGATCTGGACGCTCCGCATCCTCGAAGCGCTCAACCTCTCGCCCCTCTACAAGTGGGTCTACGAGACGGCCTCGAAAGACTCGTTCGTCTCGATCGACAAGGCCAAGCGAGAGCTCGGCTGGCAGCCGCGCTACTCGAACAAAGACGCGCTCGTGCGCAACTACGAGTGGTACGTCGCGCACCTCGATGAGTTCGCCGGCGCGAGCGGCGTGTCGCACCGCGTGCCGTGGAAGCAAGGTATCCTCGGCCTCGCGAAGCGGTTCTTCTAGGGGCGGCGGGGTCAGCGCACGAGCTCGATCACGAAGAAGCGCTCCTCGTCTTGGGACGGCTTGTCCTCGAAGAACGAGAAGGTGTCGAGACCGTGTCGCCGCTCGTAGAGAACGGTGAACTCGCCGTAGCGGTTGAACCACTCTGACGAGGTCGCGTAGTCGGCAAGGTGGGTGATGTCTTCCTCGGCGATGTACTCGGCGGTTCGCCCGGTGGACAGATACTCCTGCACAAACCGCGCGCCGTTGACGAGCCCGTCGAGATTGATGACGGTGCGCCGCGAGAAGTAGCCCAGGGCGCCCGCGTTCCAACTGCCCACGCGCGTCTGGGGCGCGAGGTTCTCGGCCATCCACACCCCCGTGTGGTACGCGGCGATGTAGCGCGTCTTGCGTGCCGGATCTAACGTGTACGTCGCGTACATCGCGACGTAGCCGACCGCGATGACAGCGACCACCGCAGCCGCTGCGAGCCGGGCCGCCCCCGCCCGAGCGCCAGCACGCACCCTGAGCGCACCTATCACCACGGCGAGCGCGAACAGCGCGCCCACGACCTCCGGCACGTAGTACCAGAACGTGATAGCGAACCTGCCGAGGTAGACAAACAGGTAGACGAGATGAACCGTGAGCGCGACACCGTACGGCACGAGCAAACGCAGCCCACCGAGTGTCCCGCGGCCGAACGTGGCCATCCGCGCGGCGATGACAGCGCACGCCGCCAGCGAAAGCCCCATGACCGCGAACGCAGCGGGCCTCGCAGACAGGAACTCGAAGACCCGTCGCGCGACAAGTACCGGCATGCCCGCCATCTCAGCGAGGCCGCCAAAGATCCGTTCGCCTGCGGAAGCCCCCGACACGTACCACGATTTAGCAAGGCCGCTCACCGGAAGCGGGATACCAAAGTGGGCGTAGTTCCACGCGAGGTATGCAGCCAGCACCGCCGCAACAGCTCCGCCTACGACGAGTGTGGGCATGAGACCGTCACGCCTGCGCCTCCGCACGAGCACGATCGCCACCGCGAGCAACAGGATCGCGTAGTCGAGGCGCGCAAGCACGAGCAGCGCCGACACGCCGGCGTATGCCGCCAGGCGCCGCGTATCGACCTTCTCGGCAGTCTGCGCGTCCACCACCACTCCGAGATACGCGCAGAGCACCACGAAGCCAAGCGCGCCCTCCATCCCGGAGAACAACATCTTGAACACGACCGGATTGGCGATCACCAGGAGTGTCGCGAGCGCGAAGCTCAGTGGCGAGACAGACACCCGCCGGAGCGCTCGCCACGCGACCCAGATGCCGGCGGCGACGCAGACAGCCTGGACGAGGGCGATCGCCGAGACGGGCGCGAGGAGCGACGAGCCCGTGAGCGCGACCACGGCACGAGCAGCATCTGCCAGATGAACTGGAAGCCGTTGGTGGCGTGTATGCCGTCGAACGTCAGGCCGGAGCCGGACGCCGCGTGCCGGGCGATGTTGAGGTAGTAGTACGTGTCGTCGGGGATGAGGAACTCCACCTGCACCAACGGCAGTGCCGCGAGCACGCATCCGGCGGCAAGAACCGCTGCCATGACGAGAGCCACCGGCAGCGGCAGCCCGGCCGTCATGCGCGCGTGACCCGGAACCTGATCGGGCTCAGTCACGCTCACGCGCCTGCCTCACGTTCACCGCGCCCGGCAATCAACACGAGTGCGACCGTACCGTCCATCTGGTGGCCCACGTCTACTCCCTCCATACGCTCCTCCGCCCCCGCCGTCACTCCTCGGCGCGCCTACGCCAGCGTGATCACTGCGGCCGACGCGACCAGCCACCCGAGAATCGTGATGATGAGCGGCACATCGGTCAGCAGGATCTCCTCGGGACTGCCGCCGAGGTTGCGCTTGTACATGAGGAACACGTAGCGGAACATCCCGTAGACGACGAACGGGATCGTGAACATGAGGTAGTCGTGTTGCTCGCCGGTGGGCGAGAAAAACGTGTAGAGCGAGTAGGCGATGATCGTGGCCGCGGTCACCGTGGAGAGCAGCACGTCGAGCAGTTGCGGCGTGTAGTCGGCCAGCACCGAGCGGTGCTCCCCCGCCTTGCTGTCGAGCAGGAGCAACTCGTGTCGGCGCTTACCGAACCCGAGGAACAGCGCGAGCAGCGCGGCGCACATGTACAGCCACGGGGAGGCCGAGACCTCCACAGCCGCGGCCCCCGCGGCGGCGCGCAACACGAACCCGGCCGAGATCGACATGACGTCGAGCACGACCGCGTGCTTGAGGTAGAACGTGTACGCCGACTGCAGCGCGAGGTAGCCGAGCGTGATGACGGCGAACGTCACCGACAAGGTCACGGCCATCGCAAGGGCCGCGGCGAGCAGCGCGACCGCGGCGCCGATGGCGACCGCGGGGCTCAGGGCGCCTGCCGCGAGCGGCCGGGAGCGCTTCTTGGCGTGCAGGCGGTCCTGCTCGATGTCGCGCACGTCGTTGACGAGGTAGACCGCCCCGGCCGTAAGGCAGAACACGACGAATGCGAGCACGGCCGCGAGAAGTGCCTCCGGTTCGCCGAGCCGGCCCGAGAAGATGAGCGGGGCAAAGACGATGAGGTTCTTCGTCCACTGCTTAGGGCGCATCGAGCGCACGAGCGCGCCAGCCCTCCGCATCCCCGCCCCCCTCGTCTCGCACCGTGACCCGGCATTCCCGCCATGATAGCCGCATCGCCCGCCACACGCTATCGAGCCGGTCCAGCCGGGTGCAGGGCCGCATCACCGTGTCAGCCCGATCGAGTCTGAGACCGCGCCATCATGTCGGACCGACCGGGTATACTGTCCTCGCCGCAGGGGGTAGTGCCGAGAGGCAGACGGATAGCAGGGGGAATGCGTGGACGGGATCCATCGTCAGAGGTGGGCAGCCGCCGTCACCGTAGCTGTCGCGCTTGCGACAAGCGCGGTACTCATCGGGCTCACCACCGCGCACAAGACCTCGATCGAGCACGACGAGGGAATCACGTTCCTCGCGGCAGCGGGCACCCAGGCCCTCTACCAGGCCGCCGAGCAGCCCGGCTCGGGATACGCAGGCGAGTGGGTCGATGCGGCCGCGTGGCGCGAGCTCATCGAACGGCCGCGGCCGTTCGCCTTGGGCACCATCCGTCACGACCTCGCTCACATCGACATCCACCCGCCCGCCTACTTCTGGCTGCTCCACCTCTGGTCGCTCGTCTTCGGGCTCTCGCCGGCGAGCTCCATCGCGCTCGGCGTGGTGATCGCCGTCGCGACCGGCATCGCGCTCTTCGTGCTCGCGATGCGCGTCTGCGGCGACGCGCTGCGCGCCTCGGGCGTCGTCGTCTTCTGGGCGCTCGCGCCCCCGGTCATCGGCGTGTCGATCGTCGCACGGCAGTACGGACTTCTCGCGTTGCTCGGCGTACTGGCGGCGCTTGCGGCTCACACCATCGTGACGCAGCCGCGTCCGGGGCTGCGAGCAGGCGCGTTCCTCGCGCTGACCGCGGCGCTCGGCATAGCGACGCACTACCACTTCGCCGTGATGCTCGCCGGCATACTCGTATGGATGGCAGCCGCCTCGGTGATGCTTCGGGACCCGCGGCCGATCCTCGTGGGCGGCGGTGCAGCGGGCGCGGGCGCGTTGCTGTTCGTCACGATGCACCCCGGCTTCCGCGTCGCCTTCGACACGCAACAGGCGCAGGCCCAGGCGCTCAACGCTCATGGCTTCCTCATGCGAATCGAGCGGACGATCACCTCGATCGCCGCGTACTTCGTGCCGCGTCGGCTCACCGAGTGGACCCTCGGCGAGATAGAGAGCGTGCGGTGGCGCGTGCGCGGCCTGATCGCCATCGGTGCCGCCGTCGCCGGGGCACTGCTCGCCGCACTCCGGCGGCCACGCGCCGCCGAACCGTCAGGCCACGAGCCGGCCGCAGACGAGGCGGGGCCGATCGTCGGCCACCCGCGGCCCTCGCGGCGCAAGGAGCTCGCTATGCTCTTCCTCGGCGTGTGGATGACCGGAGCCATCGTCTACCTCTACCTCACCGGCCAGAGCCCCACTCACGCGATGGGGCCACGCTACCTGGCCGCCGCGTGGCCGTTCCTGGCCTTCTTGCCCGCGGTGCTCCTGCGCCGCCTCGACGCCCGCGCTGCGACCGTCGTCGTCATCGCGTGGGCGCTCGTCGTGTTCGCACCCATGCACGTAGACCACCTCACCGAGCCACGCCCCACCGCCACGATGCGCGAGACGGTGCGCGGCGCCGAGCGCATCGTCGTGGACAGCGTGCGCCGAGGAGTGCTCCCCCGCATCGTCGTGGAGACCGCTCCGGCCACCCGCGTGTTCGCCGCGAGCCAGCCCGTGCTGCTCGAGCGCACCGCCGAGTGGGTCGAGGTGCTCGAACCAGGCGACATCGTCGCCTCCGACCCGATGTATGCGGCGCGCGTCGAGAACAAGGAGATCATCGAGTCGCTCCTGCTGGAGCGCTACACCGTCGAGACGCTCGACGGACCCGCGCCGCTCACGTGGTGGCGGATCACCGGTCCGGCTGAGTGAGGGTCGCGGGCCGCGGCGAAGTGCGATCTCGCGCCGCAGGCTACGTCGAGCCCTCCTCGGCAGCGGCGAGTTCTGCCAATGCGCGACGCGCCTCGGCGGCGTGCGCCGCATAGAACGCCAGCCCCACGAACACGCCCCACCACAGGGTGCAGGCGCGGATGATGAGCGTGCTCGCCGAGGCGCCCGTGAGCGTGAGGCCCATCGTGACGAGCAGACCGGTCATCGAGGCCTCTGTCACGCCGAGGCCGCCGGGCAGCATCGAGAGCGCACCCGCGAGCGTCGCGACCGCGTACGCGAGCGTCGCCTGGAAGAGCGTGAGCTCGAGGCCGAGGCCGTGCACGATGAGCCAGAACGCGACGCACTCGGCGAACCACGCTGCCACGCCGAGGACGAGCCCGGCCACGAGCACGCGGCCGGCGAGCAGCGTGCGGAACGCCTGGGAGGACTCGGCGGCCCACTGTATGTCGCGGCCCTTGAGCAGCGAGCGGGAGAGCGCCGCACCGAGCCGGTCGACGAGCGCAGGCGAGAGCGTGAGCGCGACGAACACCACAGCAACGGCCACTACACCGGCGATGAAGAGAGGCCGCACCGAGGGGTACGAGAGGATCCCGAGCGAGACGAGGAGGAGCACCGCCGCCAGATCGGTGAAGCGCTCGGCGATCACCGCCGGCGCGGTGAGGGACACAGGCGCACCCGCCCGGTCGCGCAACATCACGCACTTGAGCAGCTCGCCGAGCTTGCCTGGCGTGATGGCCATCGAAAGCCCGCTGAAGAAGACCCCTGCGCTCGTGCGCGCAGGCACGTCGACCGCGAGCGTGCGCAGGTAGACGTGCCAGCGCACGAACCGGATCACGTAGTTGCCGCTCGCCAGCGCGAGCGCGGCCGCAAGGTACTCTGGCCGGAACGAGCGGAGCGCGGCAAGCATCTCGGAGCCGTCGGCGACGATGGCGAGTACGAACAACACCACGGCCCCGAGCACGACCGAGGGAACGATCGCGCGGGCGAGCCCCGAGCGGCGGGGCCGCGACTCTGAACGGCGATGGCAGTGCGGAGGCGATGACACGCTGGTTGAGGTCTCCTCGGCCACGGCGGACGGTACGTGCGGCGCACGCACCACGAATCGTAGCGCATCGGTCAGGGTGTGAGCCGAACGAGTATACTCTCAGAGCTGCAATGTGCCGAGGGGGGATGATGAGCGAGTCGTCGACGAGTCGTCGAAGGTTGTCGCGCGAAGCGCGGCCGTGCTCGTGAGCGCGAGCGCTGCGCTCTACCTGCTCTTAGGTTTCACGTCACTACAACCGGGGCTCATCGCCCCGGCGCTGGTAGGCACCCTCGTCGCGCTCATCGAGTCCCGGCATCGGCGAGCGATCGCGCTTGGAGCTACTCGACTGCGGCAGCCACCAGGGGCTCGAGAAGGATATCGGGATGCTCCCGGCCGACCAGGCCGAGGCGCCAGTTGTCGGCGAAGAGCGCGAGCGTCTCCTCATCGCAGGTGCGCGTGAAGACCTCGACGCCGCGCATACGTTCCAACTGCTCGCGGCCGGCTTCGTCGGTACGTCGCGCGATCTGGTAGGGGAGCGCGTCGAGTACGGCGGGCGTGCCGAACTCGTGTTCTAGGCGGTGCAAGACGACCTCGAACTGCATCGGTCCCACGGCTGCGAGCACAGGGGCTTGACCTCCTCGGCGCTCGGAGGTCAGCACCTGGACGACTCCTTCGGCCTCGAGCTGGGAGACGCCTTTTCGGAACTGTTTCGAGCGGCTCAAGTCAGAGGTGCGCACGGTGGCGAAGTGCTCCGGAGCGAAGGTGGGCATCGGCGGGTACTCGACCGGCTCACCCTGGTGGAGGGTGTCGCCAGGGCGCAGGGCGCCGGCGTTCACGAGTCCGACGATGTCGCCGGGGTAGGCGAGTTCGACGGAGTTCCGGTCCTGGCCGAACATCGAGTGCGCGTACTTGGTGGCGAACGGGCGGCCGGTGGCGGCGTGGTTGAGGATCATACCGCGCTCGAAGACACCCGAGCAGACGCGGACGAAGGCGATACGGTCGCGGTGCGCCGGGTTCATGTTCGCCTGAACCTTGAAGACGAGGCCGGAGAACGGAGCATCGACCGGCCGGGCACTTCCATCACGAGTGGGCCGGGCTGCGGCGGGGGGAGCGAGATCGACGATTGCGTCGAGCAGCAGGCGCACGCCGATATTGGATACTGCCGCACCGAAGAAGACGGGCGTCGAGGTGCCGGCCAGGAAGGTGTCAAGGTCAAGGTCTGCACCGATGCCGTCGAGCAGTTCGAGCTCCTCGGAGGCGGCGGCGAGGCCCGGGAGCTCCTTTTCGGCGGCGTCCGCGATCGCCAGGCGCTCTTCGAGAGCGGCGGTCGCTCCTCCGGGCGCGCGCGTGAACCGGATTAGCTTCGACGGATCGCGGCGGTCGATCAGTCCCTGGAAGTTACCTGCATAACCGATCGGCCATGTGACAGGCGTCGGGCGCAGGCCGAGGCGGCTCTCGATCTCGTCGAGCAGGTCGAGCGCTTCTCGGCCGGGGCGGTCCCACTTGTTGATCAACGTGATGACGGGCAGGTCCCGGTGCCGGCACACGTCGAAGAGCTTGAGCGTCTGGGGCTCGAGCCCCTTGGCCGCGTCGAGCAGCATCACTGCGCAATCGACCGCCGAGAGCACCCGGTAGGTGTCCTCCGAGAAGTCGGCGTGCCCGGGTGTGTCGAGCAGGTTAAGCACAGTGTCGCGGTAGTCGAATTGCAGAGCCGCCGAGGTGACGGAGATGCCACGCTGTTGCTCCATCGCCATCCAGTCGCTGGTGACGCCGGCGCGGCCGGACTTGCCGTGCACCGCGCCTGCCTCGCCGATCACGTGCGCGTGGAGCGCGAGGGCCTCGGTGAGGGTCGACTTGCCTGCGTCGGGGTGGCTGATCACGGCGAAGGTGCGCCGCCGTGCCGCCTCGCGGCGGACGGCCGAGGGGCCGGTGTTGCTCATCGTGTTGCGCCCTCGCTGCCCACGTCGCCGAGCCGGTGTCTCAGCATTCCGGTGACAGATGTCGCCTCGGCGAGCTGTTCGCTGAGGCGGTCGCATCGTTCCTGGGCTGCGCGGGCGAATCGCTCCAGACGTTCGCCGAGGACGTCTGCGGTGGCCGCATCCGTGTCGGGGCCTACCGTATCGAGACGGTCGAGGATGTCGAGCAGATCACGGACCTCGTCGAGCGAGAAGCCGAGCGGCTTCATCTGCCGCACGAGTTCCAGCCGGTCGCAGTCGGCCTCGGTGTAGAGGCGAAAGCCGCCGGGCGTGCGGGTCGAAGGCGCAACGAGTTCCGCTTCTTCGTAGTAGCGGATGGTGCGCAGCGACAGCCCGGTGCGTTCGGCGACATCACCGATCTGCATCGAGGCGTGGTCGTCCTGTTCGGCCCGGGGCTCGCCGGCGCCCGGAGTCTTGTCCATGGGAACAGCCATCTGTGTGCGGGTCCTTGCGAAAGGGAGCGGCGCTACGCGACCGAAGCGGTCTCGACGGGGATGCCCTCGAGGTGCTTCCAGATGTCGCGCATCGTGGGATACGTGTGGTCGTGGGGCAGGCGGCTTAAGACTGCGATGACCTGCGGACGTGCCGCTGCGTCGACGGCACAGCCGACGATATCGTTGCGGTCTGCGCTGCCACGAATGAACGCGTCCCCGATGCTATCGGCGATCTCGACTCTGGTGACCTGGCTGTGGGGCATACTGCGGTTCCCTTCCGTGGTGGGGTCTTGGCGATCTACAGTCGCGGTTACGGTGTGATCAGGCGGGCGTTGTGTGGGTCAGAGCGCGGGGACGTGTCTCGAGTTCGGATCCGCCAGTAAGCTCCTCGGCCTCACCACATCCAGGGCATGCGAAACGACGGCTCATTCTTGTTCTGGCTCCGGGTCGAGACGAACGGGAATACCGCGAACGCGGATACCCTACTCTAACGTAACTGGTGAGTTATTGCGAATCGGGCGTGGCGCTCCGATTCGCGCAGCAAGGCAGGAGAGGCCCGTTGGCCCCTCACACCTGCGGTTATCTGTGGTGCCCCCGGCACGATTCGAACGTGCGACACCAGGTTTAGGAAACCTGTGCTCTATCCCCTGAGCTACGGGGGCGGATGGTGCGTTTGCCATTCTACCGCAGCGCCGTACTAAACGCGCAGCATCCACGCCCATGCGGGCACGACACGGATGACACCGCCATCCACCGCGATGTCCTCGGAATCATGCATCGTCACTATGGTCGACTCACGGAGCCCGGTCTCCTTCATTGCGTCCACCAGCGCGCGGATCTCGCGTTCACGGGTACTCGTTTTGAGCATGTCCGCACAAACCTGCACAAGCCCAGTCGCGTGACCGCTCTCAGGATCGCCGACGATGAAATCGACCTCGCTCCCGGAAGCCGTGGAGTAGTACGAGATGGCGCCATCGCGGGTTCCTCGCAGGCGCCGACGCAGCTCAAGGTACACGGAGTTCTCGAGTCGCGCACCGAGGTTCGAGACGCCCACTGGCGAGACTGCGAATGCGAGCCCCGGGTCGATTGCGTATACCTTTTTCGGGTTCGCCTCTCGGACGCGCAGTGAGCGGTCAAAGACAGGGATGGTGAACAACAGGAAAGCGTCGACAAAGTGATCGAGAAGGTCGTACAGAGTATCCCTGCCAACCGCGACCCCGCGCGACTTCAGATCGTTCGCCAGTCTGTTCACCGAGGTCAGTGAACCGGATGATTGCAGCAGCGCGAGTGCGAAAAACCGCACCGCATGCGCGTTCTTGATCCCATGCCGATCGATTATGTCTCTGAGCAGTACAAGCTGGACGTAGTCCTGAAGCGTCTGGATACGCTCGGCTTCAACCAATTCCTGCACGTCAGGAAACCCGCCGACTCGCAGATAGCTCGTGAATGCCGCCTCCAACTGCGATCGCACACGCGACCCGGGCCTTCCCGTGGGCAGCTCGACATTGGAGTGCAGCAGCGCCTCGGCGAAGCTCAAGGGGAGGAGCTCTACTGCGTAGCCACGTCCGCGGAACTCCGTGGCGACCTCGGTCGAGAGCATCTTGGCTGACGATCCGGACACATAGAGGCGCGCCGATTCGGTGTCGAGGACGCGGCGTGCGAAACGCGACCAGTCCTCCACCACCTGGATCTCATCAAGGAATAGGTATGCGTCTCCGGAGCGTGCTGCGGGATTCAGCCGGTAGAACGTCTCAAGTGTTCGGTCGAGCACATCGAACCCGAGTGGCTGCAAGCGGTCGTCTTCGAAGTTGATGTAGAGAAGTCGGTTCTTCTCGACGCCTGCATCAATGAGCCGTTGCATCTCCTGGAATAGCAGGTAGGTCTTGCCGGACCGGCGCATTCCTATGACGACTCGGGCCATGTTCGACGCATCCGGAAGAGCCGTGAGTCTTGGGCTGACCACGGGAAGGGGGCGTTCCTGGAAATCGACGATCAGCTGCTCGAGTGCTTCCATGGGTGTCCTCCCATCGAGGATACAATATCAGTTAGGTGTCCTTCACGCAAGGGAACAAAGAGGCACATGTATCCCTGGCAGAAGGAAGCCCGCGCAGACTGGCGAGCCAACTGCGCCGCCCGCGCTGGTGGGGTCCAGCGGCCTCCCTGCGCCACCTTGTCGTCAGCAACGAAGTAGCGCGGATCCTCCAGCACGTTGACCTCGACCATGCCCTTGGCCTTGTCGAGCAGTTCGAGGCAGTCGGGACTCAGGCGCCACATCACGCCGATGAGCGCGCCCAGTGGGATGGCCTCGATCAGCGACGAGCCGAAGAGGATGAAAGAGAGCAGGAAGAGCGCCGTCGCGATACCGGAGAGCCTTCTCAGCGCACCGGCGTTCACGTTGATCATGCTCTGGCCGATCATCGCGCATCCGCCCATGCCACCGAAGAACCCGGTGACCACGTTGGCCGCACCCTGCGCTACGCACTCACGATTGGGTCGGCCGCGGGTGTCGGTCATCGTGTCGACCAGGTTTAGTGCGAGGAGCGACTCGATGAGGCCGATGGCGGCGAGAGCGCCGCGTAGAGACCGGCGAGCGGATCGACCTGAGCGACCAGTGCGAACGCGACCGCCTCGGGGACCATGGCCAGCGCGACCGTCATTCCGCTCAGCAGGTTCGCCTTGATCTCCTGCGGGTTCAGTGCTGCCTGCAACAGTGTCTCCTTCTTTCCGTGTCCGGACGCGCCTCACGCCCGCTCCGCATTGCGCGGAGCGGGACGCCGGCGTCGCTCGGGCGTCCTGTGTATCGGGGCCGTGGCCGTGTCAGATCTCTTCGATCCGCGCGGCCCCGTCGCTTACGTGGGGTGTGCCGCAGAAATGCTGGTCAGACCATGTGGGGCGCCAGCGGGTGCGGCGGAAGCGCGAACACTACAGGTTGCGCCCAACGAGTCAAGCACGTTCGGGCATGCGCCGTGCTACCCCTTCGGCGCGGTCCGGGGGAGTCGGAGCACGAACTCGGAGCCCACGCCGGGTTCGCTCGTCAGAGTGATGTCTCCGCCCAGCAGCTGTGCGAACGAGCGCGAGACCGAAAGTCCGAGTCCCGCTCCTCGCGGTTTGGCTTCGTCGGGTCCGGTGATCTGGAAGAAATCCTCGAAGAGGCGCTCGGACGACTCGGTCGGAATGCCCGATCCGGTGTCGGTGATGTGGACGAGAACCTCCTCCTGTGTGTGTTCGATGCGTACGTTGACCGTGCCGTTTTCTGTGAACTTGACGGCATTGCCCATGATGTTCAGCAGTATCTGCTCGAACTTCAAGCGGTCGGAGTCGATCTTCACACCCGTATCGCACCCCTCGACCTGTAGGGTCAGGCCCTTGCGTTCTGCTTCGACCCTGAGTATCTCTGAGACTCTCTCTACTGACTCGCATACGAGGAAAGGGGCGGAGTTCACGTTCGCGCGGCCGGAGCTGATCTTCGCATAGTCGAGCAGATCCTGGAGCAGGCCGAGGAGGTGATTGCCCGAACGCGAGATCATATCGAGCTGCCGTTTCTGCTCGTCGGTCAGGGGACCGGCGAGACCTGCACCGATCACACCGGAGAAGCCAATGATGGAGTTGAGAGGGGTGCGCAACTCATGGCTCAAATTGCCGAGGAACCTGTCCTTGGCACGATTGGCCTCGGTTGCTTCCTGGTACGCCACCTCCAACTCGTGCATCCGATCCCTGAGCGAGGAAGCGAGAGAGTTGAACACCATGCCGAGTTCCTGCATCTCGCGACTTCCCGTGACCGGGATCCCTGACTCCAGCGGCCGAGCATCAGCCGCGATCTCAATCGCGGCTTTCGTCGCCTCTCGCAGTGGTTTGACGATCTGGCGTTCGATGAAGAGGTAGAAAGTTGTGATGACGAGGGCGAGCACTCCGAGCATCAGGACTGAGAGGTCGCGCGCGACTCGATCGGCGTTGGCGTACGCTTCTTCGACGGGCACGTGGACTGACAGTGCCGAGACCACCTCGCCCACCTCTCGGCCGAAACTGCGCTCCGGCCCGAACTCGGCGACGAGCTCAGCGGGTGCCCTGTCCGGCGTGCTATGGCAACGCAAGCACGCCTCCTCCATCATCTCGCCACGTCGGAGCAGGTAGAAGACCGGTTCGCCGTCTACCTCGCGCACGCCGGATGTCTCGGAATGGGTTCCGCCTTCGTTGAGTGCGACAAGGAACGCCCTCTCGTACCGATCGGCTTCGTTCTCGGGACTCCGGGCGTTGATCGCCGCTTCCTTGTAGTAGTAAGCGGCTGATCCGTCGTCGACCCGGGTCGTGATACGCCGGACCGCGTACGTCGATGACATCCAGCTCGGCATGAACGAGTCTTCGTCGAAGTAGACGCCCGACACGTCGAAGAGCTCGGGCTTGAGCTCCTCGTTGAAGTAAGAGTGTATCGCGAGGTTACGGGAGATGAGGAGATCGGCGCGTGCATACGCATCGTCGAAAGCTCGCTCCCTGACCTCTGCGTGTACGATCAGGACGATGGCGGCTGCGGAGATGACGAACAGGACCGTTACGAAGAGGATTGTGCTGGCGATGATGCCTCTGGGCTTGCCGCGCATCTGAAGGTCCGTGCCTTCCCGTCGGCCGGGCGGACTCCATCTCGTCCTCTGATTATGCATCACAAAGACTTCTCTGCGCGAACACGGGCGCGTGGAGGGCTGAAGGCGAGTACACTCGATAAGAGACAGGCCCACTCACGCTAAGGAGCGTTTCATGAGTCTCCCGAAGAAGATCGCAGCCACCGTTATCTTGCTCGCCGTCGCTGGTGCGGCCGTCTGGCTGCTTTACCGGGCCGAATCCACTGTGCTCACGCAAGAGCCCGACCCTGAACCGGTCTACTGGCCGCTTACCGGAGAACTGGCGCCCGACGCCGCATCGATCGACGTGCGAGCCGTCTCGGTCAAGATCGAGAACTCTCCGGCTGCGCGTCCCCAGGCCGGACTCGCTAATGCCGACGTCGTCTACGAGACTCTTTCTGAGGGCGGCATACCGCGCTTCAACGCCATCTTCCATTCGAGCATGTCGGAGCGGGTGGGCCCGATTCGCAGCGCACGCCTCTCGGATGTTTATCTCGTCCCCCAATACAATGCGCTCTTCGCCTTCTCCGGCGCGAACCAGACCGTGCGCGACCGTATCTTCGCGGCGGGCATCGACGAACTTGGTATGGAGGGTCGCCCGGCGCTCTACGAGCGCGATCCGGCCCGCCCGGCGCCTCACAACGTGTATGCGAGAACCACCGACCTGCTTGCCGCCGCCGCCGACAACGCCTACGCGATCGAAGGTGGGCCGCGCAGCCTCCTCTTCGGTGACGTGCCGGGTGCGGACCAGGAGGGCGCCGGTGAGGCTCCTGCCGTCGCCAGCATCGCCGTCCCGTTTTCGGGTGGGAACGATGTGCTGTGGACGTGGGACGTAGAGGCCGATCGCTGGGTGCGCGACGTGGAGGGGGTGCCGCACGCCGATGAGGGCTCCGGGGCTCCGTACGCGGCCGCCAATGTGATCGTGCTGTTCGCCGAGGCCCGCGAGACCGACATGCGCGACGCTGCCGGCTCGGCCGTTCTTGACATCCGGCTCGACTCGGAAGGTGACGCGGTCGTGTTGCGGGACGGCCGACGCTACGACGTGGGGTGGAGAGCGTTCGCCGACGCCCCTCCGCGCTTCATTACCGCCGAGGGGGAGCCGTTCCCGCTCGCGGTCGGGGTCACCTGGATCGAGGTCGTGCCGCCCGGTCACGGAGTGGTGATCGAGTAGGGCGACCGTTGGCACGCTCCGCTACACTGAGCGCATGGTCACCCCTACCCTCTACATCGATGCCGACGCCTGCCCTGTGACTCGCGAAGCTCTGGCTGTCGCGCGCCGCCATAAGGTGTCCACGGTGTTGATCGCGAACGCCACTCAGAATCTCGGCCGGTACTCCGACCGCCCGGGCGTGGAGTGCGTGCAGGTGAGCGGGGGGCGTGACGCTGCTGATTTCGCGATCGTGGAGAGGCTCGAACCCGGAGACGTGGTCGTGACCGGCGATATCGGGCTTGCCGCGATGGTGCTCGGGCGGGATGCGCACGCTATCAGCCCGCGCGGCCGCACGTACTCGAGGACGACGATCGACATGGAGCTTGCAGTCCGGCACGCCGAGCAAGTCCACCGGCGCTCCGGCGGCCGCACGAAGGGGCCGAGTCCGTTTCTGGACGAGGATCGTGAGCGTTTCGCAGAGGTGCTCGAACGCGTGATAGCCGCGAAGTCCTAGCGCGACTTTCCGAGTTAGCGTCTTCCCTCGCCCTGTAGCCGACCATCGCCCCTGATCAACCGTGCGGCGGCACCGTGCTCGAAATCCCAGATGGGCGCGTGGTATGAGAGGAGCGCGCTGTCGTCTCACTTAAGAGAAGTCGCCATCGAGCACTTCGGCATCGACACCGCAGCCCTCGTGCTCGACGCCACCAACCTCTTCACCCCCATCTCCTTCTCGCCGATGTTTCACTGGACCGACGACAAGATAAGGGTGCACGTCTTCTATTGCGTCGACGCACTCGGACTCGCCGAATACATGCCGGGTGGGGGTAATACACCGAAGACCTGAAAACGGACCGCTTGAGCTGCGGTTATGTCGCCACTGTCCGAGAAACTCGGAAAGTCGCGCCAGGCGGTCGTCTATTTCTTCGTGGTGTACCGCGCGGTCAGGCGGGGCTCGCTGCCCGCACCGTCCGTCTCCTACGTCGCCCGGGAGGGTACACTGGGGGTACCTGCACCGCAGGCTGGCTAAGGAGTTCGGTGTGTATCGGTATCGGGTGACGCCCTATCTTGCCGAGGAACTCGAACGTCTCGACGTGCTTCGTGATCGCCTCGATTGCCGAGGGGCCCTGTCCCGCCGGTGGCTCGGGCGATTGCGGCGCGAGTGGGAGGCCGGGGTCGTCGCCGCTTCGACCAGCATAGAGGGTATAGCGGTCACCTCAGATGACGTCCGCCGCATCCTTGCGGGCGATCCGCCCGTGTGGGTGTGCGAGAAGGACTGCGAGCTTGTCGAGGGGTACCGAGAGGCTGTGGAGTATGCGCTTCGACGCGCTGATGACGACGCGTTCCGGTGGAGCACGGACTTCGTGCTCGGCGTGCACTGGAGGGTGATGGGCGGAGGAGTCGATTCCATAGCAGGACGATTCAGGGCTGCCAACGTGTGGCTGGGGGACAGCGGATCGGGCGCGGTCGTGTACAGTCCTCCGGACTTTAGAAAGGTTCCGGGTCTCGTCGATGAGTTCTGTGATTGGGTTCAGCGATCCAGCGACCCTGCGCCGGTAAGGGCTGCGCTCGCGCACGCCCGACTCGCGGGGATACACCCGTTCAGTGATGGCAACGGTCGTGTTGCGCGCATCCTGTCCTCGATGGCGATGCGCATGGGTGGGTACGGCACGCAGGAGTTCACGAGCCTCGAGGAGTGGTGGGGCACGCATCGTGAGGACTACTATCGTTCCTTTGGCGACCTGGGACACAAGTGGGATCCCAACGCAGACGTTACGCGGCTTGTCACGTCTCACATCAAGGCGCAGCGTCGCCAGGTCGAGCGGTTCTGGCTCAAGCAGGCCGTCGAGTGCAAGATTTGGGATGTGCTTGAGGCACTCGCTATAGAGGAGCTTGGAGGAGAATCGCGCCTGGCCGAGGCCCTCTTCGACGCATTCTTCGGTCGGCCGGTGACCAACAGATACTATCGCTCGCTCGTCGGCATTTCCGGAAAACAGGCGGCATCCGATCTCGCGATGCTCGAGGAGCGCAAGCTGCTTGAGGGCGTGGGCGAAGATCGGGAGCGGCTCTTCTCGGGCGCGTTCCCGCTCATCGCGGCCGTGGCTGCGACTGCCGGCACAGCTCTTTCGGCCGAGGTCAGCGCTGGCATCGATATGCAGCGTGCGCATGTCGTCGGGGCGATCGCGGAACGGATCAATGCCGAGGGCCTGCCGTCCTGAGCCGGAGTGCGGTCACTACAGTGCCGATCAGCTACCAGGCATGAACGCTGCAGTCAGGGCCGTCGGAATCACAGTGAGGGCGACCGCAAGCAGCAGGTAGACCCCGACGACGATCAGTGCACGGTTCCTCGGTATCTTGAGAACCACGACCAGGCCGAGGAACAGCAGCACGAGGTACCAGATGAAGAAGATGTCGATCATCGACAGAAGCGCGTAGGCGGGTGTGGGGGCTGCCATCGAGACGTTCTCGGCGATGAGCGCGGAGAGTCCCTGGTGCACGACCCAATCGCCGGTGAGTGCGGTGTATGCGGACTGCACAAGTGCGCGGACCGCGTCGGGCATCTGGGCGAGCAGGAGCATGCCGAAGGCGAGAGGGAAGGTGCCCTCGCCGCCCCACGCCCGTGCGACGATCATGAACAGCGCGGCGAGCAAGAGCGCACCGATCACGAGCGCTATAGGGCCGAAGACATAGGACGAGATGACCGCTATGGTCTTCATATTCTCCTCCATGCCCGGGGGAAGTACGGGCGCTGCATCCGGGTCGTCCGTGTCGACTTCTGCGCCGAACGAGATGCCCTGCTCCCGGAGCACTTCGTCCTGGAGTTCGATGATGTGCGGGATCGAGAAAGAGACGTGGACGAGTGTTGTAGCGAGGAGCAAGAGTAGCGCCGCAAGCCACACCCACTTCTGGCCGTCGCGGAGCCGCTCGAAGGCCCGGCGGGGTCTGACCAAGACTAGCAGCGTGGTTGCGAGAGCGTGCATGGTTCCTCCTACTCGTGACGCAAGGCGATGAGCGGGTCGAGACGAGAGGCCCGCATGGCGGGCAGGACACCGGCAGCGAGCCCCACAGCCGCCGAGAAGATCACGGCGAAGAGCGCGAGCCATACAGGGATGTAGAAGAGAGACTCGCCCTGCAGCGTCGGAGCCAGCGCGAGGTTGCCGAGCGCTGCGAGGGCGAAGGACAGCACGAGCCCTATGACGCCGCCCAGGATACCGATGGCGGCGGACTCGACGAGAAAGATGCGCATCACCTGTTTTCGCGAGGCCCCGACGGCCTTCATGATGCCGATCTCGCGTGTGCGCTCGTAGGTGGCCATCGTCATGGTGTTCGCGATACCGAGAGAGGCGACGACAAGTGCGATCCCGCCCACTCCCGCGAGCACGACCTGGATGATGACGAAGACCTGCTGCAACGCTTCAACCTGCGCGCGAAGCGAGAATGCGTCGAAACCCGCTTCGGTGATGGCAGTGGTGACGGCTTCGACCTGCTCCGGTGTCTCGGCCTGAACTATCGCCTGCTTATAGCCTCGCCGCGACTCTGCCCCAAGCAGAGGCCGGGCGGCCGAGATCGGCAGATAGACCGCGTAGTCACTCTCGAAGTCGACAGGCTCGAGCACGCCTGCGACGCGTACGCGAAGGGTGCGGGTGGCAGGCGTGCCGACCTCGGCCAGCACCTCGCGCACGACGTCGAGGGAGATGCGCTCGTTGAGGACGTCGGCGCGCGGACCGTCTCCCCCGAACACGTTGCCGAGGAACAAGCCGGGCACCGCGTCGCCCATAATGATCTCGTTACCTGTCCTGAGCTCACGGCCTTCGGCGATCGGGAGGTCGAGCGCGCGCAGTGCAGCAGGCTGAACGACGTAGACCTGGACGTTTGCGCTGTCGCGGCGGAAGTTTGCCTGTGCGCTGAGAGTGTACTGGCCCATCACGCTCTCTACGCCGGGAAGGCGCTCGAGCTCGCGCACGGCAGTGTCATTGAGCGGGCGGGTCTTCCGTGTTGCCTGCGTCGGGTCGCCGGCCATGTAAGGGTTGTCGCCGACAGGGTAGACGGTGACCTGGGTAGCGCGTCCGAACACATCGAGTTGCCCTGTCAGGCTGCGCTGCATCCCCGCGCCAATCGCGATCATCAACACGACCGACGTGGTACCGATCACGACTCCGAGCACCGTGAGAACGACCCTGAAGCGCATGCGCTTCAGGGTCAGGACGACGGTGCGCGTAAGGTCGGCGGTGCGCACGGGCCGGTTACTCCCCGAGCCCGAAGAGCGCCCGGAAGAATGCTGCGATCGAACCGAAGAAGCCGCGGTCCTCGGCTTCGTCCCCGGCATCAGGATCCCCAGTGGTGTCGGACGCTGTGACCGTCACTGTGCGGGTGTGCTCGGTTTCATGCACCGTGCCGAGTGCATCAGAGTAGGCGATTGTGAGCGCGATCTCGACCTTGCCAGCGCCGGGTGGGGTGACGACCGCCTCCACAACGTCGATATCGCCCGCGTCCAGCGAGCCGACCGTCTGGCGCCCGGCATCGATCCCGACGGCACCGGGACCGGTTGCAGCCAGTGACAAAACGACCCCTCCGGCGCGGACCTCGCCGGTGTTCATCACCTCGGCAAGTACGTCGAACGATTCGCCCGCCACGACCTCATCGGGAAACTCGAATACGGTGAGCTCCAGACGTGCGAGCTGCGTGACGAGCACGCCGAGGGATTGGGTGAGTTGCTCCGGCCGCCCGCCGGTGTCGTAGCTGACCGTCACCGGAACGGAGTGGACTCCCGCACGCGCTGCGGGATCGGAGGCGAGCGTGAAGGTCACGGTCGCGGTGGACTCGGCTGCGATACGGCCGATGCGCTGGGTGTTGCCGGTGCCCACGACAGCGAGGTCGGTGGTCGCGCCAGTCGCTGGTGCGCCCTCGGTCGAGGGCGCGGCGGAGGCGCCGACGGTAACCTGGACGTCGTCGGCACGGCGCGTGGTGTGGTTACGCAGCACGACAGTGAGCTCGAACGACTCGCCTGCGACCGCTACCTCGGGTGTGGCAGCGAACGAATCGACCAGCAACGCGGTCCCGGCGGCTGTCGCCGCAGGGGCGGTTCCGAGAAGCGACGCCATCGCGATCGATGTGGCCAGCGCCACACGGAGCACGGGCGCTGCACGGCGGATGGACGGGAGCGTGGTCATCGGGTGCGCCTCCTTACGGGCCGGTCTCGATGCGGCCGTCGCGGATATGGATGATGCGGTCTGCGCGCGAGGCCACCTCGGCATCGTGCGTGGTGATCAGGAACGTCTGCCCGACTTCGCGGTTCATCTCGCCGAGGAGGCCGAGGATCTGCTCGCCGGTGGAGGTGTCGAGGTTGCCGGTCGGCTCGTCGGCCAGGATGACCGAGGGCTCACCGATGATCGCGCGGGCGATTGCTACGCGCTGCTGTTCGCCGCCGGACAGCTCGGTGGGGCGGTGACCCGTGCGGTGGGAGAGCCCCACGCGGTCAAGCGCCACGCGTGCCCTGCGAGCACGTTCGCCGAGCTCCACGCCGCCGAAGATGAGGGGCAGTACGACGTTCTCCTCGGCGGTCAGCGTAGGCACGAGGTTAAACGATTGGAAGACGAACCCGACGCGGTCGCGCCGGTAGCTCGCAGCATCTTCGTCGGACAGGCTGGCAAGCTCGATGCCTTCAACCGCGATGCTGCCCTCCGAGGGGCGGTCGAGGGCCCCGATGAGGTTGAGGAGGGTCGACTTGCCCGATCCCGAGGGGCCCATCAGGCAGACGACATCGCCGCGAGGGATGTCGAGGTCGACACCGCGCAGCACCTCGACGGAATCGCTACCCATGAGGAAGTGCTTGTGCACGTCGCGCACCGCGATGGCAGCCTGCATCGAACCCGCCCCCCTTCGATCGCAGCAATACTAGCACTGTCGCTCAGGGAGCGCCGAACAGAGTGGTCAGGAGGCACTCCGGAGGGCGGCGCGCTTGCAATTAGTCTCGCCTTCGACGCGGCGTCGATACCGGAGGTGCGCGAGTTGGAGCTGCGCGATGACATCGATCCGCGTGTGATGGCAGAGGCGTTCTTTGGCCTGACCTCAAGCTACGTGATGTACCGGATGGTCATGGGCTCCGCAGACGTACCTGCGGACATCGAGACGGATGAGGGAATCGAACAGCTATTCGACCTGTTCTGGTCTGGAGCGGCACGGAAAGGGCCGGAATCATGAGTGAGAACGGGATTAAGCGTCGGCGGTTCGTGATGCTGGGCGGTATGTTCGGCGCTGCGGTCGCTGTCGGCGGCGGTGGGTACACGGCGGCTAACTGGGTACCGGACGACAGGGAGGAACTCCTCCGCGAGACTATGGGAGACGGCATGAGCAAGGTACTGGTCGTATACGGCACCAAGCCGGGGCGCACTGCGGGTGTGGCACAGCAGATCAGCGCGACCCTCGCCGAGGCCGGCGTCACAGCCGAAGTTGTGCCAGCGCAGGACAAGCCCGACCCCGCAGCGTACGACGCGGTGGTCGTGGGCTCCGGCATCCGCGTGGGCAGTGGCACGGAGCCGCCAAGGAGTGGCTGCTCTCCAACGCGACAGAACTGAAAGCCCGCCCCGTTGCGTTGTACACGTGCTGCCTGACCGTCGCCACGGACTCAGAAGATGCGGCGAAGATGGACGAGGTCCGCGCTTACACAGACTCGATAATAGAGGAGTCGGGTATCACGCCGATCGGCCTCGGCCTGTTCGCCGGATGGAACCAGCCGAAGAGTTTCACCCTTCCTGAGCGTCTGGTCATGAAGGCGCTCAGGGCTCCGGTTGGCGACTTCCGTGACCTCGGCGCGGTCGCGGAGTGGACGCGCGGTGTCGCGGGCAGGCTGAGTGCTGTGTAGGGACAGGCGGTTCAATCCTGGATCCTTGCGCCACCTACGGTGGCGACCCTCAGCGTCAACAGCCTGGTTCGCCCGGATGTCCGCAGCATGTTGCGGGTCGGGGGAGGATGCGGCGTAGGATATTGCGTGCGATCAGCCGGATCTTTCGGCCGAGCGGCATGGGTGCCCGCAGGTTCTCCAGGTACGATCCCGCCGAAGGCTTCTCTTCGGAACACATATCTGTGACCCCTCATGTCTGATCCGTCAGGCCTTATGTCCAGGTCGGGCGGCGCACTTTCCAGAGTCTCTCCCGGTGGACGCGATGCAGGTTGTAGGGCCATACATATGCGACCACCAGCCCCGTCATAACGGTGAACGCACGGGGTGCGCCGCGCACGACGATCTCAAGATTCCGATAACGAGCGCCAACGCGTTACCCACGCATGCACCTCCACAGTGTGAATACCCGCTGGGGCCACGCGCCACTCGAACGGAAATGCGTCCGTGTCGGGTAGAATGCCTGGAGTGCGTCGCGCTGTAACTCAGGAGGAGAGGGGTCGCCCGTGGAGCCCGTCAGGATCATCCCGTGTCTCGACATGAAGGACGGGCGCGTCGTCAAAGGCGTGCACTTCGTCGAGTTGCGCGACGCCGGGGACCCAGTGGAGAACGCCGCCTACTACCGTGAGGCGGGTGCCGACGAGGTCGCGATGCTCGATATAGCCGCGACCGCCGAGGGCCGCAAGACCCGTCTGGGGTGGGCGCGCTCGGTCGCGCAGACGCTCGGGGAGGTACCACTCACGGTGGGTGGAGGTATCAACGAACTTGCGGACATCGAGGCACTCCTCGGCGTAGGCGTGGCGAAGATCTCCATGAACAGCGCGGCCGTGGCCCGGCCGGAGTTCGTAGCCGAGGCCGCAGGCGAGTTCGGGCGCGACCGTGTCATCGTCGCGATCGACGGACGCCGCAACTCCGAGATGCCATCCGGGCTCGAGGTCGTGGTGAGCGGCGGCCAGAGGCCCACCGGCATCGACTGTGTGGAGTGGGCGCGCCGGTGCGGGGAGCTGGGGGCCGGCGAGATCCTGCCGACCAGCATGGATGGCGATGGCACGCTCGCCGGCTACGACCTCTCCTTCACGCGTGCGGTCGCCGAGGCTGTGGCGCTGCCGGTGATCGCCTCCGGTGGGGCAGGAACCCTCGAGCACTTCTGGGAGGGAGTGACGGAGGGCAAGGCGAGCGCACTGCTTGCGGCATCGGTCTTCCACTTCCGCACCTTCACGGTCGGTGAGGTCAAGGAGTATCTGGCCGGTCGGGGGATTCCGGTCAACAGATAACGTGGCAGCGGCGCTGCATCTGTGCGCGTCGACGTTCGAAGGTTGAGGAGATCGCATGCCCAGGCGCGACGACATCCGTAAGGTACTTATCATCGGGTCCGGTCCGATCATCATCGGCCAGGCGTGCGAGTTCGACTATTCGGGCACGCAGGCGTGCAAGGGCCTGCGACGTCTCGGCTACGAGATAGTGCTCGTGAACTCGAATCCGGCGACGATCATGACCGATCCCGTCATGGCGGACGCGACCTATATCGAGCCTCTCAACGTCGAGACGATCACTGAGATCATCGCCCTCGAGAAGCCCGACGCGCTTCTTCCGAACCTCGGCGGCCAGACCGGGCTCAACCTCTCCTCCGAGCTCGCCCAGGCTGGCGTGCTCGCCGAGCACGATGTCGAGGTCATCGGCGTGAGCGAGGAAGCGATCGTGCGCGGGGAGGACCGGCTCGCGTTCAAGGAGACGATGGACCGTCTCGGCATCGAGATGCCACGCTCTGCGACCGTGACGACCGTGGAGGCCGCCGAGGAGATCGCCGCCGGCCTCGGGTATCCGGTGGTGATCAGGCCCGCGTACACGATGGGCGGAACCGGCGGCGGGCTCGTCTACAACATCGAGGAGCTGCGCGTGGTGGCTGCTCGCGGCATCCAGGCGAGCCGGGTTAGCCAGATCCTCGTGGAGGAGTCGGTACTCGGGTGGGAAGAACTCGAGGTCGAGGTCGTACGCGATGCCAGCGGTGTGATGATTTCGGTCTGCTTCATCGAGAACGTCGACCCGATGGGCGTGCATACGGGAGACTCGCTGTGCACTGCGCCGATGCTCACGATCTCACCTGAGTTGCAGGAGCGCCTCGAGAAGCACGCGCATGACATCGTGGAAGCGATCGAAGTCATCGGCGGGACCAACGTGCAGATGGCGCACGACCCTGCGACCGGTCGAGTGGTCGTCATCGAGATCAACCCGCGCACCTCGCGCTCCTCAGCGCTCGCCTCCAAGGCGACCGGGTTGCCGATCGCCTACGTCAGTTCCCTGCTCGCCGGCGGCCTCACCCTCGACGAGGTCCCGTACTGGCGCGACGGCACGCTGGACCGCTACACACCGTCAGGCGACTACATGGTCGTCAAGTTCGCGCGCTGGGCGTTCGAGAAGTTCCCGGGGGCCGAGGACAAGCTCGGGACTCAGATGAAGGCGGTCGGAGAGGTCATGTCGCTCGGCGTGACCTACAAGGAGACCCTCCAGAAGGCCGTACGATCGCTCGAGATCGGCCGCATGGGCCTCGGCTTCGCCCGTGACTACCACGAGCGGACCGCCGGGGAGCTCCTCGAGTTACTGGTCGAGCCATCGAGTGAGCGGCAGTTCATCATCTACGAGGCACTCCGGGCGGGTGTGAGCGTGGGGGCGCTACACGAGCGGACCCATATCAAGCGCTGGTTCCTCGAGCAGATGCGCGAGCTCGTCGAGCTCGAGGAGGAGCTCCTGGCGCATCGCGGCGAGGAGATCCCCGACGAGCTGCTCGTACGGGCGAAGAGGGACGGGTTCGCCGACGCCTATCTAGCGAAAATTCTCGGCATATCCGAGAGCTGGATCCGCGAGCGCAGGCACGAGATCGGACTCGTGCACGGTTACCGAGCGGTGCCGGTGAGCGGGGTCGAGGACGCGGCCTACTACTACTCGAGTTACAACCGGCCCGACGAGGTCGAGGTGAGCGACAACCGCAAGGTGATGGTGCTCGGCGGCGGACCGAACCGTATCGGCCAGGGCATCGAGTTCGATTACTGCTGCGTGCATGCGGCGTTCGCATTGCGCGACGCCGGTATCGAGACGATCATGGTGAACTGTAACCCCGAGACCGTCTCGACCGACTTCGATACCGCCGACAAGCTCTACTTCGAGCCCCTCACCGTCGAGGACGTGCTCGCCATCTACGAGAAGGAGCGCCCTGAAGGCGTTATTGTGCAGTTCGGCGGCCAGACGCCGCTCAACATCGCGCGTGAGCTCGAGACAGCTGGCGTGCCCATCATCGGCACGCTTCCCGAGACGATCGATCTGGCCGAGGACCGCGACCGGTTCCGCCGCATCATGGAGCGGCTCGGCATCCCCATGCCGGAGTCGGATATGGTCTCAACTCTCGATGACGCTCTCGCCGTCGCGCGGCGAATCGGCTACCCGGTCATGGTGCGTCCCAGCTACGTTCTCGGCGGGCGCGGGATGGAGATCGTTCACGACGAGGAGATGCTCGTCCGCTATGTCCGCGCAGCCGTCGACGTGACCCCCGACCGACCGCTGCTGATCGACCGCTTCTTGGAAAACGCCATCGAGTGCGAAGCCGATGCGATCGCCGACGGCACGGATGCGTTCGTTCCCGCGGTCATGCAGCACATCGAGTATGCGGGAGTGCACTCGGGCGACTCGGCGTGCGTGATTCCGCCGGTGACGATCTCGCCCGAGCACATCGAGACGATCGAGGAGTACACGCGCAAGATCGCTACCGAACTCGGCGTGGTCGGGTTGATGAACATCCAGTACGCGATCTCTGATGACACGGTCTACGTGCTCGAAGCCAATCCTCGTGCCTCGCGCACCGTGCCGCTCGTATCGAAGGTCTGCAATGTGCAGATGGCCCGGCTTGCCACCGAAGTGATGCTCGGCACCCCGCTCGCCGATCTCGGCCTCCGCAAGCGCGAGTTCGCGCACTTCGGCGTGAAAGAGGCCGTCTTCCCGTTCAACATGTTCCCCGAGGTCGACCCGCTCCTGGGACCGGAGATGCGCTCCACCGGAGAGGTGCTCGGCATGGCGAGCTCCTTCGGCCTGGCGTTCCATCGCGCGCAGGAGGCGACGGGCACGCGACTCCCTTCTGAAGGCGCCGTGCTCATCACCGTCGCAGAGCGCGACCGCGCACTGGCATTGCCGGCTGCCCGCGACTTCGCGGAGCTCGGCTTCACTATCCGCGCGACGGCGGGTACGGCCGCATTCCTCGCCGGGGAGGGCATCGACGCCGAGCCGATCCTGAAGGTGCACGAGGGACGTCCCAATATCGCCGACGCCATCAAGAACGGCGAGATCGTTCTCGTGGTGAACACGCCGGCGGGCAAGTCGAGCGAGTTCGACGACTCTTATATCCGCAAGGCAGCCATTCGACATGGCATTCCCTACATCACGACAACGGCGGCCGCTCGCGCGGCGGCGAACGGGATCGCGGCGCACCGCCAGGGCCGTGATACCGTTCGCTCCCTGCAGAGCTACCATGCCGATATCGCCGATGCGTAAGCCGACCGGAGACACCGGAGTGGCAGTGAGCACGGGGTTCGTTCCTTCGGCGCACGGGCTGCCCTTCCCTAACACCTGGCGTGACACCTTCCTCGGGCTCATCGCGTCGCGAGGACGGTGCGGCGGGATGGTGTTTGCGGCGCTCGATCACTTCCATGCGGGCGAGACGCCGCCGAGCGGGGAGGGCGGGGCTTTACCGCTGCACGATTCCGAACTCGAGCGCTACATCTGGCGACGTCAGGTTGCGAGCGCTGCGGGCGGCCTTGGCATCAACCTGTGGCGCTTCGTCTGGTTCACCTACCTGCCCACACACGGGCCTCTCGGAATCGCCGAGGAGTCGCGCCGAGAGCTCGCGCCGCTCATCGGCGCCCTCAGGTCCGGTCGTCCTGTCCCGCTCGGGCTCGTGAGCTCGTTTGGCGGCACACACCTCTTCCGCAACCATCAGGTGCTCGCGGTGGGGGCAGAGGTGGCAGCCGATCGCGTGCGGGTGCGGGTCTACGATCCCAACTACCCGGGGCGCGACGACGTCGTCATCGAGGTGCCGTTCGACGAGACCGCGCAGGTGGTCGAGCGTGTCGGCTCGCGCGAGATCTCGTGGAGAGGCCTGTTCATCGAGCGTTACGCTCCGGTGCCGCTCGTGAGCGACTCGCCGGCTCCGCTGCTCGACCGCGTGGCGGGGACCGATAAGTACTGGCTGGCGGGCGGAGCCCTACTAGCTCTCATGTGGCTATTTAGGCGGCATACTCGCCGCTGCCGAAAGGGAATCCGCAGATGAGCAGGGTATACGACGGGCCTGTGGCCCCGGGCGTGACGCCGGCCTCAGGGATGCGCATCGAGATCACCGAGCACGGTCCCTACTCCGTCAGCGGCGACATTCCACTCGTGCGCGCCGAGATCGTGACGAACGAACAGGACGAGGCGGTCGCGTGGCGAGAGACCGGACGCGTCGCGACCGACGACGCGTATTTGCTCTGCCGCTGTGGCAGGTCTTCTGAAAAACCGTTCTGTGACTTCAGCCATGCCGCCGAGGAGTTCGACGGCACCGAGACGGCCAACCGCGACTCGTACATGGAGACCTCGGTCTCTATCGAGAGCAGCGGGCTCGAGCTGCGCGACGCACGCCATCTGTGCGCCGAGGCACGGTTCTGTGACCGCGCCGGCGGCCTTTGGAATCTCGTGAAGGAGTGCGACGATCCCGTTGTGCGTGCTTTGGCCGAGGAGGAAGCGATGCTGTGTCCTTCCGGCCGCTACCTTGCGGTCGATGAGGTCTCTGGCGAGCCGCTCGAACCCGACCTCGAGCCGTCGATCGTGCTTGTTGAGGACCCTGCGCTCGGTGTGAGCGGCCCGCTGTGGGTCCGGGGTGGTATCTGCGTCATCGGCGTGGACGGCAGGCCCTACGAGGTCCGCAACCGGGTGACGCTTTGCAGGTGCGGGCGTTCGGCGAACAAGCCGTTCTGCGACGGCTCTCACATCGCGACCGGGTTCAAGGAGAGGTAGAATCGCGGGCTGCCTGCGTCTCGTCGCCCGGTCGGGTATGTATCAAGTGCCGGCAGCATACGAGTCCACAGGAGGAATCGCCATGGCACGCGTAGAGGTCGTTCAGGAGCTGTTCGTCAGCGCCACCAGCCATATTGGTCTGCTTGCCCAGGTCACAGATGCGGTCTCGGCCGCCGGAGTGGACATCCACGCCATCGGGGCATACGACAAGGATGACCGCGGCGAGTTCATGCTCATCACGAGCGACAACGAGAAGGCCGCCGTCGCACTCGGGCAGATAGTCGGCATGAAGGTCGAGCGCAACGATGTCGTCGTGGTCGATCTTCCCGCGCGCCCTGGAGCACTCGCTGACGCAGCGAAGAAGCTTGCTCATGCAGACATCAACGTCGACTGGGTCTATGGAACTGCCTCGGACGGCCAACACGCGATGATGGTCTTCAAGGTCGCGGATCCGTTCGGAGCCGCCGAGGCGCTTCGCGCGATGTGACGGGAGGGCCATCAGATCGCAGATGCGTTCCAACGACACGTCGAGCGCTGCGGCTTCGGGAAGCGAGAAGGGCGCCCTGCTCTGGGTTGAGCGGGGCGCCCTTCGGTCAGTGCGAACGGGGCGGACCTAGAAGTTCTCGGCGAGGATCTCGTAGTACTTCTTGGGGTGAACGCAGGCCGGGCACATGTCGGGGGCGTCAGGGCCCTCATGGATGTAGCCACAGTTGCGGCAGTGCCACTTGAATGTCTCAGGACGCTTGAAGACAAGATCGCCCTCGACGTTTGCGAGAAGCTTGCGATAGCGTGCCTCGTGGAACGCCTCGACCTTGCCGATCTCGCGGAACGAGGCGGCGACCTTCAGGAAGCCTTCCTCCTCGGCGATGTCGGCGAAGTCGGGGTAGAGGGTGCCCCACTCCATCAGCTCGCCATCGGCGGCGTGAAGGAGGTTCTCGGCGGTGGTGCCGAGGGTTCCGGCAGGGTAGTCGGCCGTGATCTGGACCTCGCCACCCTCGAGGTACTTGTAGAAGACCTTGGCGTGCTCCTTCTCGTTCTCGGCGGTCTCGGCGAAGAGTTCGGCGATCTGCTCGTAACCTTCCTTCTTGGCGATGGCCGCGTAGTAGGTGTAGCGATTGCGGGCCTGTGATTCGCCTGCGAAGGCCTTGAGGAGGTTCTCTTCGGTGCGGGTTCCCTTGATGCTCATAGGGGCGGTCGCTCCTTTCCAGGTCTGAGGATGTCTCTCGTTCATTGCCGCCAGCGCGCGAACTCAAACTCATAATCATTATGAGATAGTGCAAGACGTTAGTAGTTTACCGGACGGGAGGTATCCGTCAAGAGCAGCCGGAAGTCAGCCGGGGCACGATCGATCGGGAACCGCCCCTACCCGCGATCCGCGCAGGCGGGACACAAGGCACGCAGTTCGATGCGGGTCTCGGCGACAAGCCAGCCGGCATGGTCGCGGGTGAGGTCTGCGGCGAGTCCCCCGATGCGGCGCTCTTCGGCCCGAGAAGGCTCGAGATCTGCGATGCGGCCGCAGGAGGTGCAGATGAGATGAGGGTGGGTGCCGACGTTCGCGTCGAAACGAAGCAGGCCCTGCCCGTCTACGAAACTCGACACCACACCGGCATCGGCGAGCTTGGCGAGGCTCTGGTAGAGGGTGGCCTGCCTGATCTCGTGATCGAGGTCGTGCAGAAGGCGCTGCAGCTCGTCAACGGTCGGGTGAACCCGTACCGAGCGCAGAAGGGCCACGATCCAGCGACGGGCAGGGGTAGGACGCAGACCGGCCTCCCGGAGTAGTCCGACTACGCCGGACGCTTCCCAATCGATGTCGGTCTCGGCCCCGACGGGTGCCGGGGCGTAGCGACGGTGCTGCTCGTATGTGTCTGATCGACCCATGTTCGTTCTCTCATCTCGGAACGTGAAGCAGACTCCGATGTCTCGGCCAGGAGACTAGCACGCCGCACGCCAGCTGTCCGCCCGGCGCACCGACCCTTGTGTTCCTGCCCAAGGCTGCCGATATCCAACGGTACCACGCGTGTGCACCCTACCGACAAGGCGACGCCCCATGAGAACGATCCCGCGGCTCGTGGACGAGATCCGCTCCTACTACAGCTCCGACCCCGATCTGATGCGGATAGTGTTCAACGCCACCTCCTGGGTCGAGGCCAGCCTTGCTGTGGGGCTCCTCGGCGAGAAGGTCCCCGAGAAGTCGCTCGTCACCGGAGCGAACATCCGTGAAGCGATCAAGGAGCTGCCGCGCTGCCCGATATCGATGGCCGTCGACTTCGCGACCCTGGCGCGCGTGTCCGCTCTGACCCGGCTCGGCAGCGGCTGGGAGCGCGACTACGAGGATCCTGCCGGCGACTACACGATAGTGCTCCTCGGCGAGGGTAACTACTGCTACGACATCGTGATCCGCAGCGAAGGCGCCACCTGTATGTGGATGCCGTGCGACTGCGGGGAGGACTTCCTCAACCCCGACATCGTCGACCTCGCCATGGAGCGCACGACACTTCTCAACAACGTGATAGAACTCGTCGGGGACATGGGACTGTCGTTCTCGCCGGTCTTCTACCTCTCCCTCGATGACTGGAGGGCAGAGTACGCTGAGACGTTCTTCGGCGAGGTAGTCGATGCGTTCGGAAGGGCCACGCTGGAGCCGGGCGACCCGGGAGCGGCGTTTCGCGAGGAGCGCATCCGTCTTCGCGAACAGGGGCGCGGCGACGGAGGCGGGAGCGGCCCGAGCTGGATGGGATGACCGGATTCGTCTCCTCGGCGATAATGTGAGGCGATCAGTCCACGCGACGCCGAGGAGTCCTCACCGATGATCCCCCGCTACTCCCGTCCCGAGATGGCCCGTATCTGGGAGCTCGAGAACAAGTTCGACATCTGGCGCGAGATCGAGGTGCTCGCCTGTGAGGCGCAGGCGGAACTCGGCGATGTCGGGATCGGGGCCGAGGAGGCCGCACATATCCGCGCGACGGCTGCCTTCGAGGTCGAGCGAATCGACGAGATCGAGCGCACCACCAATCACGACGTCATCGCGTTCCTCACCAACATGGCCGAGCACATCGACGCCGGCCTTGCCGGGGGTGACCCCAAGCCGAGCCGCTGGGTGCACTACGGCATGACTTCGAGCGACCTGGGCGACACCGCGCTGTGTTATCAGATGATGCAGGCAGTCGATATCCTGCTTGCCGACGTGCGCCGCATCGGCGCGATCTGCAAGCGTCGCGCGCTTGAGACTCGCGAGATGCTCTGCGTGGGGCGCACGCACGGTATCCACGCCGAGCCGATGACGATGGGCATGAAGTTCGGCCGCTGGGCCTGGGCGATGAAGCGCGCCGAGGAGCGCCTCGCGCGAACCCGCGACGTCGTTGCTGTCGGTGCGATCAGCGGTGCGGTCGGCAGCTACAGCAACATCGACCCGTTCGTCGAGCGCTACGTCTGCGAGAAGCTTGGGCTGGCGCCTGAGCCGCTCTCCACCCAGGTCATCCCGCGCGACCGTCATGCGCAGCTTCTCGCGGTGCTGGCGACCGTGGCGGCCACCGCCGAGGAGATCGCAACCGAGGTCCGCGCCCTGCAGAAGTCCGACACCCTCGAGGCCGAGGAGCCCTTCGCCGCCGGGCAGAAGGGGAGCAGCGCGATGCCGCATAAGCGAAACCCCATCACCGCCGAACGGGTCTGTGGGCTTGCGCGCGTCGTGAAGGCAAACGCGCAGGTCGGGTTCGACAACGTGGCGCTGTGGCACGAGCGCGACATCTCGCACTCCTCGGCAGAGCGTGTGGTGCTTGCGGACTCGACGATCGCACTCGACTACTTGCTGGCGAAGCTCGAATGGATCCTCGACGGGATGGTGCTCTATCCAAAGCGGATGCGGGCGAACCTCGAATCCACACGCGGACTGATCTACTCAAGCCGTGTTCTGCTCGCGCTCGTCGATACGGGCATCACGCGCGAGGCGGCCTACGCGATCGTGCAGCGCAACGCGATGGAGGTCTGGGACGACATCCAGCAAGCGCGCGAGGGGGCGACCTATCGCGAGCTTCTGGCGGCCGATCCGGAGTGTCCGCTCAGCGCCGAGCAGTTCGACGAGATCTTCGATCCGTGGGCGTTCCTCGCACGGGTGGGCGTGGTGTTCGAGAAGCTCGAGGAGTGCGAGTTCTGAGGGGCGGTCGAGCACGATGACCTCCCACCCCAACGACATCGATTCGTTTGAGCTGTGCAACGAGTGCGGTGGGCTGTGCTGTGCTCTGTATCTGGCTCACGACGAGGAGGGCGTCTACATCGGCGAGGGATGGCTGCCGGAGTATATCGCGCTGTGGACAGAGCGTCTCGTGACGAGCGGGGCGTTGCGCATCGCCGAGGATGGCGCAATGGTAGCGGGAGAGGCCGGCGTCGATCCGCTGCACGACCCCCGGGTGAGCCATCTGCCGACTCCGAAGGGCGCGGCGTACCGCGCCGCGCTCCCCGGCTGGGTCGACACGCGCAAGTGCCAGTTCTGCCACCCTGACACCGGCTGCCTGTTGCCCCGGGCCCACCGCGCGACGATCTGCGGCGAGTGGGCGTGCGAGCTATGGGAGGGCTGCGAGGGTGGGCCGGGGACGTCCACCGCCTGAGTCCGAGGCGTCTAGCCTCCCCGAGTATTGTGGGACCAATGCTCGGTTAGCGAGGGGGATTCTGAATTGGGCGACTACTGGGCCCACACTCGGCCTGCCGAAGGGGGACTGGCAGCGGCTGGACCGCCACCTCAGGAATACCGCAGCTGCGTTGCTCGAGGACGTTTTCGGCGTCCTTGCTCCGGTCATTGCAGGACACCATGGCGGGCTCCACGATCTGGCCGAGGTGAAGACCTTATGGCGCGCGACTGACCGTCGACTGCCTCGGAGGTCTTCTTTACACGATTTCAGGATTCGTGTTACGGTGTCCCCGATCACTGGGTAGCACGTGTTGCAGATGCGTAACACGGGTGCTGAGAGAAGGGGGACTCCGTGGACGCACATACCTCCGGGACAAGCGACACGCCACCGCCCGCACCAGCGTCAGAGCGGCTCGATGCTGCGGTCCGGGATCGTCTCCCGGGAGATTTCCGGGCGGCCGTCGACTTCCACGGCCATCTCTGTCCCGGGCTGACCATGGGATACCGCGCCGCAACGATCGCGATGGAGCGACTCGGCGTCTCCCCCGGCTCCGATGAACAGCTCGTCGGCATAGTCGAGAACGACGCGTGCGGTGTGGACGCCTTCCAGCTCCTTACCGGGTGCACCATGGGCAAGGGCAACCTGATCTATAAGGACTACGGCAAGCAAGCTTTCACGCTCGCACGACGAGACACCGGAGCCGGTGTGAGGGTCGTCATGCGCCCGGACGCGTTCGAGACCGATGCCGAACACGCTACGCTGCGTGAGCGCGTGATGGGAGGTCGGGCGACCGAGGACGAGCGGGCACTGTTCTGGGAACGCCATATCGAACAGTCTGTTGCGCTTGCTGAGTTGCCGGAGGAGCGCTTCGCCAGCGTCGCAGAGGTGGAGGTGGACCTGCCGCCAAAGGCGCGCATCTTCGAGTCGGCGGTCTGCTCGGTCTGTGGCGAGGGTGTCATGGAGCCACGCAGCCGGGTGCTTGGGGGCGCCCCGTGCTGTATTCCATGCTCCACGCGGCATGGACGTGGCTGGGAGATCAACGAGTAGACCTGTGGACATGTGGAAGGGGTGCGAACGATGACGAAAATGCGCACTATCGCCGCGCTAGTGGCGATCGGACTGCTAACGACGCTGTTTGCCGGATGCGGGGACACCAGCGCAGTTGAAGAGCGTGTCCAGGCGCCTGCGGAGCCGGGCACAGCGGTCACGGTGACCGACCTCGCTGGCCGTTCGGTCGAGGTCCCCGATAGCATCGACTCGGTGGTCGCCCTCGGACCGGGAACACTGAGGCTGCTCTGCTACGTCGGTGCGGTCGATCGGGTCATCGGCATCGAGGAGATCGAGACGCGGCCGCCGATCCAACGGCCGTATCTGCTCGCCTACCCGGAACTGCTTGAGCTGCCGGTCATCGGGCAGGGCGGGCCTGACTCCACTCCCGACGCCGAAAGGATACTCGCTGCCGGACCGGACGTGATATTCATTGCGCAGATCGTCGACAGGGATGCGGCGGACAAGCTCCAAGCCGCGACCGGCATCCCCGTCTTCGTGGTCACCTATGGGGACCTCGGCAATTTCGACGAGGCACTCTTCGAATCGGTGGAACTCATCGGCGAGGTGCTCGGCGTGCAGTCGAGAGCCGCTGAAGTCGTCGGCTTCGTGCGGGACGCCATAGACGACCTCGGTGCGCGCGGCGCGGAGGTTCCGGACGCCGAGCGGCCTTCGGCATACGCAGGGGCAATCAGTTTCAAGGGACCCCAGGGAATAGAGAGCACGCAGGGCCAGTACCCGCCCTTCGCTGCGATCGGGGCGAACAGCGTCACCGCTTCGCTCGACCAGAAGGGCAGCGTGATGATCGACAAGGAGCAGCTGCTCGAGTGGGACCCGTACTACCTGTTCATCGACCGCGGCGGCCTGCCGCTCGTGCTCGAGGACATCTCGGCCAACCGAGGCTTTTACGATGCGCTCGGTGCGGTACATGGGGGCAGGGTACATGCGCAGATACCCTTCAACAACTACTGGACGAACATCGAGACCGCACTGGCGAACAGCTACTACGCGGGCACGGTGCTCTTCCCTGACGAGTTCGCCGACGTCGATGCTGCCGCTAAGCTCGACGAGATCTCCGAGCACCTGCTCGGGACGCCACTCCACGACCAGCTCGCCGATGTATACGGGGGCGGGTTCGGCACCATCGACCTGCTGGCGGACGGCGAGTAGGCGGGCTCCTGTGGCAGTGCACACACAAGACTCCTACGCAGCCTACCGGGAGTTCACGCTGCGCAAGGCGCTTGTCACGGCCGGGCTCTTCGGGGCAACCGTTGTGGTCGCGGTACTCGCCGTCGGAGCGGGTGCTGCGGATCTGTCGACCGTCGACGTCGTGCGCGCGCTGCTCCGACTCGAAGAGGGCGTCAACACCGTCATCGTCTGGAACATACGGCTCCCGCGGGTTCTCGTCGGAGTTGTGGCGGGCATGGGGCTTGCCGTCTCGGGTGCGGTGATGCAGAACGTGCTGCGAAACCCGCTCGCCTCTCCGTTCACGCTCGGCATTTCGCAGGGCGCTGCTTTCGGGGCAGCGCTCGCCATCATCGGGTTGGGAGCCGGTGCGACCCAGAACCTCATCGCAGGCGCGGTACGCGTCAACGCGGCCCTTCCCGTTGCCGCGTTCGCCTTCACCGGCGCGCTCGCAGCGACCGTGGTGATCGTCGGGGTCGCCCGGTTTCGAAGCGCCGCGCCCGAGACGGTCGTGCTCACCGGAGTGGCGATCGGCTCGCTCTTCGCCGCGCTCACGGTCCTGCTCCAGTACTTCGCCGAGGACACCCAGGTCGCCGCTGTCGTGTTCTGGACCTTCGGCGACCTCGGTCGGGCGTCCTGGCGCGACCTCTCCATCATGGCGGCGATCACCGCCGCCGGGCTTGTCTACACGATGTTTCGCCGATGGGACTACAACGCGCTCGAGGCCGGTACCGAGGCCGCCGAGGGGTTAGGGGTGGACGTCGAGCGGGTGCGCCTCGAAGGCATGTTCGTGAGTTCGCTCATGACCGCCGGTGCGGTTGCGTTCCTCGGCATCATCGGCTTCATCGGGCTCGTTGGACCGCACCTCGTGCGGCGGGTGCTCGGCAACGATTACCGTTTCGTGCTGCCGGCCTCGGCATGCGCGGGGGCACTGCTTCTGCTCGTGTCGGACACGGTCGCGCGTACCGTCATCTCGCCGGTCGTGCTGCCGGTGGGTGCGATCACGTCGTTGCTCGGTGCACCGCTCTTCCTGTACCTGCTCGTGGGAAGGAGGGGATCGCGATGATCCTCACCGCTGACGGAATCGAGTTCTCGTACCGGAGCGAGCCGGTGCTCGCCGGAGTCCGCTTCGACGTCGCCCCCGGCGAGTTCCTCGCCGTGCTCGGCAACAACGGTGCGGGCAAGTCCACGCTGCTGAAATGTCTTAACCGCATCCTTCGGCCGCGCGACGGTAGCGTGCTCGTAGACGAGCATGACCTGCGTCGGCTCACCCGTGTCCAGGTCGCGCAGCGGCTCGGCTACGTCGCGCAGCGCACCGAGAGTGGCAGGATGACCGTCTACGACGCCGTGCTGCTCGGCCGCAAACCGCACATCCGGTGGGACGCTTCGCGCCACGACCACGAGGTGGTGCGCCGCGTGATCTCGCGGCTCGAACTCGAGGATCTCTCCCGCCGCTATCTCGACGAACTTTCCGGGGGCGAGCTGCAGAAGACCACCATCGCGCGGGCGCTTGCACAGGAGCCGCGCGTCCTTCTGCTCGACGAGCCTACGAGCAGCCTGGACCTGCGTAACCAGCTCGAGGTGCTCGAAACGGTCAAGCGGGTGACCGCCGAGGAGCGTGTCGCCGTCATCGCGGTGATGCACGATCTTAACCTCGCGCTGCGCTACGCCGATGCATTCCTGTTCCTTGCGGACGGCAAGGTGTTCGCGTTGGGCGGGGCGGAGGTGGTGACCCCGGACAACGTCGGTCACGTGTACGGCGTGCCCGTGAGCGTGCCTACGCTCAACGGGGTGCCTGTCGTCGTGCCTCTGTAGGGAAGGCCACGTCCCGTCAAGTGGTGTATGAAGCCCTCTGCTCATGGCCGGATTAACTCATCCGGCCATGAGCGCGGGTACCACCTACTGATCGAGTCCATCGGTGACGACGAGGGCCGGCGACAGGCCCCGGACCACGATGCAGGCGCATCGGCCTCGGCACCCAAGAGTACTTCTGCAACCACCCTTGAGGATGGAGCAGTGGCCGCCTCATGTCGGCCGTCACGGAGCCCCCTTCCGGGCGCGAGGGCGCTACCCCGCGTCGATCGGTGTCACCACCACGCCGACGTTGGCCTGGCGTCCGGCCTCGTGAAGGTCGGCGGTCCAGAGCGGCTCGGCGAGGTCCGGCGGCACTGCGACTACGGCGATCATCGAGAAGAGTGTGGTACCTGTGACCGGTGCGGGACTCGTGCCGGTGTCCATCGCTTCGATGTTGATGCCGCGTGCGGACAGCCCGCGCGCGATCTCGTGGACGATGCCCTCGTGGTCGGCCCCGTGCACCTCGATGCGGTAGCGCATCCAGCCGCGCAGCGCGGTGCCCGTCTCGCGGCCGGTCGGGACAACGGTCGTGCGGTAGCCTTCGGCGACCAGATCCTCGAAAGCCGTCTTCAAGGCCTCGGCGGAGGCGTCCGGGACCGCTGCGAGCATGATGATGGCGAACTCGCCACCGAGGCGGGCCATCCGGCTCGTCTCCACGTTCGCCCCCAGGCCGAGGAGCACGCCAGTGACCGTCTCGACGATTCCGATCCGGTCGGGTCCTGTCACGGTGAGTACGACGTCGCTATGCATGGGGCACCATCCTTCTGTCGCGTCCGGCGGTCATGTCAAGCGGGCTGCAACGTACTCCCGATACTCGAGGAGCAGCGCATCGAGGGCTGCGTGACTCTCGGTCTGGTTGACCCGTTCGCGCATCCGGGTGGCGCCGGGCATGCCGTAGATATACCACGCAACGTGCTTGCGCATACGCGCGAACGCACGCTCGCCTGCGAAAGCCACCAGCGCGGCCGCGTGCTCGCGGGCCATGTCGATACGCTCGAATGCGGTGGGAGGATCCATCGCCTCGCCGGTGTCGATGAGCGCGCGGGCCTCCCGGAAGATCCACGGATTGCCCTGGGCGCCCCGGGCCACCATAACGCCGTCGACTCCGGTGCGCTCGAACATCGCGAGGACATCGCCTGCGGAGAACACGTCGCCGGAGCCGATCACGGGAACGTCGACCGTTGCTTTGACAGCCGCAATCGTCTCCCAGTCGGCGCGGCCTTTGTAGAACTGCGAGCGGGTCCGGCCGTGGATGCACATCGCCGATGCACCGGCGGCCTCCATCGCGCGGGCGAACACCACCGCGTTGCGTTCACCAGCCTCCCAGCCGCTGCGGAACTTCACGGTGACCGGCAGCTCGCACGCCGAGGAGACCTCGCGTACGATCGTCGCCGCGAGTTCGGGAGTTCGCATCAGCGCAGCTCCGCTACCCTTGCAGACGACCTTGCTCACCGGGCATCCCATGTTGATGTCGATGAGCGCCACGTCAGCGCCGTAGCGCTCCACGATGCCGGCCGCCTGCTCGGCCATGATCTGTGGATCGTGGCCGAAGAGCTGGACGGCGCAGGGCACTTCCTCGGCCGAGAACGTCAGCAGCGACCGGGAGATCGCAGCGTCGGGGTTGTAGTGCAGGCCGAGCGCACTGACCATCTCGGTGTAGGTGAGCGTCGCGCCCATGCGTTTGCAGATGCCGCGGAACGGCGCCTCGGTGATGCCGGCCATGGGGCCGAGGACCACCGAGCCGGGAGGGAATATGTCGCGGATTTCGTGATGCGCTGCGGTAGTCATGAGTCGATGATACCGTACCGTGTCTGAGCGGCCGTTTAGTTCTTGCAAACCCTTGGTATATAGGAGACGCAGGCAGCAATATCTGATAGCGATTGACTTAGATGTAAGGGAGGTGAGAACAGTGGCGATAATGCGTTGGGACCCGTTTGGCGAGATGCTCACGATGCAGCGGGAGATGGACCGTCTCTTCGGCCGTCTCGGCATCGGTCAGGGCGGCGACGGCGCCCAGGGCGGCGTCGCATGGATGCCGAGGATCGACGTGCGTACGACCGGTGATGACATGGTCGTCCACGCCGAGCTGCCCGGCCTGAAGGAGGAGGACATCGACGTCGAGGTCACCGACGGCGTGCTCACCATCAAGGGTGAGCGGAAGTCCGAGACCGAGAAGAGCGACGAGGGCTGGATCATCCGCGAGCGGAGCTTCGGTTCGTTCGAGCGTTCGCTCGTGCTTCCCGAGGGCGTGGACCCGGAGAAGGTCAGCGCCGACTACACGGACGGCGTGCTTGAGGTGCGCCTTCCCAAGGCCGCGGAGGTGCTCAGGCCCAAGAGTCACCGCATCCCGCTCGGCTCGGGCGCCAAGAAACTCCTCGGCGCCAAGAGGTAGGGTCCGCTGCGGGCGGACCGCACGATGATGCCCCGCTTCGTGCGGGGCATCGGCATGTCTGCGCCCGTATCCGGTGACACACGCCGCCCTGATGGGAACACTCAATCTACACCCCGCAACTCGACCCGCCGAGGAGACCCCTATGCGCACCGTCCCGCGCTGCATGAGCACCCAGCACCCCGACAACGCCACCATTCCGTTCTTCTCGTCTTCGCCCGTGCTTGCCGGAGAGGACGAGATCCGCGAGGCCTACTACGCGTACTCGCATCTCGGTTGCGACGAGCAGATGTGGGATGTCGAGGGAAAAGAGATCGACACCTACGTCGTCAAGAAGCTCCTCTCCTTCTACGAGCCGTACTTCCGCGAGAACGTCTTGGGCGAGACGGTGAACCTCACGTTGCGCGTGCCCAACCCCACCGTAGAGACCGCCGAGGCGAAGGTGCTGCTCGAGACGCTCGAGTCCATCCCGCGTTCCTATGACGCCGCGCGCCTCTTCTACGGTCGCGAAGTGACCCCGATCCATGAGGTCATACTGCCGATGACGACCTCGGCGAAGTGCATCGACCGCATCTACCAGTACTACCACCGCTTCATCCACGATCGCCAGCACGAGCGCTTCCGTGACGGCGATCTCACCATCGCCCAGTGGGTGGGCGAGTCGGGGCCAGATCGCATCGACGTCATCCCGCTCTTCGAGGACCTGCCGAGCATGCTCGGGGCCGCCGACATCGTCGAGGACTACCTCGCCGACAAGGACGTCGCCGACCAGAGGGTCTTCCTTGCGCGCTCCGATACCGCGATGAACTACGGGCTCGTGTCTGCGGCGCTCGCGAACAAGATCGCGCTGGCCGATCTCGACGCGCTCGCGGCGAAGTCCGGCGTGCGGATGCACCCGATCCTCGGCATGGGGTCGGCGCCGTTCCGAGGAGGCCTCTCGCCGCGCACTGCCGAGCGGGTCGGGCGCGAGTACCCGAGCGTGGTGACCTTCTCGATCCAGTCGGCGTTCAAGTACGACTACCCGCCCGAGGAGGTCCGCGCCGCCATCGGACATCTCCGCGCCCGTGAGATCGGTCCGGCACGCGAGATCGACGCAGAGCGAGCGGCGCCTATCATGGCGGCTTATAGCGAGGTCTACCGGGCGCGCTTGCTCGAGCTCGCCGAGACGATCAACGCGTTCGCCAAGCACATTCCGGCGCGACGTGCCCGCAAGCTGCACATCGGGCTGTTCGGCTATGCACGAAAGGTCGAAGGCGTCACGCTGCCCCGCGCCATCTCGTTCACCGGCTCTCTCTACTCGGCCGGCATGCCGCCGGAGTTGCTTGCGTTCGAGGCGCTCTCGCAACAGGACCTCGAGTTCGTGCGCGAGGTGTATCCTTCACTCGATGCGAAGATCGCCGAGGCGCTCAACCACGCGGACCTCGAGGGACCGTATGTTGCTCCCGGGCTGCGCGACGCGCTCCTGCGCGCGGGCTTCGACTGGGAGCCCGACCCCGAGTACCTTGCACTTATACGCCGACTACGCGAGGCGCTCGATTCCGGGCAGGACACGACCGCAGCCAGCCTGGTGCTGCAGGCCGCGCTGGTGCGGCGGTTCCTCGGCTAGGCGAGTGCGGCCCTGACGGCCTGGACGACCGCCTCTGGCGTCATGCCGAACTCGCGCATCACCGTGTCGCCGGGCGCAGACGCGCCGAAGCGGTCGATGCCGAGCGCTGTGATCGCGCTATCCGGTCCGGCGCTGTCCAGATAGCCGCGCCAACCCAGGGTCACGCCGGCCTCGATGCTAACGGCCGGCACGTCTGCCGGCACGACCGAGCGCCGGTACTCCTCGGCCTGCTCGGCGAAGAGGCCGGTCGAGCACATGCTCACGACGCGTACCGGGATGCCCGCAGCTGCGAGAGTCTCGCGGGCTGCGAGTGCGACGTGTACCTCGGAGCCGGATGCGATGACGACCGCCCGCGGCGCGGCGCCGCGGGCGGCGTCGGCGAGAGTGTAGCCACCGCGCGCGACACCCTCTGCAACGCCCGGGAACTCAACCGGGTCGAGGACCGGCAGCTTCTGGCGCGAGAGTGCGAGCAGAACCGGCCGGTTGCTCTCGGTGAGCGCCACACGCCAGGCCGCGGCCGTCTCGTTGGGGTCGGCCGGACGCAGGAGCACCGCGTTCGGTATCGCCCGGAGTGCGACGAGATGTTCGACCGGCTGATGGGTCGGCCCATCCTCGCCGAGTCCGACGCTGTCGTGCGTGAACACGTGCACCACGTGCAGGCCTGTGAGTGCCGCCAGTCGGATAGGGGGGCGCATGTAGTCCGAGAAGATCAGGAACGTCGAGCCGTACGGCACGAAGCCTCCGTGGTACGCCATGCCGTTGACGATCGAGCCCATCGCGTGTTCGCGCACACCGAAGCGCAGGTTGCGGCCATCGCGCTGGTCGTCGCTGAAGTCGCCGAGTCCGGTCAGGAGCGTCTTGGTGCTCGGAGCGAGGTCCGCCGAGCCACCCATGAGCTCAGGCACGCTGTCAGCCAGAGCGTTCATCACCTTCCCGCTCGCCTCACGCGTCGCAAGCGCCCCGTCGCCCGCGGTGAAGACCGGCAGGGCGTCGTCGAAACCGGGAGCCCGCTCTCCGCGCATGCGGCGTGTGAACTCGGCAGCGAGCTGGGGGTACTCATCCCGGTACTTCCCGAAGCGCTCCTGCCAGGCCGCGTGCAGATCGGCGCCACGGGCGCCCATCGTGCGAAAGTGCGCGAGAGCCTCGTCTGGTACGTGGAATGCCGGCTCGAGCGGCCAGCCGAGTGACTCCTTGGTGAGCCGGACCTCGTCGACTCCGAGCGGTTCCCCGTGCGCCGACGCGCTGCCCTGCTTGCCCGGGCTGCCGTGTCCGATCTCGGTACGGATCGCGATGAACGACGGTCGGTCGGTCACGCGCCTGGCAGCCTTGATCGCAGCCTCGATCGCCTCGGCGTCGGTGCCGTCAGCGACCCGCTCGACGTGCCAACCGTACGCCTCGAAGCGCAACACCGTGTGCTCGGTGAACGCGAGGTCGGTCGACCCTTCGATCGAGATGCGGTTGTCGTCCCACAGTGCGATGAGCTTCCCGAGGCCGAGATGGCCGGCGAGCGAGGCTGCCTCGGCGGATACGCCCTCCATCAGGTCCCCGTCGCTGCAGAGCACGTATGTGTGGTGGTCGACGACCGTGTGGCCGGGACGGTTGAAGTGCGCCGCGAGTGACTCCTCGGCGAGCGCCATTCCGACCGCGTTGGCGAAGCCCTGACCGAGGGGCCCCGTCGTCGCCTCGACGCCCGGCGTCAATCCATGCTCGGGGTGACCCGGTGTGCGGCTGCCCCACTGGCGGAACGACTCGAGCTCGCTCATCGGCAGGTCGTAGCCGGTGAGGTGGAGGAGCGAGTAGAGCAGCGCGCAGCCGTGTCCCGCGGAGAGCACGAAGCGGTCGCGGTTGGGCCATGCGGGATCAGCCGGGTCGAAGCGCAAGAACCGGTCCCAGAGCGTGTAGGCCATCGGTGCGGCGCCCATGGGCATGCCGGGGTGTCCGGAGTTGGCCTGCTGGACCATGTCGACGGCAAGGAACCGGAGCGTGTCTATGGCGATAAGGTCGGTGTGTGCGGACATGGGACCCCTTCGGATGGGCGTGTGACGACACGAGACGACACGAGAGTTCATACCCGAATCGTGCGCGGCAGCGTGCCAGGCCTAGGCGGGAGAGTCCTGCCCGGGGTCGACCCATTCGCGCAGGAGGCCCGGCGGGAGAGACGACCACTTTCCGGTGGCCTTCATGACCACGAACATCTCAGAGGAGGCGATCCCGCCCACCTCGAGTAGGGAGCGGTCGAGGAAGTCGTAGAGGCCGGGCATCCCGTTGTCTGTCACGATCTGCGCGATGATGTCGTAGCGACCGGTGACGACAGCCGCCCAGCTGACCTCATCGAGCGTAGCGATCTTCTTCACGGACTCGTCGAGTCGGTACTGATCGAGCTTGAGGCCGACGAGTGCGATAGTGAGGTCGTCGGCGCGGGAGGCGTCGACAAGTGCGGCGAAACGCAAGACCCCGCGCTCGAGAAGCGACTTGACGCGCGACGCAGCGGTCGGACGCGCGACGCCAGCCCGGGTCGCAGCCTCGGCCATCGGCATGCGCGCATCGGAGGCGAACAGGCCGATGAGCCGCTTGTCGAGCGCATCGAGTGGGTCCTTCATGCTGCTGTCACCTCGCCTGTCTTGTCGGTGCCGTCATGTCGTAGCATACGCGTTCACGTGCCAGCTATCTGCAACTCCCGGACCAGGCCCGCCCGGTCGGTCTGCCCGTCAGCGATCCGCTCGGTGATCTTGGCGGCCGCGTTGAGCTCGTCGAGAACGGCGTTGCGCTCGGCTACCGCAGCGTTGTACTCCTCGGTCAGGGCATTGTGGCGGGGCACGAGCGCGTTATAGCCGCTGACGTCGCCCGCCGAGGAGAGCCGGTCCATCTGAGATCGCATCGAGTCGATCTCGGCCTTCTTGCTCCGTAAAGCCGCGTCGAGTCCGTCGATACGCGCGCTGAGTTCTTCCGCGCGTGCGATCGCGTTCTCAAGGTGGGTGCGTACGGCATCTGTCTGACGGCCGGAACCGTATGCGCGATCCCCGTCGCCGATCCGCACTACCATCGGTTCAGAGGTGAGCATGATGTCACCGCTCGGCCCTTCCAGACTGTCGGGCACCCAGCCGAAGAGCAACGGCGAGGTCGACTCGACGAGCGCGTAACCCGAGGCGCCATAGGTGCTTCCGTCGCTGCGCATGCCGAGCGCGACGTGCTCCTCGGGAGTGAAGAGCAGAATCGCGACATCGTAGCCCTCGCGCGCGAGCAGCGCGGCCGCGAGAAGCGTCTTGTCGTCACAGTCCCCATCTCCGTCGCCGACGGTCTGAATCGGGAACTTCGGCTCGAGGTCGACCGGGTCGGTCCGGTACGGCAGCGTCTGCGCGAACGAGACGATGAGCTCGGCGTAGCGGTCGTCGTCGAGCCCGAGCGTTTGTCGCAGTGAGCGGAAGTTGACGAGAAGCGCCTCGTAGAGCGGTTCCTGATGCGACTCCTCGATGAACGCACGGTAGTAGTCGGGGATCCACTCCGTCTCGGTGATCTCGCGAAACGCGAGCACGGTCTTGGGAGCGCGGCGGGCACCCTCGAGAACGGCGCCGTCGACGGGGACCTCCATGCGCACGGTCTGCCCTTCGAAAGCCCACGAGAAGGTGGCGTTCGGCATCGGTGACGCGTCGGCGACCGGCTCGATGCCGGGGTAGACGACGCTGGGAGGTAGCTCAACGAGGCCGGCGACGTCGCATCCGGCCGCCCCCGTGAGCAGCACGACAGCGAGGGATGCGCCCGTGGCGATCTTTGCGAGAGAGGCTCTACTCACCAGGTGTCACTCCGCGATCACCAGATCGACGAGCGAATCGCGCGCGGCAGACGTTCCGGCTATCGGGTCTTGCTCGATGACCTGACCGCTCGCGGTGTCCCCGGAGGCGCGCTCGGTGACGGAGCCGACACCGTATCCGGCCTCGGCGAGTGCCGAGGCGGCGTCGGCTTCGCTCAGGCCGGTGACCTGGGGAACGATCGAGTGGAGCCCGTCGGCGCCGGGCTCGGCGCCGTCCGTCGGGGCTGTGCAGCCGGCACCGAGCAGGGGGAGCATGACGACGAGCAGGAAGAGGGCTATCAGGCGGTACACGGCAACCTCCTACGGCAGGCGTCTTGTGGTGAGTTGATACCCGTCAGGCGGCCTGGGCGAGTGCGCCGCTGGTCACGAATAACACGGCGAAGCCGATGAGTGCCACACCGCACAGCACGAGGCCTACGACGGCGGTACGACGATACGGGGTGGAGACGGCAAGCACTCCCGCAGCCGTTCCGAGGAACCACGCGACGATTCCCAGCGTTCCGAGTGTCGAATCCAGCCACGGGAGGGGGTCTCCGGCGGCCGGCAGGGCGAGTCGTGCCCCGACTGCGAGCACAGAGGCTACGCCGCCCACCACCGCGAGACGCGCGGTGTCCCGGTAACTGATCGTGCGTCGTTTCGCCATCGTCTCACCTTTTTCGAATGGTCCCGTAAAGCCTACCCCAGATCGACGATGTCCGGGCGGTCGCGAACGTCTTCGAACCATTCGGAGTGGAAGTCCCCCTCGGCGATACGGTCGATCGGAATACGCATGAACCGGCCACGCGCCTCGACCGCCACGGTCCCGTCAGCGAGCACGATCTCACCGGTGCCTTCGAAGAGCCGCCCGGAGTCTTTCGTGATGCGTGCGACCGCGCGGATCTCTTCATCGAGAGGGACCGGCTTGCGATAGCGCACGGAAAGCTCGACCGTCACACCCCACGCTCGCGGGTCGTGCATTGTGATCGCACGCCCGATCGTCTCGTCGAGTACCGCCGAGGAGATCCCTCCGTGCAGTCGTCCCGGATAGCTTTGGTGCTCTTGGAGCGGTTCGAAGATGCCGAGGAGTTCCTCGCCTTCAAGCTCGAGGAAGCGGGCCTTCAGGCTCCAGGGGTTGTCGCGGCCGCACACCATACACATGCGGCTCACGTTCTGTGCAGCGGTCACCTTGCGGTTCATCGGCCCTCCGGGTGAGCGGGCGGTATGCTGCCAATGATAGCCGTGCACGTTTGTCCTTGCAGGACCTGAGGGAGAAACCCATCAGGAGAGGAGTGTCGATGGATGTGACCGAGTGCGCTACTGTCCGCATGTTCGGCTCCCTGCGCGACCTGAGGATGCAACGCGGTCTGTCCGCGGTCGTCCAGACAGGCGTCGAACCAGGCGGTGCGCCTGCGAGAAGACTTGCGACCGAGCTGGGGCTGCCTCTCGACGGTATCGAGGCGGTCTTCTGCAATCACACCGCGTACGGCCTGGACCACATCATCATGCCGGGAGACCGTGTTGCGTTCGTGCCGTTCGGCACACCCGGACCGTGGCGGATCCTTCTCGGACTCCGGGCCGACGGGAAAGATGCGAACGGCCCGTCGGGCGAGTGAGTGCTACGGCCGTAGCGGCCGCATGTAGGACCCACAGCACGTCGTACCAGAAGTTCGGCATTTCACGCTCTTGAACTGATAGCCGTGACCGAACTGGTAGGGGCGCTCCTTTACCCGGCGGCGCCAGACCTCGAGCGGGGTGCGAGCGGCCTCGGAGATCCATCTCTCGCGCGCTCACGACCGGAGTGCTCACCTCATGGTACCCCTACTCCCGCGGGGTGCGCGTTCCTTCTCGGGCAGGCGGTATGATGCGGTGGAAGCGCGGGCCGGGCGGCAGGGGAGGGACAGGCGTGATCGAGGACGTGCTCGAAGCGCTACGGTGCCCTCACTGTGGTCAGGAACTTGCCGTCGTCGTAGCGCCTGACGATGTTGGCAGGGCGCTTATGTGCGCTGGCGGTCACTCCTTCGATGTCGCCCGTCAGGGATATGTGAGCCTGCTCCCGGGCGACGCGCACACCGGCACGGCCGACACCACTGCGATGGTCGCGGCCCGTGAGGCGTTCCTTGCACGCGGGCACTTCGACCCGATCGCCGAGAGGGTCGCGTCGGCCGCCATGCGCGCGGCTGACGGCCTCGAGGGCGTCGTCATCGAGGTCGGAGCAGGCACCGGGTACTACCTTGCGCACGCGCTCAACGCGCTTGACGGGCTCGACGGACTTGGCCCACGCGCGGGGCTGGCGCTCGACATCTCCAAGCATGCGGCCCGCCGCGCCGCTCGTGCTCATCCTCGCATAGGAGTGCTGGTGTGCGACGTGTGGCGGGAGCTGCCGGTCGCCCCTGCGAGCGCTGCGGTCGTTCTTGATGTCTTCGCACCGCGCAACGCCGCCGAGATGGCGCGTGTTCTAGTCGCGGGTGGGGCGCTGGTGGTCGTCACGCCGACACCGCGTCACCTGTCCCAACTCGTCGCGGGGGGAGGCATGCTCACCGTCGACGAGCGAAAGGCCGAACGCCTCGAGACCTCTGTTGGCGGGTGGTTCGAACTCGCCGGGGAGGAGTCCTGCGAGTACACGGTGGCGATGAGCGACGAGGACGTCGCTGCTGCTGAGGCGATGGGCCCCGGTGCGTACCACGCGCGGCCGGACGCCGACCCGACCGCATCCGGGCAACGCGACGTCACGGTCTCCGTGCGGATCGGCACCTACCGTGTGCGACTCCGACCGCAGGTGAACGCATGAATCTGGTACGCTCGTAGGTGGCTCGGCGGTTGAAGTCGGACGGGAAGGTCGCATGGAGCGTCTCGGGGTCCACTCGGAGGTCGGCAGGTTGCGCACGGTGCTCGTGCACCGGCCGGGGCGTGCGCTCGAACGACTGACTCCCCGCAATCGCGAACGGTTCCTCTTCGACGACCTCGTGTGGGTCGAGCGCGCCCAGGCCGAGCACGACGCGTTCACCGGCATCCTGCGCGATCGCGGGGTCGAGGTGCTGCACCTCTCCGACCTTCTTGCCGAGACACTGACCGCCAGTGAGGTCGCACGGCGCGAAAGTGTCGCCCGTGCCGTCTCCTCCTATACGGTCGGTCCGTCGCTCGTCCGCGATCTGCGTGCCTACCTGCTCGATCAGGCATCGGATCGGCTTGCAGAGATACTGATCGGTGGCCTGCTCATCGACGAGCTCGATGGCGTCGACATAGAGGCGTTGAACCGCTACTCCCTGGGGGCCGTGCTCGCCGAGCCGGAGAGCTTCGTGCTGCCGCCGCTACCCAACACCATGTTCACGCGCGACTCCAGTGCCTGGCTCTACGGAGGTGTGGTGCTGCCGCCACTCTTCTGGCATGCGCGCAGACTCGAGGTCGTCAACGTCTCGCTCATCTACCGGCACCATCCCCGCTTTGCCGGGGCGCAGTTCGATTTCTGGTACCCACCCGAGGGCGATTCGGGGCGATTCGCGGTGGAGGACCTCGGCCAGGAGGTGTCGCTGGAGGGTGGCGACATCATGCCCATCGGCAACAAGACGGTGCTCGTGGGCCTCGGCGAGCGTTCCACGGGGCGCATGGTGGAGCACATCGCGCGCTCGCTCTTTGCCGCAGGAGCCGCCGAGCGCATCATCGCGTGCCGCATGTCGGTCGACAGAGCGTACATGCACCTCGACACGGTCTTTTGCTTCATCGATCACGACGCAGTGACGGCATACGCACCGGTGCTCGACTCGATGCGTGTCTACAGCGTGCGTCCCGGCGACAAGGCCGACCTCTTCGAGATCACCGAGGAAGCAGGCCTGCTAGAGGCCGTTGCCGACGCCCTCGGAGTCGAGAGGTTGCGCGTGGTGCCGACCGGGGGCGACGCTTTCATCGCTTCACGCGAGCAGTGGGACGACGCGAACAATGTGGTCGCCATCGAGCCCGGGGTGGTGGTCGGCTACTCGAAGAACACGCGGACCAACGCGCTTCTTCGCGATGCCGGCATCGAAGTGCTCGAGATCGAGGGCTCCGAACTCGGCAAAGGCCGAGGAGGTTGCCACTGCATGACCTGCCCGATCGTCCGCGACCCGGTGGAGTGACCCGCGCCGATCATTCCACCATGCGGACCGGGATATCCACCAGATTGATCCGCGAGCCGTCCTCGGCGGATTCTTCGAAGACGATCAGCGCACCGACCCCTTCGTATTCGATCTCGTAGGGGACCGTGAAGTCGAACGTGCCCCAGGCGCCGCTCCCGGACGTCGCTGTCGAGAAGCCCTCCTCGACGATCTGTCCGCTCGGATCGATGATCTCGTAGAGCAGGTTAGCCTCGAAGGTATTCGACATTCCGGTCACGCGCAGCGGCGACGAGACCTCCTGCCAGGGTGCGGGCGACTCGATGAGGATCGGGGGAGCGGTGTTGTCGGCGAAGGAGAGGCGGTCCACGGGCGGCGCGACCATGATGCCCTCGCCGCCGATGGCCTCGACCCCGGCCCCGTCGAGCATGAACGCGACCTCATCGACTGTTTCGAACTGCGTGAGCGTGAAGACTACCTGTGCGACGCGCAACCGCATCGACAGCGAGCCGCCGGCGGCCTCGAAGTCGCCCGAGAGGTCGACCGTCGCCACTCCGTCGGCGATATCAACGCCGAGTAGGCGGGTGCCGGCAGGTATCTCGGTCGCCAGTCCAACCTCGGCCTCTTCAGGGGTCGGACCGCCGAGGAGGGCTTCCATGGCTGCTTCGGCGACCGTCACGGTAGCCGGAACCTCGCGCACTCCTACGCCGAGGTGCTCTCCGCGCACGAAGTAGACGTTGAATGAGGTCGCCTCGGCGGGCTCTTCGGGCTCGGGGGTGACGGTGGGCTCGGGAGCGGGCGGCTCGGCCGCATCGGGAGTGGTTGCACAGCCGACCGGTCCGATCGCGACGAGTAGCGCGACCGCCACGGCCAGGGCGAAAGTCGCGCGGCTCGGGTTGTGTCGTCGCATAGCAGTCGTCTCCTTGGTCGTTGCGGGACTCATTACGATGTTATACCCGCACCCGGGCATTCCTTCCGGAACCCTTGCTCTGAGGGGATGCAGACGAAGCGGTCCGGGAGAGCGCTGCTGTCGAACGTGTGAATCTGTGTGATAATGAACGGTGGTCAGGCTCGCCGAGGATTTCGGGGCGTGACACGGGGGAAGGACACATGCGTGAGTGCACTTGAGGGCACAGAGTACGAGGATCTGGCTGCCTCCGCCGAGGAGGGCGACGACCGCCGGAAGCGCGGTATCCTCGCTGCGATCGGCCTGGTCGTCCTTCTGCTTCTCATCCTCTGGTGGCTCTTCTCCCGCTACGCTGTCGTGCCTGATGTGATCGGCCTTCCCGAGCAGCGTGCGACCGAAGTCATCGAAGAGGCTGGTTTTGTGGTCGGTGAAGTCCTCGAACGTCCCTCGGTCGAGGGTCGCGCCGGTGAGGTCACGGGACAGAGTCCCGAGGGCGGTGCGCGCGCACTCAAGGGCAGCACAGTTGACCTCTTCCTCGCCGAGGGCGAGCCGGGTGTGGATGACGACACTGCTGCCAGGCCCGATCTCGACGAACTCGGCATCGAGTGGGCCCCGCCCGGTGGGACTCCCCGCCCGATCGATCCCGCCCGCCCCACTGACGGCCGTCCGCGTGTCCCGCAGGCGCTCGGGCTTTCCGAGTCTGACGGAGTCGCGTTGCTCAGGAGAGCCGGATACCGGGTCACGGTCGCGTACGGTGCATCGACGACCGCTGTCCCTCGCGGCATCGTCTATTTCCAGGATCCGGCCCCTGACACCGTGGCCGCACGGGGCACCACCGTATCGATATGGGTGTCGACCGGATCTCCCGCGGCGGGCACAGCAACGACGAGACCACAGCCTCCTAAGCCGTAGTCCCGCCGTTCATCAGGCCCACGCCTACGCCTCTGCGTCCGCACCCCTGCGTGTGAAGACCGACAGCTGCTCTTCGGCGACGTCTTTCATCACCTTCGCGCGCGCGATCGGATCGAGGCGTCCGAGTTCCGCCCGTACGGTCTCCTCGGCCAGGTCGATGCGATTCTCGCGATACTGTAGCCCACTCGCGATCAGCAGTGCGGCACCGCCGGTCAGCAGCACCGCGGGCAGGAACCAGGCCCAGTTGCTGCGGCGTTCGCGCAGGAGAGCGAAGACTGCGCTCACCACGCCGAAGCCAAGAAGTGCCGCTCCTGCGACCGTTTCCATGACCTCGGGCTCTGGCAACTCCTCGCGCCATTCGTCGATCCGATCGCGTACCTCGGGAAGTCGGTCCTTGTAGTCTTGGATGTTCACATCGATCACTCCGTATTGGTCGAATACCGGTCGTGTAGAGAGTGTTCCCGTTTGTGCGCGTTGCTGCGCACATCCATCCTCGGTATACTCGCGGATGCTGCTTCTTCGCCGATCTCGCCGTCGGTGGAGGAGGAGCACACGGAGAGCTGGCCGAGAGGCTGAAGGCGCACGACTGGAAATCGTGTATACGAGCTTGAACTCGTATCGAGGGTTCGAATCCCTCGCTCTCCGCCACAGAAACAAACGAGCGACCCTTGCGGGAACTTCGCAGGGGTCGCTGTGTGTGCGGTGCGGGCTCCGCTACCCGGGCTATCCCCGGCAGCCGAGGAGTGCCGTTACAGTCTCCTTCGCATCGCCGAAGAGCGTGATGGCTTCGGGGTCGTCGTAGAGGGGGTTGGGGACCCCGGAGTATCCGGGGTTTGCGTCGAGGTTGCACACGATGACCGACCCGGCCTCGTGGACGTTAAGTATCGGCATACCGGAGATCGGCGTGTTCTCAACAGTGATGGCCGAGGGGTTCACCACGTCGCAGGCGCCCACGACGATCGCGACATCGGTATCCGCGAAGTCATCGTTGATCGCGTCCATCTCGAAGAGCTTGTCGTACTCGACGTCCGCCTCGGCCAAGAGGACGTGCATGTGACCGGGCATGCGGCCGGCGACCGGATGGACGGCGAAGCGCACCTCCACGCCGGCAGCCTCCAGCTCGGTCGCGAGTGCGGCGACGTTGGACTGTGCCTGCGCGAGCGCCATACCGTAGCCAGGCACGATGATGACCGACTTCGCCCCGGCCAGCGCATCGCGGGCGCGTTCGACCGGCGAGGCGGAAGGAGCGGGGACGGACTCGGATGAATCGAGCGGGGCCGGGACGTCAGCCGCTGCGTCGGGAGGGAGAACCTCCCCGGTTTCTGTGATCGCCGGCGGTGCAGGTGCGAACCGCCCGCCGACGAGGATGCTTGCGATCCTGCGGTTCATAGCGCGTGCCATCACGAAGGTGAGGATGAGCCCCGACGAGCCGACCATCGCCCCGGCCGCGATAAGCATCTGGTTGCCGACGGCCACGCCCACGAACGCGGCCGCAAGCCCCGAACACGTGTTGAGGAACGAGATGAGCACCGGCATGTCCGCGCCGCCGACGCGGATCGCGAAGAGATAGCCCAGTGCAAGCGCGGCTAGGGCGACCCCGACGACTGCAGCCGTGGAGGCCTGCCCGCTTTGCGCTCCGCCAGACACCACTGCGAGGACGGCTACGACCGCGATCAGCAGTACCAGAAGCAGGTTGTGGGCCGGAAGCGTGGTGGGGCGCCCGCGGAACCATGTCGCCAGCTTGCCGCCCGCTACTATGCTGCCGGCCAGTGTCGCGCCGCCGACCACCAGCCCCACGAAGCCGAACACCGAGCCGATCGCAGAGATCTCGCCGCCGGCACGCGTGAGTTCGACGAAGGACACGAGGCACGCCGCACCTCCGCCGGCACCGTTCTGGAACGCGACGAGAGCGGGTATATGCGTCATGCTGATGCGCGCCGATATCAGGTAGCCGATCCCGCCGCCGAGCGCGAAGGCGAGGAGAACGACCCAGACGTTCCCGATCGTGTTGCGCGAGACGACGAGCGCCACCGCGATCGCGAGTGCGAGCGCTGCGGTGGCGTTGCCTCTCCGCGCACCGGCAGGGTTGCGGAACTGAGCGATACCGCCGATGAACACGGCGATCACGGCCAGGTCGACGAGCAGTTCCATCCAGTCGGTCATCACATGCCCCGTTCGGTCATCGACTCAGCGCTTGAACATGCCGGTCATACGGTCGGTCACGGCCAGTCCGCCGAGCAGGTTGAACGCCGCCAGGCCGATGGCGAGAGCGCCGAGGGCGATCTCGACACCCGAGAGCGCCGCAGAGCCGTCGGCGGCGAAGAGCAGGAGTGCGCCGAGGATCGTGACTGCCGAGATCGCATTCGTGAACGACATGAGCGGCGTGTGGAGGCGCTGGGGGACCCGCGAGATGAGCAGGTAACTCACCGCCGAGGTGACCGCGAAGATCGCGAGCATCAGGATGATCTCGTTCATCGTGTCGCCTCCCTAGGCGCCGGCGGCGACAGCGTCGGAGCGCTCGCCCATCGCGTGCAGGGCTCCCGTGTGGATGATGGCCCGATCGCGAGTGACCAGCGTATGCCGCACGATCTCGTCATCGAAGTCGGGAGAACCCGGCCCCTCTTTGAAGAGGTTCTTCATGAACGCGAGCATGTTCTTGCCATAGAGCCAGCTCGCGTGTACCGGGACCGAGCCGGGGATGTTGACGTATCCCATGACGGTGACGCCGTCTGTGACGGTCTCCTCGGCGGGCACGGTGGCGGCGCAGTTACCGCCCTGGTCGACCGAGACATCGACGATCACGGAGCCGGGCCGCATCCCTGCGATCATCTCTTGCGTGATCAGGACCGGTGCGACCTCGCCGGGAACGAGCGCACTCAAGATGACCACGTCCGCCGAGGCGACCAGGGGAGCAAGCGCCTCGCGCTCGCGTGCGAGCCACTCGGCGGGGAGTGCGCCGGCATAGCCGCCCTCGCCGATAGCGTACTCTTCGGGAGCCTCGAATCCGACGATCTTCGCGCCGAGACTCGTCGCCTCCTCGCGGGCGGCCGCACGGATGTCGACCGCTTTGACAATCCCGCCGAGGCGCTTCGCAGTCGCGATCGCCTGTAGGCCGACCACGCCGGCGCCGATGATCAGGAACTCGGCGGGCTTGGTCGCACCGATCGCTGTCCCGATCATCGGGACGAAGCGCGGAAGTGCGGCGGTCGCCATGATGACGGACTTGTAGCCGGTCACGGTCGACATCGATGAGAGCGCGTCCATGCTCTGAGCGCGGGAGATGCGAGGAATGCCATCCATGGTAAGCGAGGTGATGTTGCGCGCGGCCAGGGTGCGGACCATGTCGTGATTCGATGGGGCGGCAGGGTGCAGGAAGGTGATGAGCATCGCGCCCTCGCGGATCATCTCGGCTTCGTGTCGGCCGAGCGCGGAGTTGAAGTGCGGCTGCTTGACCTTCAGCACGATGTCCGACGAGGAGAACAGCTCCTGCGCGTCGGAGACGATGGTGGCGCCGACCGAGCGGTAGTCCTCGTCGGGGTGGAGCGATCCATCGCCGGCTCCTGCCTCGATCCGTACCTCAAAGCCCATGTCGACATAGGCCGCGACCTCATCGGGAAGCGCGGCCACGCGGCGCTCACGGACGAGAATCTCTTTGGGGATTCCGATGATCATGGTTCCTCCTCATGCCCCGCGGGACGTCGCTACAACTTACAGAGTGTCAATACCCAGAACAATCTGTATAGCAATCTGTCATATGAACAGGGTAGCAGAGTATCGAAATGGAATGTGTAGCACAAGCCCCGACCACTGTGCGGTCAGCCCAGCTCCCGGCAGTCCCGATCACGGAACTCCTCGGCGAAGGTGAGGAACTCCTGCGCGTCGTCGAAGTTCGACGCAAGGCCAAAAGAGATGCGGATGGTATTGGGCACCTTGCCGGTCGAGTCCTCGATGATCCGTTGGCAGTCGGCGAGAGTCACGGGCACCTGTTCGTCGGCGAAGCAACTCTCCATATCGTCGCGGGTGATGCCGTGGGCGATCTCGCCGTCGCCAGGGTTGCAGAAGCATCCCGTGCGCACGCTGATCCGCCGGGCTCCCGCAAGCTCCTCGATGCGGCGTACGTCGTAGACCGCGCCGGAGGGGTCGAGAAGGTAGAAGGCGATGGTGCCACCTCGCGCGGCAGGCGTGGTGGGACCGAAGATACGCACGAGCGGAGCACCGCTCGTGTGGGTGAGCGAACTCATCTGGCCGAGGGTCCATGCGGTGAGCGCACTGACACGGTCGTGGATGGCGTCGATTCCTACCCTGCCGAGGAGCTCGAGCCCTATCGTGACGGCGGGAAGGCACAGGTAGTCCAGCGTGCCGTCCTCGAAGCCGACGTGTCCTGGCGCGAGGTGGTACCAGCCCTCGCCCTGAACGGAGGCGAGCGTGATAGTGCCTCCCGCGAACCACGGTCGCCGCAGTCGTGCGAGCGCCTCGCGACGGGCGATGAGCGCCCCCGCTCCGGTCGGGTAGCCGAACATCTTGTAGAAGGAGACGCAGACGAAGTCCGGGTGGACGCGCGAGAGGTCGAGCCGGTTGGTAGGCACGAATGCCGCACTGTCGAGCAGGACGTCCCACCTGTGCTCATGAGCGAGGTCGACCCACTCGAGCGTGTGCTGCACGCCCGAGAAGTTCGACTGCGCAGGGTAGGCGAACAGCCCGCGTCCGCCGGGAGGGACCTCCCCGGCAAGTGCGCGCTCAAGAAGCGCAGAATCGAGCGACAGGTCAGGCGGACGCACCGGGACGTAGTTGATGCGGGCGCCGGCCCGCCGCGCGTACTCGCGGATGCCGTTCACGGAGTTGTGGTTGTCGTAGGCGAGCAGGTAGGGCGCATTCTCGCCGAACGGGTAGGACTCTCCGACGAGCTTGAGCGCGCCGCTCGCGTTGTGCGTGAAGATGACGTCGTACTCGTCCGGAGGTGCGTTGAAGTAGGTGTGGACTGCCGCACGAGCGCGCTCGACGAGTTCGGTCGCGGCGAGCGAGGTGGGGTTTTGGGAGTGCGGATTGCCGAAGACGCCGGCCGCGAGCAGTTCGTGGTGCGAGGTGATCTGCGAGGAGGCATAGAGTCCGCCGCCGGTGTAGTCGAGGTAGACGTGGCCGAGGTCGTCGAGCCGTGCGAACTCACGGGAGCGCAGGTCGTCGATCGCGGTGGCGTCGTAGCCGGGGTGGGCCGCGAGGAAGGCACGGTAGGCAGAGTCACGCTGGTCGTCGGTGGAGGCGCGGGCGAGATGTTCGGGCACGGTGGACTCCGGGTCTCGGTGAGGATGTGTGGCACGCACGACGCCGAATGACGCACGCCGTGCGAAGAGCATATCCCGTACGCGCGCACGGGAGAACCGATTTGACGCTATCCTGGCGGACATGAGGCGTAACACCGCAGGGCTCGCGGTCGACGAATGCCAGAGAGAGTACGTGGCTCGCGACGCGACGGACGGAGGCGCCTAGGGGGCGGTGATCGTGGAGACCGTTGTGACGATAAGGGTGGCATCGTCGTTCACGAAGACCCCGACCAGAACCCCGCCGCCCATCCCATCAGGACTGGCGGGCGTGTAGTCCCCGCCGTCGAGCGCGATCTTCGCCTCGGCGCCTCCGTTGTCGACGTCCTCGAAGTAGCCTACTGACCAACCTGGAGGTAGGGAGGTCTGATCGGCCGTAGTGCTTCCGGGCTGCCCGGTGGAGTCGGGCCCGGTCGTGTCAGCTGTGTCGCAGGCAGTAACCGATACCAAGGCGAGCGCCAGAACCAGTACCAAGACACCCTTTCGCACGAGCA
>CAYGFZ010000003.1:62217-65493 GCA_964349355.1 uncultured Coriobacteriaceae bacterium | reverse complement strand
GCACCGGCGAGGACCGACTTGCCGATTCCCATGAGGACCACGAAAAGCGCAAGACCGAATAGGCCGTAGACGATCGACGGAACGCCCGCCATGTTGCTGATCGACAGGCGGACTATGCGTGTGAACCGGCTCCTCGGCGCGTACTCGGAGAGATAGATGCCGGCCGCCACACCCACCGGCAACGAAAGCGCCGCCGTGCCGAGGGTGAGCGCGAGTGTCCCCATGATGACCGGAAAGATGCCGCCTTCCTTCATCTGCTTGCGTGGTACGTCGGTCAGGAACTCCCAGCTGATCGCAGATGAGCCCCGGATGGTGATGTAGGCGAGAAGAAAGAGTGCTGCGGCCACTACGAGCGCCGCAGCAAGTCCCGTGATGCCCACCGCGATCGTCTGCGTGATGCGCGCGTTACGTGTACGGCTCATCGGCGCCACCTCTTACGTTGCCTCTCGAGAACCAGGTCTGCGACGAGGTTGATCGCGAGGGTGATTGCAAAGAGTACCAGGCCAAGGCCGAAGAGGACCGACTGGTGCAGACCGCCCTGAACGACGCTGCCCATCTCAGCGGCAATCGTGCCTGTGATGGTGCGGACCGAGTCGAAGAGCGATCCGGGGATGCGGGGGGCGTTGCCGGTGAGCATGAGCACAGCCATCGTCTCGCCGATGGCGCGACCCATGCCGAGCATCACTGCGGCAAGGATGCCCGACGACGCGGAAGGCAGCACGACCTTGTACGCCGTCTGCCAGCGCGTGTTGCCGAGCGCGAGTGAGCCCTGACGCAGGTCGTCGGGGACGGCGTGAAGCGCGTCCTCGGAGATCGAAACGATCGTCGGGGCGATCATGAAGGCGAGCACGATCGCGGCGGACAGTGCGCCGAGGCCGCTGTCCAGATTGAACGTCTCCTTGACCCACGGGACGACGATAGCGATACCCACAAGCCCGTAAACGACCGAGGGCACGGCGGCCATGAACTCGATGATCGACTTGGCGACCTCTTTGATCCTGCGATCTGCAAACTCTGAGATGAAGAGGGCTGCGGCAATGCTCACCGGCACGGAGAGGAAAAGTGCCGTGAGTGTGACAGCAGCCGAGCCCGCCAGAAGCGGGATGAAACCGAAGCGCGGCTCTGCGATCGTCGGGTACCATTCGCGACCGGCAAGCATGGTGAAGAACCCGACCTCGGTCAGCGCGCGAAGCGCATTCAGGCCGAGGAAGATGCCGATAGCCGCGAGGATGATGATCGCGATGAGGCCGCTGATCGATATGAGTCGTTTGACAACGCCGTCGGCCGCCCGGCTAGAAACCGGGCGGCCGAGACGCCGCCTCGAGAGAGGGGGCGCTGGCATGCGACTAGTTCGTCGTGACAAAGCCGATTTGAGCGACGACGGCCTGGCCTTCGTCGCTCAGGATCCAGTCGATGTAGGCCTGTGATGCTTCGCTAAGCGTACCTGCAGCATACATGAAGAGCGGGCGGGAGACGCTGTAGCTACCGTCCTTGACCGTATCCACGTTGGCCTCGACACCATCGATCTTGAGCACTTTGATCTCCGGCACTAGATACCCGAGACCCACGTACCCGATCGCGGCTTCGTTGGCGATCGTCTCGTCGACGATACCCTGGGTCGAGGGGAGCAGCCGCGCGTTCGGCGAGTAAACCGCTTCATCGTCGTCTTGCTGAATGACGTGCTCCAGAATGAAGTCGTAGGTACCGGAGGAGCTGTCACGGGCGAGCAGGACGATATCGAGATCCGGACCTCCGACCTCGCTCCAGTTGGTGATCTCACCACGATAGATTGCGCCAAGCTGCTCGAAGGTCAGGTCTTCTACCTCGAGGCTCGGATTGACGACCACCGCGATGCCGTCGTAGGCGACCACGAATTCGGTCACGTCCACACCGTTGGCCTCGGCCTGGTCGACTTCCTCGTCCTTGATGGGACGAGAGGAGTTGGCGAGATCAACGGTACCGTTGATGAGCGACGCGATTCCGGTCCCCGATCCACCGCCGGCGACCGAGATATCTACGCCGCCGAACTCGTCCATAAACACCTCGGCTAACGCCTGCCCGAGGTTGACCATCGTGTCAGAGCCTTCAACCGTGATCGAACCGGTCGGCCCGGCGGGAGTCTCCGAGACCTCGTCATCACCGTTACCGCAACCCGCGAGACCGAATGTGCCCAGGGCAAGGACGGCGACGAGGACGAACGCAAGGAATTTCTTCGCCTTCACTGGATTCCCTCTCCTCAAGTGTGTGTGTAAGACTCTGCCGCCGGCATCGGACCGGTGACGTGTGCCATGCTATGCCCGTAGAGCGGGCCGGTGGTTGCACCGCTGTTAACTTCGCGCACATCTATGTAAAAGAGTTGTTAAGCGCCGTCGCATCGCGGGAATAGCGTGTAATGATGTGAGCATACCCTACCGGGAGGGACTGACGTGGCACGCATCCTGATCGTGGAAGACGACCCCATCATCGGCCAGACGGTCGACTACGCTCTGCGCAGGGCGGGCTTCGAGACCGAGCTCTACCAGGACGGTGCCGCGGCACTCGAGGCGACCCGCGAACAGTTGCCCGACCTCATCGTACTCGACATCATGCTGCCCGGCATGGACGGCTACACCTTCGCGGAGCACTTCCGGCGCCACGACAGGGAGACCGCGATCATCATGGTCACCGCTCTGGACCAGGAACGTGACAAGGTACGCGGCCTCGATGCCGGAGCTGATGACTACATCACGAAGCCGTTCTCGATGGAGGAGTTGCTCGCCCGTGTGCGCGCGAACCTGCGACGCGTCCGAGAGCGTGAAGTGCTTGCGAACGATGAGCCGATCCACACCGGCGACCTCGTGATCGAGCCGAGTGAGCTGCGGCTCACAGTCAAGGGCGTACCGGGAAGACTTCGCCTCAAGGAGTTTCAACTCCTTGTCGCACTTGCCACCAACCAAGGAGCGCTCCAGACGCGACAGAAACTCGCGAGCCACGTCTGGGGCTACGAGTTCCTCCCCTCCTCGCGAACCATCGACGTGCACATCCGCCGCCTGCGACAGGCGATCGAGGATCCGAGCGACTACTTCTACGTACACACCGTCCACGGCATGGGATACCGGTTCGAACCGGTTCTCAAGTCCGAGGCTCATGCTGGCGGCGACCAGGTGTGACACAGACCGCCCAACGGCTCGTCGGCTCCTACCGCATCCGTCTCGCACTGGGGTTCCTGCTAACGATCGCGATCGTCGCGGGTTCATGGACGTGGAGCCTCTACCGCCCGCTCACCAACACCGTCAT
>CAYGFZ010000003.1:36619-62117 GCA_964349355.1 uncultured Coriobacteriaceae bacterium | reverse complement strand
TCGTCGCGGGTTCATGGACGTGGAGCCTCTACCGCCCGCTCACCAACACCGTCATCGAGCAGCAACAAGGTCACCTGCTCGCCGTCGCGCAAGCAGGCGTGCTCGTCCTCGAAGAGACGCCGGCCAGCGCACCTGACACGCTGCGCCGCCTCGTGATGAATACCGACCTGCGGATGACGATCGTAGCAGCCGACGGCAGCGTCATCGCCGACTCGGAAGGCGAACCCGCCACCATAGAGAACTACAGCGCCTGCGCCGAGATCGTCGAGGCGCTTGCGGGCAGGACCGGGGTCGAACGACGTTCCAGCGAGCCGCAGGGTATCGAGCAGATCTACGTCGCGGTGCCGGCGAGCTTTGCGGGAGAGAGCGTGGCGCTCCGGGTAAGCGAGCCGATCGAGGAGATCAACGCGCTCGCGGCCCAGGCACGCCGCAACAGCCTGATCCTGCTGGCAGCCGCTCTTTTCGGGGCCGCTCTGCTCGCAGCGCGGCTGGTCGTGGTCGCCGCCGCTCCCATCGAGCGACTCTCCTCGGCGGCCCAGCGGATGGCCGATGGCGACCTGCGTACAGCGATCCCTGACGAGCGAGCAGAGCTTGCGACGCTCTCCTCGGCTCTCACCGGCCTACGCGAGCAGATGCGTCGGCGCCTCGACGAATTGAGTGCGGAGAAGCATAATCTCCGCGGCGTCCTCGACGGGCTGACCGATGCCGTGTTCCTGCTCCACGACGAGACGATCGTGTTCGCCAACAGCGCGGCGAGCCGACTCTTCCGCGCGCCGGCTCTCGGCTGGGTCGACAAGCGCCTCGGGCAGACAGAGCTTCCCGCCTCGGTCACCGGGGTCGTCTCCGAGCTCTCGCTCGCCGAACACAACGCAGTCACCGAAATCGGCCCCGACCCGGCCGGGCGCACCCTGCGCATCTCGGTGATGCCGCTCAACCCGACCGACCGCTTCCGCCGCACATTGGTCGTCGTGTCCGACACCACCGACCGCACCCGCGTCGAACGGATGCGCCGAGACTTCGTGAGCAACGCAAGCCATGAACTGAAGACCCCCGTTTCAGCGATCCACCTGCTCGCGTCCTCGGCGATGGACGCCGCCGGCGATGGCGACACCGACCAGGCGCTCGCGTTCGCGGTCCAGATCGAGGCTGAGTCGGCACGACTCGGCCGCCTCGTCGGTGACCTGCTCGACCTCTCCCGCCTCGAGGCTCTACCCGCCTCCGGGACGCTCACCGACATACGTGAGGCAATCACCAACGCGCTGGCAGGCCACCGCGCCGCAGCGCATGTAGGGGGTCTTGAGCTCATCGTCGACGACTCGGGCGCAACCGGTGTCGACACCTTCGTGCGTGCCGACCCGACCGATGTCGCCATCGCGTTGGACAACCTGCTGGACAACGCGATCAAGTACACCGAGGCCGGTTCAGTGACCGTGAGGATAGAAGCCGAGCCCGACACGGTGCGCCTCGTGGTGAGTGACACCGGCATCGGCATCCCTGAAGGCGACCTGCCGAGGATCTTCGAGCGCTTCTACCGCGTGGACCGGGCGCGCTCACGGGCGAGCGGTGGCACCGGGCTCGGGCTCGCGCTGGTGCGACACGTCGTCGAGCGTTCGGGCGGCACGGTCGAGGTCTCCTCGGCAGTCGGAGGCGGCACGAGTTTCGCCGTCACGCTCCCCCGCGCTTAAGTCCGCGCTTCGCGGGTTACCCACCAGATGTAGGCTCCCACGAACGCGGTGAGAAACGCCGAGCCGAGCATCCATGAGGCGATTATGTCGCCGAGGAAGTGTACGCCGAGGTAGACCCGCGAGAGCGCGACCCCCAGCGCGAGCAGCGAGCATGCGATCCAGGCACCGAGCTTCACGCATGGAGTGCGTGCACTGGTGAAGAAGATGAACGCCGCGATCCCGAAGAACAGGAACGCCGCCAGCGCATGTCCGGAGGGAAAGCTGTAGCTCTCCGGGACTGGGATACGCGCGAGCTCGATGCCAGGGCGGGCACGTTCGATGAGCTCTTTGAGGATGCTGCCGGCGGTCATTCCGATCACCATGGTGGCGCCAAGGAGGATGGCCTCGGCCTTCATACGGCGCAAGAAGAGCCAGGCGACTCCCAGTGCGGTCAGTATCGCCATCGTCCAGAAATCGCCGACGAACGTCAGCAGACGCGCGGAGTCCTCGAGCGGGCCGAACTCCACGGTCCTCATGGCGGCCGAGAGACGCGCGTCGAAACCCTGGAACGCGGGGAAGAACAGGATCGATGCCGTCAGCGTCACCAGCAGCGTGAGCGCTATACCCGTCGCCGCGACCGCAATCCCCGGCACCGGGTTGCGACTCCAGGGCTGAGTGCGGCTCGGCATCACCATAGTCCCCTCACGCTCCGGCCGCATCCACGAGGCGTGCGGCGACCTGCTTCTTGCGGGACAGCACACCATCGAGCCATGCGGAACCACCCGCGAGCGTGACTCCCAGTCCGCGCTCGGCGAGCCGCGTCTTCCCGATCGCGATGATCTCGCTGCCCTCGCGGACGACGTCGGTCACCATGACGAGCACTAGATCGTATCCGCGAGCGTCGCGAAGGGCCTCCATGACGGCGCGGATCTCCTCGGCGTGCTCCATGACCTCGGCCACATCCACGGTCTCGATCTGGCCGATGGCCGCGATGGTGTCGGCCAACCGGTACTCCTTCAGGTCGCCCTTCACCGCGCGCTCCGCCGAGAACGCCTGGCCGGCGGTGCGGGCCTTGAACATCTCCATGCCGAACTCTGTCGGATCGATATGGAGACGCTTGGACAGTTCGGCAGCGACCCGGCGGTCGGAGTCGGTCGTGGTGGGAGACTTGAGGAGCACGGTGTCGGAGAGTATCGCTGCGAGAAGTACGCCGGCTATCGGCTCGGGGATTCCCACACCGAGTTCGGAGTAGCGCATCGCGACCACCGTCGCGGTGGCACCGACGGGGATGTTGAGGAAGAGGATGGGCCCGTAGGTCTGCACGTCACCGATGCGATGGTGATCGACCACCTCGACCACCTCGGCCTCCTCGATCCCGGGAGCGGACTGCGCCGTCTCGTTGTGGTCGACGAGGATCACGTGCCTACGGGTACCGCGCGCGATGTTGGTACGCGTTACCATGCCGAGCGGCCTGCCGGGGGCGTCGACCACCACGGCCTCGCGGTGCACTGAGCCGAGCAGGTCTTCGAGAGCCTCGGAGAGCAGCATATCGGGGCCGAAGCGCAGGATGTCGGTGTCCATGACATCGGCGACAGTGTGTGAGAGGTTGACGAGCCGTGCGGCGGCGTAGGTGTCGTGGAAAGTCGAGATCACGACCGCGCCCTTCGCTCGCGCGAGTTCGATGACGTCGTCGTCGGGACGCGACCCGCCGGTGACCAGCAGGCATGCAACCCCGGCATCGAGCGCCATCGGCTGCGTCCGCTTCCGGTCCCCGACGATGAGCGTGTCGCCCGGCTTGATGTAGCCGAGCATCGTGGAGGGCTCCATCGCACCGATCAAGACCCCACCGGAGAGTACGGTCTGCGGGTCGCCGGCGAGCAAGTCACCGTCTACGACCGCCACGAGATGCTCGGCGGTGACCGCGACCTTCGTGAAGCCGCGTATCTCGGTATCGCCGAGGTACGCCTCGGCGAGGATCGTTTGGTTCACCAGACCCCGGACGACGCCATTCTCGAGCACGGGCAGAGCCCGAACGTCGCGGTCACGCATGAGCCGCCCTGCCTCGAGCATGGTACGCCCGGTTTCCACGCTCACCACATCGGGCGTCATGACGTCGCGAACGCGGGTATGGACGTGAGCGATCTCCTCGGGAAGCCGCACTCCGAAGCGCTCGAACACCCAGGCTGTCTCGGGAGGGACGGGGCCGAGCCGGGCGGGTACGTAGACGTTGGCGGTGTCGGTGAGGTTCTTGAGGTGCGCGTAGCCGACCGCCGAACAGATGGAATCGTTGTCCGGGTTCCTGTGACCGAAAACGAGTACCTGGCTCATCGAGCGCCCACTCCCTCACATACATCCGCACCTGCGGACACGCCCGTCTGTGTCTTAGTCTCGCACGTTCCGAAGCGGCGCGAAACCCGCAAGCAGCTTCTTGGTCTGCCCGTTGCGGAACGCGACCGTGACCTTGTCCGCATCCACCGCCGTGACCGTGCCCATACCGAACACCTTGTGCTCGACGCTCGCCCCCACCTCGAAGGTCTCCACGTCGGCCGCCGGCTTCGGCCCGGGCGAGGTGCGCGGCGCCCCGGAGCCGAACACGCGTCCCTCACCCGGGGTGACCGTGGAGCGGCCGGTCCCGTACGACGCGCCTCGAGAGTCCGCGCTGCGCCGCTCGTACCCGGTGCGCGACACGCCCTGCGATCCGGCGCCACTCGTCTGTACGTGCTCTTCGGGGATCTCGCCGATGAAGCGGCTCGGCATGTTGTACTGCATCGAGCCGAAGAGGCTGCGCGAATGCGCATGCGTGAGGTAGAGGCGTTCGCGTGCGCGGGTGATGCCCACATACGCCAGGCGGCGCTCCTCCTCGAGGCCGGACTCGTCGAACATCGAGTTGGCATGAGGGAAGATCGAGTCCTCGAGCCCGACGATGAAGACGACCGGGAACTCGAGCCCTTTCGCCGTGTGCACGGTCATGAGCGTGACAGCCCGCTCGCCATCGACGAGCGTGTCCATGTCGGTCCGCAACGCGACCCACTCCATGAACGCGGGCAGGTCCGGCGCGTCGTGTGTCTCGGCGAACTCTCCTACCACGCCGAAGAACTCGCGGATGTTCTCCACGCGGCCTCTCGCCTCTTCAGTGCGCTCGGCCTCCAGCGAGCTCACGAGGCCTGAAAGGTCGACGACGCCTTCGATGAGTTCTCTCAGGTCGGTGCCGGGGGTGGCGGCGAGCTCCCGCATCTCATCAAGCAGGCCGAGGAAGGCGCCGATCCGCATTCGCGGCGACGTCCCGAGCCACTCTTCATCGGCCGAGGCGCGCAAAGCATCCTCGAATCCGACACCACGCTGGGCGGCCTCGAACGCCACCTTCTCGAGCGTCGCGTCTCCGATACCGCGCTTGGGCTTGTTGACGATACGCCTGAGCGCGATCTCATCGGCCGGGTTCGCCACTGCCCGCACGTACGCCATCACATCGCGGATCTCGGCACGGTCGAAGAAGCGCGTGCCACCGACGATCTGGTAGGGAACGCCGTTGCGCAAGAAAACGTCCTCGACCACCCGTGACTGCGCGTTGGTGCGGTAGAAGACAGCCATATCCGCATACGAACGGCCCTCCTCGCGCAGCAGGCGCTCTATCTCGACCGCCACGAAGCGAGCCTCGTCACGCTCGTCGGTCGCCTGGTAACGGCTGATCGACTCGCCGCCGGCGTTGGCTGTCCACAGAGTCTTGGGCTTGCGCCCTGCGTTGTTGGCCACGACCGCGTTCGCCGCCGCCAGGATGGTCGCGGTCGATCGGTAGTTCTGCTCAAGCTTCACGACCGCCGAGTCCGGGTAGTCGCGCTCGAACTCGAGGATGTTGCGGATATCGGCGCCACGCCAGCCGTAGATCGACTGGTCGTCGTCGCCCACGACCATGAGGTTGCGATGCTTCGCCGCAAGCAGCTTCACGATGCGGTACTGCGCGTGGTTGGTGTCCTGGTACTCGTCGACGTGCAGGTAGCGAAAGCGGTCCTGATACGCCTCGAGCACTGCGGGGTTCTCCGCGAGCAGCCTGTGCGCCTCGACGAGCAGGTCGTCGAAGTCGAGCGCGTTGGCATCGCGCACGCGCTTCCGGTAGCGCGGGTAGACCTTCGCGGCGGCCTTGTCGAGCGGGCTCACCGCGCTCGCCGCAAATTCGCCGGGCTCGATCAACTCGTTCTTCGCCGAGGAGATCCTGCCGACGATTCCGTTGACCGGATAGCGCTTGGGGTCGAGCTCGAGATCGCTCATGACCGCGGTGATCATGCGCTTGGCGTCGTCTGCGTCGTAGATGGTGAAGTTACGAGTGAGTCCGGCGCGCTCGGCATCTACTCGCAGCATCCGCACGCACATCGCATGGAAGGTCATCACCCACATCGCCCGCGCGCCGGGACCGGCGATCTCGCCGAGTCGACAGCGCATCTCCTCGGCAGCCTTGTTCGTGAAGGTGATGGCGAGGATCTCTCCCGGGGACACGCCGAGATCGCCCACCAACCGGGCGATCCGGTAGGTGAGGACACGCGTCTTGCCCGAGCCTGCCCCGGCGAGCACGAGGAGCGGTCCCTCGGTCGTGGTGGCGGCATCGTGCTGCGCGGGATTGAGGTCGGAGAGGTCGATAGTCATAGGCAGTCCACTCTAGCCGTTCGGGGCGGTCGAATCTACGCGCAATCCATTCCGAACGGCGAATACGAGACTACTTGACGAACTTGATCATCGAGAAAGACTCGCCGGAGTTGCGGAGGCACGCATCGTGGATGATCTGCCGCTCACCTTTGATGTACTGGATGTTGCCGCACGACTCGCAGACTGACAGCCCACATACCCTGCAGGCGCCGATGCGCTGCGTCCCGATCGCTCCGCAGTGCGGACAGAACTTCTTCGACACACCACCGGTGAGGCTCACTCTCTGGCTCTTCTCCCCGACGACCCGGCACACCGTCTATCAACGCAAGACATACACCGGGTCTCAGGCAAGACTCCTGCCGACAGCCGCGGCTATTGGCTTAAGTTCGCTTAGTAGGTGCCGCAGTCCTGCAAGGTCGAGAGATTGCGGGCCATCGCAGAGCGCGGTCCGTGGGTCGGGGTGCGCCTCGACCATGATCCCGTCGGCACCCACCGCCACCGCGGCCCGTGACACTGCAGGGACAAGATCCGCCGACCCGGTAGGATGCGACACATCGACGATGATCGGAAGGAGCGAGAGTTTCTTGACGACCGGAACGGCAGTGATGTCGAGCGTGAAGCGTGTCGCCGTCTCGAAGGTACGGATGCCGCGCTCGCACAGGATGACGTTGTCGTTGCCGAGCATGGTGAGGTACTCACTCGCCTGCAGCCACTCCTGGATCGTTGCGGCCATGCCCCGCTTGAAGACGACCGGCTTGCGACTCTCGGCTGTGATCTGCCCGATCTTCTTCAGCAGGCTGAAGTTCGCCATATTGCGAGTGCCGATCTGCAGGATGTCGGCGTATGCATCGACGATCTCGGCGTGCGCCGAATCGGTAACCTCGGTGACGAAGAGCAGCCCGTGCTTATCGGCCGTCTCGCGCAGGATTTTCAGACCCTCCTCCTCCAGACCCTGGAAGGAGTGCGGGCTCGTGCGCGGCTTGTAGGCTCCGCCACGAAGCACGCGCACCCCCATCTCAACGAGTGCTGCGCCGACCTCGTCCATCTGGTCCCGGCTCTCAACAGAGCACGGACCGGCGATGATGGTCACTCCGCCGTCGCGCTCCACCGCGCCAACCGCCGCGGCCGTCTGGTCACCCTGCGCGGCGCTCATCCTCGCAGCTCCTTCATCACGTGAAGAATGGCCTCATAGATCTCTCGAAGATTGTCGGCATAGAGCGGACCCTCGTTGCACTTCGCGAGGTTAGAGAAGATCTCCTCCTCGCGCTTGGGATCGTAAAGCCCCCAGTGCACGTGAGGCTTCAGGCCCCGGATCGCAAGCGACTCGGCGGCCCGCTCGTTGAGGAGGCGCACCAACTGACAGTCGATCTCATCGATGCGCTCGCGGTGCGCCTGGATCTGCTCCTGCGCCTGGGCGGATGGCTGATCTGTCATCTTGATATCCCCTACTCCCATTCAATGGTGCCGGGCGGCTTGCTCGTGATGTCGTACGCGACACGGTTGATGCCGTCGACCTCATTGATGACGCGGTTGCTGATCTTTGCGAGCAGTTCGTGCGGCAGTCGTGCCCAGTCAGCGGTCATCGCATCTGCCGAAGCGACGGCGCGCACGATGATCGGGTGCCCGTAAGTGCGCTCGTCCCCCATCACGCCGACGCTGCGGATATCGGGCAAGACGGCGAAGTACTGCCAGACCTCGCGGTCGCGATCCCATGCAAAGATCTCCTCGCGAATTATAGCATCGGCAGCGCGCAGGAGTTCGAGCTTCTCATGGGTGATCGCGCCGATGATGCGCACGCCAAGCCCCGGTCCGGGGAACGGCTGCCGGTGAACGATCTCGTCGGGAAGACCGAGTTCGGCACCGACCGCCCTGACCTCGTCTTTGAAGAGAGCCTTGAGCGGCTCGATCAGATCGAAGTGTACACCCTCGGGGAAGGGGATCAGGTTGTGATGACTCTTGATCTTCGCAGCCGTCTTGTTCCCGGACTCGATCACATCGGGGTAGAGCGTGCCCTGCGCGAGCCACTTCACTCCCTCGAGCTTCTCGGCCTCCTCGAAGAATACCTGCCAGAACTCCTCACCTATGATCCGGCGCTTCTCCTCCGGATCGGTCACGCCTGCGAGCTTGGTGAGGTAGCGCTCCTCGGCCTCGACGTGCACGAGATCGATCTGGAACTGATCGCGGAAGGTCCGCACGACCTCCTCGGCCTCGTTGAGGCGCATCAGACCGTGATCGACGAAGACGCATGTGAGCTGATCGCCGATGGCCCGATGAAGCATCGCCGCGACCACGCTGGAGTCCACGCCGCCCGAAAGCCCGCAGATGACCCGGGCATCGCCGACCTGCTCGCGCACCGTCGCGACAGTCTCCTCGATGATGTTGAGCATCGTCCAGACCGGCGGGATACCCGCGATGTCGTGAAGGAAGCGCTTGATGATCTGCTCGCCGAACTCGGTGTGCACGACCTCGGGATGGAACTGCGTCGCGTAGAGTCCACGCCCGGCGTGCTCCATCGCCGCGACGGCGGTCGTCTCGGTTCGGGCGGTGACTGTGAAGCCTGCGGGCGCCTCGCCCACGCTGTCACGGTGGCTCATCCAGACGGTCGACCGTTCCGGGACGTCCTCGAGCAAACGGCACTGGGGCTCGAGCACTTCGAGTTCCGCGAACCCGTACTCGCCGATATCGGTCTTGGGTACCGAGCCTCCCAGTTCGAGTGCCATGAGCTGCATCCCGTAACAGAACCCCAGCGTCGGCACGTCGAGATCGAGGATTCGGGCGTCCATCTTCGGCGCCCCCTCGGCATAAACGCTCGCCGGACCGCCCGAGAGGATCAGCGCTGCAGGCTTGCGACGCTCGATCTCCTCGGCCGAGATGTCGAAAGGAACGATCTCCGAGTAGACGCGCGCGTCACGGACCCGGCGCGCGATCAACTGCGCGTACTGAGCCCCGAAATCCAGGACGAGTACTGTCGGCTGCTGCTGGTGATAGTCGGCTGACGCCATGACTAACAGCCCATGCCCACGCCCTGCGACTGCTGGAGGACCTTGCCCTCGGTCTGCAGTGAGGGAGCGACCATGACCTCGGCCTTCTGGAACGCCTTCAGGTTCTCATAGCCCGTAGTGGCCATCGAGGTTCTGAGTCCGCCGAGAAGGTTCAGAGTACCGTCGTTCTCGTGCGCCGGGCCGAGAAGAATATCCTCCAGCGAGCCCTTGACGCCGGCACGAACGCGGGTGCCCCTGGGCAGATCCGGGTGGAACGTCGCCATGCCCCAGTGGAAGCCGCGACCCGGGGCTTCGCTAGCGGCGGCAAGCGGGGAGCCGATCATGACGGCGTCGGCGCCGACCGCGATAGCCTTGGCAAGGTCTCCCCCGGTGCGCATGCCCCCGTCAGCGATGACGTGCGCGTAGAAACCGGTCTCATCGAGATGGCGCATGCGCGCTGCAGCGGCATCGGCGACCGCGGTGCACTGCGGAACGCCAATCCCGAGCACCCGGCGGGAGGTGCAGGCGTGGCCCGGACCGACACCTACGAGCACCCCGACGGCACCGGCGCGCATGAGATGCAGCGCCCCCTGGTACGAACAACATCCGCCGATGATGCAGGGGATGTCGAGATCGCGGACGAACGAGTTGAGATCGAGCGGCTCGGCATACGACGACTTGTGCTCTGCCGAGACGACGGTACCCTGGATGACGAGCAGATCCAAGCCACCCTCGAGGGCAGCCTCTATGTAGACATCGACGTTTTGCGGGGTGAGTGATGCGGCGGCGAGCACGCCACCGTCCTTGATCTCACGGACACGTTGCGTGATGAGTTCGGGCTTGACCGGCTCGCGATAGATGTCTTGCATCTTGCGCGTGGCCTCCTCCTTGGTGAAGGAAGCGATCGCGTCGAGATGCGGCGCGGGATTCTCGTAGCGAGTCTGGATGCCCTCCAGGTTCAAGACAGCCAGGCCCCCGAGCTTGCCCATGGTCACCGCAAACGCCGAATCCACGACCCCGTCCATCGCAGACGCGAGCACCGGAAGGGGGAAAGAGTAGTCCGTGCCCCGGAAGGTGAACGACCAGGAGATGTCGACGTCGCGAGGGTCGCGTGTGCGCCGTGAAGGCACGATCGCAACGTCGTCGAATCCGTAGGCCCTGCGTGCGGTCTTTCCCCGTCCGATCTCGATCTCCATGTGAGCTGCCGCCTCCTCGTGTCCACCACGCCCCGCAGGGCGATCCTCGATACCTGCTGACCATACACCGATAGCATGAGACCAAGCACAGTGCGCCCGAGTCACGCTGGCGAGCGCATGGCCTGGTCTGATGTGGGCTGTGTCCTGGCTTGCGGCGCGTATGCGCCGCACTCGGTTCCTCGTATTCTATGCGCTTTCCTCGACGACGTGAACCGCCACGCCACAATGCTCCGGAAAAAACCTGCTGCCACACTCGCGAGCCCGGTGTGACGCCATGTCAGACGTTGAAACGGAAGTGCATGACGTCGCCGTCCTGCACCACGTACTCCTTACCCTCGATACGCAGCTTGCCCGCCGCGCGAGCGGCCGCCTCGCCGCCGAGCGCATCGTAGTCGACGAACGACACCGTCTCGGCCTTGATGAACCCCCGTTCGAAGTCGGTGTGGATCACTCCAGCCGCCTCAGGCGCCTTCGCACCCACCCGCACAGTCCACGCACGGACCTCCTTCTCTCCTGCAGTGAAGTAGCTCTGCAGGCCGAGGAGCCGGTAGGCTTCACGGATAAGCGTGTTCAACCCGGGTTCGGCGAGTCCGAGTGCATCAAGATACTCGGGAGCCTCATCGGGGTCGAGTTCGGCGACGTCGGCCTCAACCTTCGCACATATCTTCACGGGCACGACCCCGTCGATCGGAGCGAGCTCGCCGGCAAGCTGGTCCTCGTCGACGTTAGCGACGTAGAGCATCGGCTTCATCGTGAGCAGCTGCAAACTTCGTGCGTGGGCGCGCTCCTCGGCGTTCATCTTCATGCGACCTGCACGGTGACCCTCGGCCATCCACTCCCAGAGACGCTTGGCGATCGCCACATTCGGCTCGAGAGACGCGTCACGCTTGGCGTCCTTCTCGAGTTTGGACATCGCGCGCTCAAGCGTTCCGAGGTCAGCGAGTACGAGCTCCATGCGGATGGTCTCCACATCGCTGGCCGGATCGACTCGGCCATCGACGTGCACCACGTTCGGGTCGGAGAAGTAGCGAACCACCTCGCAGATGGCATCGGTCTCACGGATGTTGGCAAGGAACTGGTTGCCGAGGCCCTCGCCTTCGTTCGCTCCCTTGACCAAGCCCGCGATGTCGACGAACTCGACAATGGCCGGTAGTACTCGCTGTGGCTGAGCGATCTCGGCGAGACGCTGGAGCCTCGAATCAGGAACAGGGACGACGCCCACGTTGGGCTCGATGGTAGCGAACGGGTAGTTCGCGGCAACGCCTATCTTGCGCGTGAGCGCGGTGAAGAGTGTCGATTTGCCAACATTCGGCAGTCCGACGATGCCAATTGAGAGAGACACGGGTATCTCCTAAAGGTATGCTCATAGCGACCCGGTGGGGTGACGCGCCGTACGTATGCTACTCGACGCGCCCCTTCGCCGCCACTGCACGCTCCGGCATCACGCCCAAGGAGGATGACCATTGCGAATCGGCATGTTCGCCGACATGTACAAGCCACACCTGAGTGGCGTCACCAACTATATCGACCTCTACAAGCGCCGCTTCGAAGAACTCGGACACGAGGTCTGGGTCTTCACCTTTGGCAACACCGAGTACGAGGACTCCGAACCCAACGTGGTCCGCTCCCCCGCCGTCCCCTGGGGCGACACCGGATGGCAGATGGGCCTGATCCTCTCTTCTGAGGCGAAACGTGTCATCCCTACGCTCGATATCGCGCACGTCCATCACCCGTTCGTATCCGGCAGGGTCGCCCTCGAATACTGCAGGGATGCCGGAGTGCCGATCGTGTTCACGAACCACACGCGCTACGACCTGTACTCGGATACGTATGCGTGGTTCGTTCCCAGGGCTATGCGCTACGCCTACATCAAGCACTACCTCCACGACTTCGCCCACGACATCGATCTCGTGATCTGCCCCTCTCCGGGGATTCAGACATGGCTCTCTGAGTTCGGTGTGACGGACCACTCTGTTCTGCTCTCGAACTGTATCGACACCGAGCCGTTCCGCAACCCGGCTGCACCGATCGACCGGTCGCACTACGGGTTCGCCAAGAGTTCTGTAGTCTTCTGCTACCTCGGGCGCGTGAGCAACGAGAAGAACATGGACCTGCTCGTACGGGCCTTCATCAAGGCCGCCTCGGAGGATGAGCGTGTGTGCCTGCTTGTGCTCGGTGAGGGGACAGCCCGCGCGGCATCGGAGAAGGCGGTCGCGGCCGCAGGACTGTCCGATCGCGTCCACTTTGCGGGGCTCACCCCCTACGCTGAAGTGCCCGGCCGCCTCGCGTCCGCAGACGTGTTCGTGACCGCTTCGGTCTCCGAGGTCCACCCGCTCGTGATCATGGAAGCGTTCGCTACCGGGCTGCCCGCCATCGGGGTCACCTCGCCGGGCGTCGGCGACATTATCGAAAACGACGTGACCGGCTTCCTCGTACCCGAAGATGCCGACGCATTCGCGGAGCGGATGACGCGGCTCACTCGTGACGAACCACTACGGTCGCGAATGGCCGAGGCAGCAACTGCGAAAGCTGCGCACTACGACATCCGCATAATGGCCGAGGAGATGCTAGGTCACTACCGGAACCTGACCGGGTCACACGCTGCGGAGAAGGTGTAGCCCTGCACCCTGACTGCCGGGACGCTCTCACATGCCATCCATGAGCGGATCGAACGCCTGCACTTCCCACGTGGTCCCGAGTTCGCGAAGCCTCGCATAGTAGTCCTGTTCCGGCCGGCGGCGGCGGACCGACACGAGAGGCCCCCGGCGTTGTCGCCGGGGGCCTCTCGGTTCGTGCGGTGGCGGTGCGCCGTGGCGCGGTGTTACATCATGCCGCCCATGCCGCCCATTCCCGCCATGGCTGCGGCGCCATCGTCCTTGGCCGGGAGGTCGTTGATCGTCGTCTCGGTGATGAGGATGAGCGCGGCGATCGACGCGGCGTTCTGAAGCGCGAAGCGGGTGACCTTGACCGGATCGATGATGCCCATGGCCATCAGGTCGCCGTACTCGCCGGTTGCGGCGTTCAGGCCGTTGCCCTTGCCGAGCGCCTTGACCTTCTCGACAACGACGGAACCCTCATGACCGGCGTTGGCCGCGATGGTCTTGAGAGGCTCCTCGAGGGACTTGCGGATGATCTTGACGCCGATCATCTCCTCCTCGGGGAGGTCGAGTGCGTCGAGTGCCGGGGCTGCGTCCACGAGCGCGACGCCACCGCCTGCCACGATGCCCTCCTCGACTGCCGCGCGGGTCGCCTGCAGTGCGTCCTCGATGCGGTGCTTCTTCTCTTTCAGCTCGACCTCGGTCGCCGCACCCACCTTGATGACGGCCACGCCGCCGGAGAGCTTGGCCAGACGCTCCTGGAGCTTCTCACGATCGAAGTCAGAGTCGGAGTTCTCGATCTCGTTCTTGATCTGGTTGATGCGGGCCTTGATCTCGTCCTCGGAACCGGCGCCATCGATGATCGTGGTGTCGTCCTTGGTGATCTTGACCGTCTTGGCCCGACCGAGCAGCTCAAGAGTGGCACCCTCGAGCTTCATGCCGAGCTCCTCGGAGATGACCTTACCGCCGGTGACGATGGCGATATCCTCCATCATGCGCTTGCGGCGGTCGCCGAAGCCCGGAGCCTTGACGGCGACACACGTGAACGTGCCGCGCAGCTTGTTCACGACGAGCGTCGCGAGAGCCTCGCCCTCGACATCCTCGGCGATGATGAGAAGCTGCTTACCGGACTGCATGACCTTCTCGAGAACGGGCAGCAGGTCCTGGATCGAGCCGATCTTGCTGTTCGCGATGAGGATCAGCGGCTCGTTGAGCACTGCCTCCATGCGGTCGGGATCGGTAACCATGTACGGGGAGACATAGCCCTTGTCGAACTGCATGCCCTCGACGGTCTCGATGTCGATGCCGAAGGTCTGCGACTCCTCGACGGTAATGACGCCGTCCTTGCCTACGACCTCCATTGCCTCCGCGATCTTGCTGCCGATGAGATCGTCAGCGGCGGAGATGGCACCTACGTGGGCGATCTCCTCCTTGTCCTCGATCTCCTTGGCGTTGGCCTTGATGGCCTCGACCACGGCGTCGACGGACTTCTCGATGCCACGCTTGATCGCAAGCGGGTTGGCGCCGGCGGCGACGTTGCGCAGACCTTCACGCACGATGACCTGAGCGAGCAGGGTCGCGGTGGTGGTTCCGTCACCGGCGACATCGTTGGTCTTGGTGGCGACTTCCTTGACGAGCTGGGCGCCCATGTTCTCCAGGGCATCCTCGAGCTCGATCTCGCGGGCGATGGTCACGCCGTCGTTGGTGATGGTCGGTGCGCCGAACTTCTTCTCGAGCACGACGTAACGGCCCTTGGGGCCGAGCGTGACCTTGACCGCCTCGGCCAGCTTGTTGACGCCAGCCTCGAGGCCCCTGCGGGCCTCCTCGTCAAACCGGATCTCCTTAGCCATCTAAGGTATCCCCTCCTTCTGAATCGGTGGATTGATGGAAATCGCTAATCCTGGACGACGGCGAGGATGTCGCGCTCGGAGAGGATCATGTACTCATCACCCTCGAGCTTGATCTCGGTTCCGCCGTACTTGCTGTAGATGATGGTGTCACCCTCGGCGACGTCGAGCGGGACGCGGTTGCCGTCCTCGAAACGACCATCTCCCACGGCGATGACTGTGCCCTTCTGGGGCTTCTCCTTCGCGGTGTCGGGAATGAACAGGCCGCTCGCGGTCTGCTCCTCGGCCTCGGCGGCTTTGACGACCACACGGTCGCCCAGCGGCTTGAGTTTCATCTGCTGCCCTCCTATTTCGTTCGAACCGTCCTGACAGATACCGGATCTCATTAGGGACCGTCTTCGACCCCAGAGCGTACCCGGATGCGAATAGGTATCTACCCGTTCGCAGCCAGAGGTCACGCCTGCTAGCACTCTCACGGCACGAGTGCCAGACAGCTTCGAATTCTAACGTGACGGGGCCGAGCATACAACCCCGTTCATCAGGTAGTTCGCCAAGGGGCTGAGTATCTTGCGCTCAAGTCTAAACGCCAACGCGTGTGCTTGGCGTGGATCCAGGTGCTCTGGAAGGCTATCGCCAGTTGTGGTATACATCGAATGCGCTGGCTTGTCTTCATCTCGTAGCATTTCGGAGTGTGGCGGGCTTGCTAAGATAAGCGAAAGCGTAAGGCTCCGCCCCGGCGACCCCTGGTCTTCGGGGCGTCCTTTATCCCCTGGATTTGTCAATGTCACAGCGGTAGTTCAATCTGGGAAGCGTCAACGTCCTCAAGGGGGAGACATGGGCCTAAGAGTCGGACTCGACGTCGGAATCGCTTCGGTCGGCTGGGCCGTCATAGACACGGACGCCGAGGAGATTCTCGGCGCAGGGGTGCGCATCTTCCAGGCCGCCGAGAACCCGAAGACCGGCGCCTCACTCGCTGAGCCGCGACGGCAAGCTCGCTCAATCCGGCGCCGGCTACGCAGGCGGCGAATCAGGATGCAGCACCTACGGGATCTGATCCGCTCGAGCGGAATGCTGACGGAAGAAGAGTTAGCTGTCGCATTCGTTCCGGCTTCAGCGGATCAAACCCCTTACGAGCTCCGCGTAGAAGGTCTATCTCGCCGCCTGTCGGAACGTGAATGGGCGCGGGTCCTCAGCCAATTGTGCAAGCGCCGAGGATACAAGTCGATGCGCCTATCTGATCGCGACGACGATAATGAGGGCGTGGTCAAGTCCGCCATCTCTGCCAATGATGAGCTGATGTCCGAGCGCGGCTACCGCACCGTCGGTGAGATGCTGCTGCGAGACGAGAAGTTCACCGAAAGCCAGCGAAACAAGGGCGACTACAAGGGGGTCATCTCACGCGAACAGTTGCTCGACGAGGTACGAGACCTCTTCGAAACACAACGGCACCTCGGGAACCCGCATGCTGGTCCCGAACTTGAGAAGCGGTACGTCGAGATCTTGACGTGGCAGGCCCCCATCACCGAGGGCGAAGCCCTCCGCGCAATGGTAGGACGATGCAGTATCGACGGCGCTAACCCTCGTATCCCTCTTGCGTGCTTCACGTTCGAACGATTCCGGATCCTCGACAAGCTTCACAACGTACGTTACTCGCTGCCGGGCGAGCCACGCACGGGACTGACCGCGGATCAGCGAGCCAAGGTTCTCGACAAGGTGTATGGACGAAAGACATCACTGACATGCGCCGATGTCCGGGCTCTTCTCAAACTGCCGCAGGAGGCCCGGTTCGCAGGGGTACGCTACAACAGTCGTGCGCCGGAAGATCTGGCTGTAGAGAAGAAGGAGCGACTTCCACACCCCAAGGCCTGGCACCAGATGCGTGAAGGGGTCTCTGCGGTCTCGGACGACGCTTGGGTGGCCCTCTCGAGCGACACGGAGATGCTGGACCGCGTGGGCGAGGTTCTCACGTACTATAAGTACGATGAATCGATCGGGCGAGAGCTCGGCGCACTTGACCTTGAAGAGGATGTGGCGGCCGCGCTCCAGCCACTCCGCTTCTCCGGCAATGGGCACCTGTCACGCGAGACCTTGCTCGCGATTCTTCCCCACATGGAAGCAGGTCTCTCGTACTCCGATGCATGCAGAGCGGCCGACCTGAACCACTCCTCCCGGGACAGCGGAGAGAAGCACGCCAAACTGCCAGCGCTCCCTGCCGGAGAGATCAGGAATCCGGTGGTGCTGCGGGCCCTCTCGCAGACACGCAAGGTGCTGAATGCGGTCATCGCTGAGTACGGCTCCATCGAAGCTCTCAATATAGAACTCGGGCGTGACGTAGCGCGCTCTCGCAAGGATCGCGAGGAGGTGGAGAGACGGCAAAAGCGTAACCGAGACGCAAAGGAAGAGATTCTCGAGGACCTCCGCACGAAGTTCGGGATGGCAGAACCACGCGGCGTGGACCTCCTCAAGCAGCGGCTCTGGAAGGAACAGGGAGGCAGGTGCGTCTACAGCGGTGCCTACATCGAGCCTAGTCGGTTGTTCTCCGGCGAGCCCGGAGTAGCCGAGATAGATCATGTGCTCCCCCAGTCGCGGTCGTTCGATAACGGCTACATGAACAAGGTGCTCGTTACGACTTCCGAGAACCGGAACAAGCGAGAGCGCACGCCGTTCGAATACCTCGGGAGCGACCCACAGCGCTGGCATGAGTTCGAGGAGCGCGTCCTCTCGATGCACCTGCCGTTTCCGAAGCGAGAGCGACTCCTGCGCAAGGAGTTCGATGAACGCATCGCCGAGGAGTTTCGCGAGCGCAACTTGAATGACACCCGGTACATCGCTCGCTATCTCAAGAACTACATCGAAGACAACCTGGAGTTCACAGGTGAACTCCAGCGACCGGTGTTGACCGTGAATGGCCGGGCGACAGCGTTCCTTCGGAGCGCCTGGCAGTTCCAGAAGCTTCGAGCAGAAGGTGACCTCCATCATGCTCTGGATGCGATTGTAATCGCGGCGACGACCCGAGGCATGGTGCAAGGCGTCAGCCGCTTCTTTTCGGTGCGCCCGCTACGAAACCACGAGGGCACATACTTCGACAAGGACACAGGTGAAGTCATCGACGCGACCCATGTCCCGGAGCCATGGACAGGTTTCCGGGCGCAGGCCGCGTCGATCCTGGATGCCCGTTTCTCGAACGACCCACTCTCGGACCTCGTTTCGCCCGAGATTGATCCCAAGCCGATACTAGTCAGCCGTATGCCGAACCGTACGGTCAGAGGTGAGGCGCACAAAGAGACAGTGAAGCGGGTAGAAGGCAGGGACGACAAAGGTCGGATCATGAGCAGCAAGCGCGTCCGCCTCGAAGATCTAACGCCTCGCGTGCTGAAACGGATGGTCGGCGCGCAACGGGATCGCGCCCTCTACGAGGTCCTTGAACGACAGCTCGCCGCTCATGGCGGTGACGGCGCCAAAGCTTTCAGCGAGCCGTTCTACAAGCCCAGCCGCTCCGACAGGACAGCCCCCCGTGTTCGAAGCATCCGGGTATACGATGACCCGTCGAGCGGCGGCACTCATGTGCGCGGAGGAATTGCTGACAACGGCGCGATGGTGCGCACGGACGTATTCGAGCGTGACAGCAAGTTCTACCTGGTGCCAGTTTACCTGAAAGACGTTGCGGCCGACGTGCTGCCGACCAGGGCGATCGTCGCCTTCAAGGCAGAAGAGGACTGGCGCGAGATCGACGATTCGTACCGCTTTGCATTCAGTCTGTACATGAACGATCTCGTGCGGCTGGTAAAGAAATCGCGCGATGGAGCCGATGTTTGGTTTGGATACTTCAAAGGGACTGATCGATCAAACGGGGGCATCACCCTAGAGGGGCACGACCGTTCCTGGAAGAAGAGGTTAGGGGTGGCCCAGGGCGTCGTCAGTTTCGAGAAACATGTTGTCGACGTACTAGGGCGCCGAGTGCATCGTGTGAGGCGGGAGCGTCGCAGTGGCTTTTCGAACCGTGGTGATAGCGAATGAGGCCGAGATTCACGTCCGGCAGGGGCAGCTCGTTGTCCTCCAGGAGGAACGGATTTCGATTCCCGCAGAAGACATCGCTGTGCTCGTGCTCGAGCACCCTCGTATCAGGGTCTCTGCGGCCACCCTCGCCCAACTCGCAGTTCACGGTGTCGCGACCGCGGTCTGTGACAGCAAGCATCTCCCCACCGGCATCCTTCTATCCCACAATAGACACAGCCGCCAACTTGCGGCCACGCGCCTTCAACTCGCGGCAACGCTCCCGCTGAAGAAGCGACTGTGGCAGCAGGTCGTGAAGTCCAAGGTGCGGAACCAAGCCACATGTCTCGACATCCTCGAACGTGAAGGCGGCGACCGACTTCGCGAGTATGCGGAACTTGTTCGCTCAGGAGACACCGGCAATGTCGAAGCAACCGCAGCACGGTACTACTTCCCCCGCCTGATGCCGGGAACGGGGCGCCACAGCGGAGCCGGCGTGGACCGAGCTCTCGACTACGGATACGCCATAGTGCGAGCAGCTGTGGCGCGCAGCCTCGTCGCTCACGGCCTCTATCCACCTCTCGGCATCCAGCACGATTCGCAGCTCAACGCGTTCAATCTCGCGGACGACCTTCTCGAACCGTTCCGGCCCTTTGTCGATCTGGTGGCCGTGAAGAACGACTGCCGCACTGTGAACCGTGAGAGCAGGGACACGATCGTCGGGGTGCTTCACGCCCCGTGCGAGATCTGCGAGCGACAACACACCGTCCTGACAGGTATCGCTGAGTGCGTGATCAGCTTCATGCGAGCCCTAAAAGAGAAGGACGCGCGCCTGCTTAAGACGCCTGCCCATCATCCTGCGCAGTGGTCGGTCGAGTAGGAGATGAGACTCATGCGACTAATGGTCTTCTTCGATCTGCCGGTGAAATCAAAACTCAGTCGGCGTCACTATCAGCAGTTCCACAAGTTCTTGATCAAAGACGGCTACGTGATGATGCAGTTCTCCGTATATACTAGAATCGTCAACGGTCTCGATGGGCTCGACAAGCACATGAAGCGCCTGCGGGCGAATCTCCCCCCAAAGGGGCATGTGCGCGCGATGAGCATTACCGAAAAGCAGTACGCGGACATGCATTTCCTCGTCGGACGGCCGACGGCGCAAGAGGAAACCGTAGGAGCACAACTGCAGATGCGGCTATGACCGTCAGTTTTCGATACGCTCAAGACAAAGAAGGTGCTGCTGAACAGCACCTTCTTTGTCTCACAATCGTAGCACTTCGGAGTGTGGCGGGGAGCTAAGACGCCACCCGTAGCGGCAACCGTATCCAGGTCATCGTAGCACTTCGGAGTGTGGCGGGGAGCTAAGACTCACCGCAAAGGACAGCGCGGATGTTCTCGATCGTAGCACTTCGGAGTGTGGCGGGGAGCTAAGACCCCTGCGCTGATTGCCTCCGTTGAACCAATATCGTAGCACTTCGGAGTGTGGCGGGGAGCTAAGACCTGACAGACATCAAGGAGCGCGTCATCCGCATCGTAGCACTTCGGAGTGTGGCGGGGAGCTAAGACGCGAAAAGAGAGGCAGTTCTCTGGACAGTAATCGTAGCACTTCGGAGTGTGGCGGGGAGCTAAGACCTGTACTCGCGCTACCTCGCGCAGCGCGCTATCGTAGCACTTCGGAGTGTGGCGGGGAGCTAAGACTTTGTATCCTCCGTCGTCGGGGGGCTGTTTATCGTAGCACTTCGGAGTGTGGCGGGGAGCTAAGACAAGTTTATCGTGAAGGAACTTGTATGAGAAATCGTAGCACTTCGGAGTGTGGCGGGGAGCTAAGACAGGTAGTCGATGAATGCGACCTTGCCGCCCATCGTAGCACTTCGGAGTGTGGCGGGGAGCTAAGACTGTACCGGAATGAACGATAGCGACCAGCTAATCGTAGCACTTCGGAGTGTGGCGGGGAGCTAAGACCGTGCCGTCTGCGACTCCTGGTGTCTCTGGATCGTAGCACTTCGGAGTGTGGCGGGGAGCTAAGACCATGAACGGATAGACCTTGGACCGGAGCATATCGTAGCACTTCGGAGTGTGGCGGGGAGCTAAGACAGCCGGGGCCACACTGACCTTCGCTACGCGATCGTAGCACTTCGGAGTGTGGCGGGGAGCTAAGACTGAAGTCTCCCGCTTGCACGCCCACGCCTAATCGTAGCACTTCGGAGTGTGGCGGGGAGCTAAGACTGTCTGGCGCTGAAGGCCACCAAGGCCGCTATCGTAGCACTTCGGAGTGTGGCGGGGAGCTAAGACCACTCGAATATCGTCACTGTCCAGCGAGGTATCGTAGCACTTCGGAGTGTGGCGGGGAGCTAAGACCGGTGTATCGAGCGCACCCATTCGGCCCCGATCGTAGCACTTCGGAGTGTGGCGGGGAGCTAAGACGTGGATCGAGGAGGACGACGTGCGCGGCAAATCGTAGCACTTCGGAGTGTGGCGGGGAGCTAAGACAAGCTGGCGCTGAAGGGTGGCGGGGCACTAATCGTAGCACTTCGGAGTGTGGCGGGGAGCTAAGACTTCGGGCGAGAGATCCTTCCGTGGATTGTAATCGTAGCACTTCGGAGTGTGGCGGGGAGCTAAGACCCGACTCCCGGCATATATAGGGCGAATCGCATCGTAGCACTTCGGAGTGTGGCGGGGAGCTAAGACGGTCGATCCCAGGTAGCCCTGGATATTCAATCGTAGCACTTCGGAGTGTGGCGGGGAGCTAAGACGGCCCAACTACAGAGCAGGGTGAATTCGCTATCGTAGCACTTCGGAGTGTGGCGGGGAGCTAAGACGGATGACTCCTCGGCCCGTCTCAGCTCCCCGCCACACTCGCAACGAAGGATCAAGCGAACCCCGCGTCTTTCGCTAACGCTCAAGCCAACCGCAGGTCCGACACCGCTTCGGCATCAAGGCCGAGGAGATCACCACGCCGGAGGCGCCATGTGCCCGCCGCAGCGATCATCGCCGCGTTGTCGGTGCAGAGCGCAAATGCGGGCACCGACAGCCGGATTCCTTTCGCAGCAAGAGCCTCGCGCAGTGACTCCCTGAGCGACGGGTTGGCTGCGACGCCGCCGGCGAGGCAGACGGTGGCGACTCGGTGCTCAAGGGCCGCCCGCACGGTCTTGGCGACCTGCACGTCCACGACAGCCGCCTGAAAGGATGCCGCCAGGTCCGGCACGTCGATCTCCCGGCCGGCCTCGCGCTCGTGACGGATGTGGTTGATGACCGCGGTCTTGAGACCCGAGAGCGAGAAGCGGTAGTCGCCCGAACGCAGCATCGCGCGCGGGAAGTCGATAGCGGCCGGGTCTCCCTCCTCGGCCAGGCGCGAGATCACCGGCCCTCCCGGATACCCGAGCCCAAGGACCTTCGCGACCTTGTCGAACGCCTCACCCGCCGCATCGTCGAGGGTCTCGCCGAGGGTGTGGTAGACGCCCCACTCGGGAACGTGGATGAGCGACGTGTGGCCACCTGAGACCAGCAGCGTGACGAGCGGTGGCGCTATCGTCGGGTCGTCGAGCACGTTGGCGAAGATGTGCCCTTCGAGGTGGTTGACGCCCACGAGCGGCAGGCCGGTGGCCAGCGCCACCCCCTTGGCGTATGCAAGGCCCACGACGAGGGCGCCGATGAGCCCGGGACCGTGCGTGACCGCCAGCGCGTCCAGGTCAGCGAAGCAAACGCCCGCCTGTTCGAGTGCCTCATCGACGACGCCGACGATCGCCTCGGTATGCTTGCGGGAGGCGATCTCGGGCACCACTCCGCCGAAACGGGCGTGGAAGTCGATCTGGCTCGCGACAACACTCGAAAGCAACTCGGTTCCGCCGCGCATCACTGCCGCGGCGGTCTCATCGCAGGAGGTCTCGATGGCGAGCACGAGTTCGGCTCGAGCTGCTGCTCGTGTCTGCGCCAGCTCGCCCCACATGATGAGCGCGTCCTCTCCGCTCGCGTAGTACCCGGCTCTGCGTCCCGCGACACGCAGTCCTTCTGCCCGATAGAGCGCGAGCGCCGCGTCGTTGCCCTCGCGAACCTCCAGGGTGATGTGCCGCGCTCCGGCATCGTATGCCCGCCGGTGTAGTTCGGTGAAGATCTCGCGACCGAGGCTCTGCCGGCGAACGTCCCCGGCGACTGCGAGGTTCAAGATGTGGGCGTCCTCGCCGGCGAGCATCACTCCCCCGTAGCCAAGCAGGGTACGGCCCTCGCTTTCGGCCACGACCCAGATGCGGTCCGGCCGCACGAGTTCGTCGGCGAAGTGACCGGCCGCCCATGGCGCCGGGAAGGAGACCTGTTCGATCGCAAGAGCCGCAGGGATGTCGCCCGCACACATCTCGCGGAGACGCAGGTGAGCACTCATCGCGCACCGTCCCGGGCGCGCTCGGCCTCTTCCGCATCGGAGAGACGAGTGTAGATCGGCAGCAGAGTGGCCGGGTCGCCATCGCCCGCCGCTCCCGCTGCACACGCTGCCACGTAGGCAGCGAGCAATCCCCGGCCACCGGGTAGCCAGAACTCCTCGGGCAAGAGATCGACACCCGGTCGCGGAGCGAGGCCTGGAGTGAGAACGTCAGCGTACCTACGAAGGCCGTCGCCGACGAGCAGGAGCGGCTCGGCGAGCGTGGCCCACTGCTCGATCAGGAGTTCGGGCCGCATGACCGTGTCGGGAGTCAGACGGCTCGCCCGGCCACCCTCGAGTCGAAAGAGGGCCGGATAGACCTCGCCCCGCATCGCATCGCCCACGACGCCGAGGAGCCCCTCAGTAAGCGGCGCGCAACCCCAGGCGACAGCATCGAGGGTCCCCACACCGTAGGCGGGAACGCCGAGGGCGTGGGCCAGCCCTTTGGCGGTGGCCACACCGATGCGCACACCAGTGAACGAACCCGGACCTCGGCCGACCACGATCGCGGTAAGGTCGGCAGGGGCGGTCCGGCACTCGTGAAGGAGGATCTCGACGGCGGGGAGTAGGCGCCCGAGTGCAGCGCGAGGCGCATCGAAGTCGGCGATCTCGACGCGCGGCTGCCCCTCGCCGCCCGGCATACCGAGCGCTAGCGCGCACCTGTCGGTCGCGGTGTCGAAAGCGAGCAGTATCTCACTCATCGCGTGACGCTTCCCACGCGGTGAACCACGATGCCGCAAGCGCGACGCTCCTCGCCCCGGACGGTTCGAGCGATATCACGCGCGCCTCGTCGTCGACGATTGTAAGCGATACCGTGAGCCGGTCAGGCGGGAGTTCGTCCGCGAAGCGGTCGCCCCACTCGATGAGCGCCACGACCCCTCCCTCGAGCACCCCCCACAGGTCGATGTCCTCGAGTTGGGCGGCCGTGTCAAGGCGGTAGAGGTCGAGGTGTGCCAGATCGATCCTGCCGCGGTGGAGCAACAGGATGTTGAAGGTCGGGCTCGTGACGGGATCGGTGATTCCCAGGCCCTCGGCGACACCCTTGGCCAACACCGTCTTGCCCGCACCGAGGTCACCGGTGAGCACGACCACGTCGCCCGCGTCGGTGAACTCGCCGAGTACACGGCCCGCGCGACGTGTCTCCTCGGCCGAGAAGGTCTCTATGCGCCCCGTGATACTCATAGCCCGAAGAGCGATTCTTGGACAGGGTCGGCCGGAGAGGGCTCTGCCTGCGAGGCGGAGATGAGCCCGCCCAAAGTGACGAAGTCCGCGAGCAGGACGTCGCGCTTGGTTCGGTCGTAGAGTGCGGCTGCAGGATGGAAGATCGGGAGCACGGTGTAGGGCCCGGCGTGATGTGCCGTGCCGCGAAGTCGGGTGATGGGTTCAGTCGTGCGCAGGACGAACCGGGTGGCGAAGTTGCCAAGAGTCACGATGACCCGCGGCTCGATCATCCGCACCTGCTCGCGCAGGAACGGCGCACACGCCTCGATCTCGACCCTCTGCGGATCTCGATTCCCGGGCGGACGGCACTTAAGGATGTTAGCGATGTAGACTTCAGGGCGCTGCAGCCCGATCGACGCGAGCAGCTCATCGAGCAGCTTGCCCGCAGCGCCGACGAACGGCTCTCCTCGTAGGTCCTCGTTGCGCCCGGGCGCTTCGCCTATGAAGACGGCATCGGCGTCCGCGCGACCAACGCCGAAGACGAGGTTCGTCCGCGTCTCACCGAGAGGACAGCGATGGCAGTCCCCGATGTGATCGCGAAGGGCGATCAGACTCTCCATGACCTCACAGCCACGTCGTGACCTCTTCAAGTGGTCGGCGCGCAGGTTTGCCTGAGGACTCCGCCGAGTACCCGACAGGGAGAACGGCGACCGGCGTGACAGGATCGACGAGTCCTATCGCATCCCGGACCGCGCTGGTGTCGAAGGCACCGATCCAACATGAAGCCAGACCGCGGTCGACGGCGGCGAGAAGGATGTGGGTGACGGCGGCCGCGGTGTCCTGGATCGAATAGAGCTTCTCGCCACGGTCCCCGTATCGGGCAGCGCACGGCCGAGGATCGACGGAGACGACGATCACAACCGGTGCAGCGGTCGCCCACCGCTGATGGAGGGCACCTGCAAGGCGCTCGCGTGCCTCACGCGTGCGCACGACCGTGAAGCGCCACGGCTGGA
>CAYGFZ010000003.1:31162-36519 GCA_964349355.1 uncultured Coriobacteriaceae bacterium | reverse complement strand
CCCGCTTACCCTCGAGCCGACTGCTTCTTTCTAAGCTCGATCTTCTTCTTGACCTTCTTGAGGCGGAACAGATCCTCGCGCGCGCGCTCGTCAAGCGTCTGGCGAATGTAGTTCACCTGTTCCTTTAGGCCAGGAACCGTGACCTGCTCGAGTGCGTTCACGCGACGGTTCGTCTTTTGAATCTCCTCGCCGAGACGCTTCAAGCGTGTCTCGATGTCGGCGTACTCGATGATGACGTCGAGGATGCGCTCGAACTTGTCGGCCGTTTCATCGACACGTGACGTCACGCCGGTGACCGCATATCCACGCGTGAACGAGGATCTGATGGGGCTCTCCCCCTTCGTGACGACAGGTATCGAGACGCCCATGATCTTCGTCCCGGTCATGTCCACGACGATTTCGCTCTTGGTGGCCATTCCCGCAGATCGCAGCGTTACCGTGCCATCGACCGCTTTGGCGACCGCGAGCGAGTACTGTGCCTCGGCGACGGACTTCTGCAGCGACTCGGAGAGCCGCAGCGTCTCGTCCATGACGCCCATGAATTCGATCAACAGTGCGTCACGCTTCTGCTTGAGCAGGTCCATGCCCTGTTGGGCAAGCATGATCTGCTGTTTGCGCTCGAGTAACTCTGATCGTGTTGGTCGGACTTCCTCCATGTTCCCTCCTTAGAGGTCTTCGGAGGCGGTGCCGGCGTTCGGGTGGTACTTATCGATGAAGTCGCGGACTCGCTTGAGCTCGTTCATCGGGAGACCTGCCATGAGTTCCCACCCGATGGTGAGAGTCTCCTCGATCGTGCGACTCTCCTGACCCTGACCGACGATACGCTTCTCGAACTCATCGGCGAACCGCAGGTATGCACGGTCGTTGTCGGAGAGCGCTTCCTCACCGACGATGGCGACGAGCTTTCGCAAGTCACGACCCTGGGCATAGCCGGCGTATAGCTGGTTCGCACTCTCGCGATGGTCGTCGCGCGTCTTGCCCTCGCCGATACCGAGGTTCATGAGTCGCGACAGGCACGGCAGCACGTCGATGGGCGGATAGACGCCGCGACGGTGCAGTTGACGCGAGAGAACGACCTGTCCCTCGGTGATGTACCCCGTGAGGTCAGGGATCGGATGGGTGATGTCGTCGTCGGGCATCGTGAGGATCGGGAGCTGCGTGACAGAGCCACTGCGTCCTTTGATTCGTCCCGCACGCTCGTAGATCATCGAAAGGTCCGTGTACATGTAGCCGGGATATCCACGACGACCGGGAACCTCTTCACGTGCGGTCGAGACCTCACGCAAGGCTTCGCAGTAGTTCGTCATGTCCGACAGCACGACGAGCACCTGCATGCCCTTCTCGAAGGCGAGGTACTCGGCGACCGTGAGTGCCACCTTCGGGGTCAGCAGTCGCTCGACTGTGGGGTCGTCGGCCAGGTTGAGGAAGAACACGACACGCTCGAGCGCACCGGTGGTCTCGAACTGATTCATGAAGTACGCGGCTTCGCGGTGGGTGATACCCATCGCACCAAAAACGATCGCGAACTCTTCACCGCTCTTGACACTCGACTGGCGGATGATCTGCGCAGCAAGTTCGTTCGCAGGGAGTCCTGAACCGGAGAAGATCGGCAGCTTCTGACCGCGCACGAGCGTGGCGAGCCCGTCGATTGCACTGATCCCGGTCTCGATGAAGTCAGCCGGCTTCTCTCGCGTATAGGGGTTGATCGGCGCACCGGTGATGTCGAGCCGATACTCGGGAAGGATCGGGGATCCGCCGTCGATCGGCTTGCCCGTTCCATTGAGCACCCGGCCGAGGAGGTCAGGGGAGACGTCGACCTTTGCGACCTCCTCCATGAACCGGATCTCGGTGGCTTCGACATCGATACCCTGGGTCCCCTCGAAGACCTGGATGACCGCGGTCTCGCCGCTGACCTCGAGTACCTGTCCGCTCCGGCGAGAGTCGTCCGGCATCCGTAGGGCGACCATCTCGTTGTATGCCACGCCGTGGACATTCTCGACGAACACGAGCGGACCCGTCACGTAGCTGATGGTCCGATAGTCCGTCGAGACCAGAGAGAGTTTCTTGGCCTCCTCGGGAGGGGCCACCGTCTGTGGCGTCACGTCAGTACACCTCGATTCCAGCGATATCCTCGGCGATTTTGGCGCTGAATGCGGGCAGCATCTCGATCGCCTCGTCGTGCGGTGTCGTCTTCATGGTAGAGATGGTGTCCTTTAGAGGAAGTTCGAGAACTTGCCGCAAAGACACGCCCCTGTTGAGTGCGGCGACTGCCGCGTCGTTGAAGGCAAGAATCGTCTTGAGCATCAGGTACTGCTTCTTTGGCGGGCAGTAGGCGTCGATGGCATCGAACGCGAACTGCTGCAAGAAGTCTTCCCGCAGCATGCGAGCGACCTCAAGGATGATCTTCTCAGACTCGGGAAGTGCGTCCGGTCCGACAAGCTGTACGATCTCCTGAAGCTCGGTCTCCTTCTGGAGGATCGACATCGCCTGTTCGCGTGCGTGCTGCCAGTCACCCGCGACGTTCTCTTCGAACCACGTGCTGACCTGGCCTAGGAAGAGCGTATAGCTCTTCGTCCACGAGATCGCCGGGAAATGTCGACGCTGTGCGAGCGAGGTATCGAGCGCCCAGAACGCGCCGGTGACACGGAGAGAGTTCTGTGTCATCGGCTCGGACATATCGCCACCCGCCGGTGAGACCGCCCCGACCATCGTGACCGAACCGACGCGGTCGTCGGTCCCGAGAGGACGCACACGTCCGGAACGCTCATAGAAAGCAGCAAGACGTGTAGAGAGGTAGGCAGGATAGCCTTCCTCGCCGGGCATCTCCTCGAGTCGACCGGAGACCTCACGAAGCGCCTCGCCCCATCGGGAGGTGGAGTCCGCCATCATGGCGACACTGTAGCCCATGTCACGGTAGAACTCCGCAAGAGTGGCGCCCACATAGATCGATGCCTCACGTGCGGCCACCGGCATGTTCGAGGTGTTCGCGACCAGGACCGTGCGGTCCATGAGCGGGGCACCGGTGCGCGGGTCCTCGAGTTCAGGGAACTCGACGAGCACTTCCGTCATCTCGTTACCACGCTCTCCGCAGCCGACGTAGACTATGATGTCCACGTCGGCCCATTTCGCGAGCGACTGTTGGGTGACGGTCTTCCCTGTCCCGAACCCTCCGGGGATGATGGCGTTTCCGCCGAGCGCAATCGGGAAGAAGGTGTCGAGGATCCGCATTCCCGTGGTGAACGGATGCGTGGGATCGAGCTTGCGCGTGTAGGGACGGCCCTGGCGGACCGGCCACCACTGCGACATCTTGATCTCGGTGCCGTCATCAAGCGTGGCAAGGGCGGTGTCGACGTTGTAGTCGCCAGCCTCGACGACCGTCGCGATAGTGCCGCTCACATTCGGCGGGACCATCACTTTGTGAAGGATGGTCTGCCCTTCGGGGATCGTCCCGATCACATCTCCGCCGGCGACCTCCTGGCCGACGGTCGCGGTGGGAGTGAAGCTCCAGAGCTTCTCCCTGTCGAGTGCGGACGCTACCGTACCGCGCTCGATGAAGTCCCCGGCCTCGGCCACGATAGGGAGCGGTCGCTGCACGCCGTCGTAGATCGACGAAAGCAGGCCGGGTCCGAGCTCTACGAGCAGCGGTCCGGCGGTCGACTCGACCGGGTCCCCGACTTTGAGTCCGGAGGTGTCCTCATAGACCTGGATCGTCGCGCGGTCGCCTTCAAGCCGGATGACCTCACCCATGAGGCCCTCGTTACCGACGCGCACGATGTCATACATCTTGGCCCCGGTCATGCTCTGCGCGACTGCGACCGGTCCGGTGATTTTGAAGATAGTTCCTGCAATCATCAGCCTCGCCTCAGCGTTATGTCGAATCCGATTGCTCTTCTGATCAGGCGTGCAAGATACGCCCGGTGGTCCTCGCCTATCGTCAGCTTCTCCCTGATAGGAAGAGAGATGACGATCGGGCGGTAGATGCTGTCGATCTTGTTCTGCGTTCTTTCGTCTATCTCGGCCATCATCTTCTCGTTGACCGCGATGATGCCGCTTGCCTCGTCGTCAACGAGAGCGTTGAGCGTCTTGCGCGCCATCTCGGGAGAGTCCGCGACCGCCACATCTACGCCGGCCAGCCGAAACCCGTCGGCGGTGTCAGGGTCAGTGAGAACGATGAGCTTATACAAGGATGAGCTCCTCTCTCACTCGTTCGATCGGCATTCCGACTGCCTTCCCCTTGACGATGATCCGCAAGTTCGTAATCTCGTTCTGTTTCGCCCACAGATACGCCACACCTACGCCGACACCGAGAGGATCGCCCTTTGCCAGACCAAGCGTGCGCCTGGTCAGCTGGTCCTCGAGTGCCCGCTCGAACACAGCAATGGAATTCTGCTCCAAGAAGAGCGTCGCGGCATCATCGAGCGTCTTACCGTAAGGGGTCGCACGGAGCCGATCCAGCACCTCGTCGATATCGGACATCTTGGTGAGCGACTCGTACAGCTCGAGATTGATCACATCTCCGCCAGGGAGAAAGAAGTCCGTGACCTCGATCCCTCCGATGTCCTCTTTCTGAAGTCGAAGGACCATCACAAGGTTGCCGATGTCGATCTGCGTCGCAAGCACACGACGTGCAAGCTTGGCGTTGGTCCTTCGCCTGGAAAGCCGGCGCGTCGCCCACTGGACGTAGTAACGATCAAGCGCAAGCTCGAGAGAGACCAGTTCACCGGTCTTCATGTACTCGGCGAAACCCTCACGCAGTGGGACAGCGATCGGGAGACCCCACGTGACCGCAGTATCCACGACCGCCCGGACGTCATCTGTAGAGGCGAGAGCCTCAAGGTCGACGACCCCCAACTCACCCGCTGGCATAAGCCCCTCTTTCAGCTCCTCGGTCTCCAGGCGCATGTGCTTTGCACGAATGATCGTCTTGACATTGAAGACGTCCCACCGGCCGAGCAACGTGGTGACAAGGAACAGGGCTTCTTCGTTGAGGAAGCTTTGGACCTTTTGGAAAGTTCTCACCATGTTGTTCTTGAGCGCGATATCAACGTTCGTCGCATCGACCCCATGGATAAGGATGTCCTCCAGGTCAGGTCCGTACTCCGTGTCAGCGAGATCCTGTACGAAGCGCTTCACATCGGGCGTCGCTATCAGCATGTCGAGAAAGGTACGGTCGAGCAGCCGTGAACGCATGCCGCGTACCCGGGCGTTAGCGTATCCGTAGTCTCCCCCGGCAGGTGTGGGCTGTGTGCGCGCCTTGGTCGCTGCGCTCATGAGAACAGAATCTCCGCAACGTCGGACTGCACCAGCTGGCGCACCTTCTCCAGGCGGTCCTCGAAGGTGTTGCGTCGCACGATCCG
>CAYGFZ010000003.1:29167-31062 GCA_964349355.1 uncultured Coriobacteriaceae bacterium | reverse complement strand
GCGGCACAGAGGCCCTCGGCCTGTTCCGCGGCATCCTCGGCGATCGCATCAGCCTGTGCGCGAGCCGCGGAGAGGATATCCTCGCGTTCCTTTTGGGCCTGCTCTTCGAGTGCGCGGAAAATATCATCTAAGGCCATAGTGCCTGGACCTCTCTCCTGTGTGTCGCCTTACGTGTCCTCACGCTTACTACGCAGGCGTGACGGGCATGTTGACGATCAGGATTGCTGCGACGAAGCCCAGCAGTACGATGAGCTCTGCGAGCGCCTGAAGAACGATGACATATGTTGCCGCCTCGGGGCGCTCAGCGAGCGTTCCCGCGCCTGCGGAGCCGATCTTGGCCATCGCGTAGCCAGCTGAAAGAGCTGAGACGCCAATAGCCAGACCAGCAGCAAAAGCCTTAGCGACATACGACTGCCACTCGCCAACGACACCCTCTGCCTCAGCAGCGAACGCCATCGTCGGAATGAGCGTAGTCACCACAAACGTGCTGCCGAACACCCACTTTGCGAGCCGATTCTTGATCATGCGCTCTCTTCACCTCCGGTTTTCGTGAACGGGCTATACGGCTGACTGCCGGTTTCGTAAAACTTGCCGAAGAACTCCAGCAAGTTAAGACGCAGTGCGTGGATCATCGGGCTGAAGGCCGCCATGAGGACGTGCAAGCTGTGCAGCACGACTCCCATGAGGATGGCGACGATCGAGATACCACCCTCCGGGCTCAAGATGACCATGATGGCGTTGATGGCGTCGGCGAAGAGCGCGCCCGCCAATCCGACCGCCATGATACGGATGTAGCTTGCTATGTGGATGAACGTCTCCAGGGTCTCGACAGCACCCATGATCCCGCCACCCTTGAGCGCGAAGATGAACCCCGCGGCCGCGATGAGGGCGACGCCTCCCTGGGCGTAGGCCTGTCCGGTCTCGCCGAGCATGTCGGCAGCCCCCTGCGTGAACAGGGCGACGATTGCGAGAAGTGCGACCAGGAGTACCAGGATGCCGCCCTTCTCCTGCAGATGCTTCCTGCTCTTCGTCTTGACCGCGTTGATCACACCGACGACCAGTCCGATGGATACGTGCAGTACCCCTGCGGCAATCGCGATGATCAGGAACGGCATGATCTCTTTCACACGATGGAACACCGGCAGGAATCCGAACCAGGCGTACGTTCCGTCTGCTAACCAGGGAAGTGACGAACCCGTCACCGAATAGACCCAGTCGAATCGGTATGGCACGTCGCCGAATACTTCGCCGTAGGCCAACCCGAAGACGATGACCATCGTTGTCGCGGGCCCCAGGATCGAGGTCGCGACCTGGACCATCTCATTTTCTTTGAACTTCCGCCGCAGCCAGATCACGACGGCCAACATCACCGCGCCGTAACCGGCGTCGCCGACGATCATCCCGTAGATGATCGGGAAGAAGATGAAGAGCATGAAGGTCGGATCCACGGTCCCGTACTTGGGAACGCCCCGTACATTCATAAGCTTCGAGAACGGAGCAATCACCTTTGGATTCTTCACGGCGACCGGTGTATCGGAGTACTCGCTATCCTGAATCTCCGTCTGGGTGACGATGATGTCGTCGCCCCACTTCGAGATAAGCGACTTGCGCAATTCGTCGACGTCGGCAACCGGTAGCCAACCGTTGATTACGAACGCGTACTCAGTGCGCCCGAACTTCGGAATGGCCGACATCTCCTCGATCTTGTCGATCAGGACGTCGCGAACGGTAATCAGGCGAAGCAGCCATGCCTTGGACATCTCTTCGAGCTCGATCGTCACTCTCTCGAGTTCGGCAGGCAGATGCTTCTGGCGCTCTTTGAGCGTCTCGTAGGCGACATCGAACGGCATGTCCTCGAAGGAGGAGGGCATGCGGATCTGATTCACGTTCTCCAT
>CAYGFZ010000003.1:22329-29067 GCA_964349355.1 uncultured Coriobacteriaceae bacterium | reverse complement strand
ATCGGCTCGTACCTGACTAGAAGCGCGGCCTCGGACTCCAGGTTCGTGCGCTCGGCAGCGAGGGCCGCTGTGCGATCCTCGACCTCCTCGACGACATGCGAAACCTCGTCCTGTAGCTGGGCGGTGTCCATCTGGAAGAGCCGGTCGTACTCCGTGCGCCGTTTGGCAGGATTGGCCGGCAGGTCATCGCGGTGAAGCGCCTTGACGATGGAGCGGACCCGAATGAGCAACTCCTCCATCCGCTCCTGGTCGACCTGCTGCTCCTCGAAGAGCTCCATGCGGTCGAGCGGCACCTCGCCCGCCTGTATCTTGCGCGACAGGTCCTCGATGTGCAGCTTGCCTTGTTCGTGGAGCATGCTCACGACCTCGAAGAAATCGTTCTTCGGGCCGATGATCTCCACTTTTGCCATTGGAACCAGCACCTACGACACCCCCCAAGGGTTCCCTGTGCGATGAGGCAGCCACTACGTGCGAGTGACTGTCTCCACTACGAACTCGACGGCCTTGTCCATCCGGCCTGCGATCACTTCCCGCAACTCTTCGATCTCACGCTCGTTGTCCTTCGCGACCTGTACTACCTGGGTTTCGACCCCAGCGAGGATGCGGGCCTCCTGCTCGGCGGCGCGACGTGCGCCCTCGGCCTCGGCCTTGGCCAGTACGTCGACAGCGGCCTTTCGTGCCTCGGCGACGATCTCCTCCGCCTGCTTCTTGGCGGCGAGAACGTGCCCGCTGATCTCCATCTCCTTCTCACGAATCAGATGAAGCGGCGAGTTCACATCTGCCTCGACGGTGCTGGTATGGAACTGAATCTGCTCGAGGACCTTTTCGTCCACCTGTCACCCCCTCGGTCACGTTTCGGGAGTCAGGCACGCTCGCGCGGTCGCGAACTGCCTTCCAAGGGTGTCTTTCTACTCAGGAGGGTGCGCTCCTGCAAGATATTCCAAGAACTCGGCGGACGTCTGCCCCGGAGAAGACAGTCGTCAGCTGATGATTCTCGGAAGGCGCATTCCGAATGAGCATGCGAGCTCATAGTTGATGGTCCCGGCCCTCTCGGCGATCTCTTCCATGGTCACGCGTTCACCGCCCTGGGCGCCGACGAGTACGGCCTCGGTACCCTCGGCCACTTCGACGCTGTCGGGCACCTCGACCATCAGTTGGTCCATACAGATGCGACCGACCTGTGCACATCTGACACCTCCGATCAAGACGTCGAACGAGTTGGAGAGTGTCCGGTGTACCCCGTCGGCATAGCCGAGTGGCAGCGTCGCCACCGTGGTAGGAGCAGCGGCCCGCCAGGTGAGTCCGTAACTGACCCCCTCGCCCATCGCGACTTTCTTGACGAATGTCACACGTGCTGCGACCCGCATCGCTGGCCGCAGATCGACCAGGGTGTCGGCTGCCAACGCCGGCGACAGCCCGTAGATCGCGATCCCGCAGCGAACCATGTCGAAGTGCGCTTCGGGATGCAGCACCGTCGCAGCACTGTTGCAGGCATGGACGATACCGGGGTCGATCCCCTCGCTCCGGATCCGCTCGACTGCGGCACGGAACCGTTCGAGCTGCGTGTCGAAGTCCCAATCGCCCGGAACATCCGCAGTCGCGAAGTGGGTGAACACACCTTCAATCTGCACACCGGGGAAAGCGCGCAGTGCGGAGGCGACGAGGTGCGCCTCTTCAGCATGAACGCCGATGCGGTTCATCCCAGTATCGACCTTCAGGTGGTAAGCGGCCTCGACTCCTCGCGCTTCCGCTGCGCGCCCGAGCGCAGCGGCGAAACCGCATGTCGTGACGGTCGGGATGATAGCGTTGTCGATCACTGTCTCGACGGTCGAAGCGGGTGGCTCAGACAGTAACTGTAGCGGAGCGGTGATGCCCGCGGCTCGCAACTCGACCGCCTCGGTCACGGTCGCGACGCCGAGGCGGTCCGCCCCGGCCCCGAGGGCCGCTCGCGCGACGCCGAGGGCGCCGTGGCCATAACCGTCGGCCTTCACGACCGCCATGAACAGCGTGCCGGGTCGCGTGAGCGCTTTGAGTGCGCGCACGTTGTGGGCCACCGCCGAGCTATCGACCTCGACGTAGGCTGCCCGGTCCTGCTCCACGAGAGCCCTACTCCTCGACGAGGGAACGTACGACATCTCGCTTGCTCACAATGCCGATCAGGCGACCCTCATCGAGCACAGGAAGCCGACTCACGTCGCGCTCGACAAGCCGCGTGGCGGCATCCTCGATCGACGCGCCTGCGTCGACGGTGATGGGATCGGCGGTCATCACATCACGCACGGTCGCGGCGACCGCCTTCTTCAGTTCGCTTTCGAAACGCGCGGTCGCCGGCGGATAGAGGATGTATCCATCGAGGAGGTGCAGGTAGGTGGGGAACTCGAGCTTGACGTCCTGCATGATGAGGTCACCCTCGGTCACGATGCCGATGAGCCGGTCGCCCTCAAGAACCGGGAGGGAACCGATACTGTTGTCGACCATGACGTGGGCTGCCTCGGTGACACTCATCTCAGGCGTCACAGTGACGGGGTCCGGCGTCATGATCTCCCGTACGGTCTTGGCAGCCATCTGAACGTCCCTTCATTGTCGTCCGGCATCGGTGTTCGCCGGCCCTCATGCTCTTGCCCTGTAGGCGCGCACTATCAGATTGTATCGTCAAGCTCGTTGATCGCGGCAGGAATATATCCCGGGAGGTCCTCGGCGACCATGGAGAGCGTCGTCAGGGCAGCGCGCGCGTGATCGCCTGCTCGCCCGTGCAGGTAGGCGGCGAGCGCACCCGCTTCGAACGGCTCGAGCCCCTGCGCGAGCAGAGCTCCGGCCATACCGGCAAGGACGTCACCTGTTCCTGCGGTTGCAAGTCCCGGGTTGCCGGCAAGCGTGACGACCTGCCGGCCGCGACCCGAGATGACAGTGTGCGCCCCTTTGAGCACACACGTGAGCCTGGGGCCGCTCAGCTCCCGGCCAAACGCAAGCCGGTCAGCCTGTATCGCATCCGGTGACGTGTTGAGTAGCCGTGCGAGTTCCCCCGGATGCGGGGTGATTACCGTCGGGGCTGTCCGGTCCGTAACCGTCTCGACGACCTCGACCAGCGCGTTGAGACCGTCGGCGTCGACGACGAGGGGCATGTCGAGTTCGCTGACGAGTGCTCGGGCGACGTGAACCGCCCCGTGGGCGACGGTCATCCCAGGGCCGAGGACGACCGCATCGAAATCACGTGCGACATCGAGCACCGCCTCGATGACCTTGCTGGCCACCGTGCGCGACGGATTCTCGGGGAGCCCCATCACTACTGCCGAGGTCAGCTTCGTCTGCATCACTCCGACCACCGACTCGGGTACAGCGACGGTCACATACCCGGCTCCCATACGCTGTGCTCCCATGACCGCCAACGCAGCGGCTCCAGGAAACGCCCCCGATCCCGCGACGACCAACACCCGGCCTCGCATGTTCTTGTGAGTGTCGGGCTGGGGCCGGGGCAGCAGTGTCCGATAGTCACCGACATCCCAGACCTCCGGATCGCCGTCGGAACCGAGGGCCTCCCACGGTATGCCGATATCGGCGACCATGAGCTCCCCGGTGTTCGCCGCACCCGGGTAGATGACCGTGCCGACCTTGGGCGCAGAGAACGTGACCGTCGCGGTAGCCCTTACGGCATGCTCGCCGGCGTATCCGGTCGAGCCGTCGACCCCCGAGGGCAGATCAGCCGCCACGATCGTCGCTCCCGAAGCGTTCATCGCCTCGATCCAGGTCGCGTAGGGAGGTCGGACCTCCCCCGAGAAACCGATGCCGAACAACGCGTCGACCACTACAGCGAAACCGGCAAGTGCTGCCGGATCGAGCGACTCCTCGCCAACCACGAGAACCCGGACACCCGCATCGACTGCCGACCGTGACGCCTCTCCGGCCGGACCTTCGATGTCTGCGGGTGCGATCGGTGTGATCACCTGCACGTCGCGCCTCGCGCGTACCAACTCACGGGCAGCCACCCACCCGTCTCCACCGTTGTTCCCGCGTCCGGCGACGACACCGACCCCACCGTAGGGTTCGCGTCTCCCTACCTCCCGGGCCAACTCGACTCCGGCACGATCCATCAGTTCGGCGATGGTCACACCTGATTCAGCGACCGCCCGCTCCTCGGCGGTGCGGGCTCCTTCGGCCGTCAGTACGTGGATCACGAATGGCTCCCGTCGTCTCTCGGTACGGCTCCCGGATGGGACCCGTCCCGCAACTACTTATCGAGTGTATCCCCTTCCCCGACCTCATCGAGCAGCGCCCGGGCTTCCTTGAACGACGCCGCAAGCTCGGCCCGCGGATCAGGAGGCGTCTCGGGTACGCGAGGACGGACCTCCTGCGTGATCGCCACAGCCGAAGCCACGGCGGTGGAGTGAGTGAACGAGAGCGAGAGGTGCATCTCGATGATGCCGCGCTCCTCGGCGAACTCTGCCGCCCGTCCGGTGAGTCGCGGCCTGGGTCGGCCCCGCTCGTCGCGCATCACCTCGACATCCGTGAAACGCATGCCCGAGAATCCTGTGCCGAGCGCCTTCAGCACCGCCTCCTTGGCCGCAAAACGCATCGCGTAGTGAATCTCAGGACGCTTGCGCGCATCACAGTATGCGCGCTCGGCATCGGAGAAGATCCGCTCTCTTAGCGCAGGAGTCCGCTCGAGCGCGCGGCGCATCCGGTCGATCTCGACGATATCGACGCCCAGGCCCGTGACCGGCACGGCTACTCCACCGTCACGGACTTGGCGAGGTTGCGCGGCTGGTCGACGTTGCACCCGCGTGCCTTCGCGATGTAGTAGGAGAGCAGTTGCATGGGGATCGTCGCAGGGATCGCGGAGAGCACTTCGGGCGTCATCGGAACCCGCAGCACGTGCTCCGCATGACGGGTGATCTCGTCGTCACCGTGAGTCGCCACCGCGATGATCTTGGCACCACGAGCGCGTACTTCCTGGATATTGCTGACCACCTTCTCGTACGTGTGCCCCTGAGTGGCGACCACCACCACGGGAACCTGATCGGTGATGAGCGCGATCGGCCCGTGCTTCATCTCGCCAGCTGCATACGCTTCCGCGTGGATATAGCTGATCTCTTTGAGCTTGAGAGCACCCTCCATAGCGATGGCCACGCCGATCCCCCTGCCGAGGAAAAGCGACGAACAGGCTCCCACGTACTCCTCGGCGCACTCTTTCAGGCTGTCGAGGTCCGCAAGGATCGACTCCACGACCTCGGGGGTGTTCGACAACTCCAACCACAGACTCTCGACCTGCTCGCGCGAGAGCGTCCCTTTTGCCTGCGCGAGCTTCAGTGCAAGTACGTAGAGTGCCGCGATCTGCGCCGTGAAGGTCTTGGTCGCCGCAACCCCGATCTCCGGGCCGGCGTGTGTGTAGATCACTCCGTCGCTCTCGCGCGTGACGCGGCTTCCGACCACATTCGTGATGGCGATGACCTTCGCGCCACGATCGCGCGCCTCCCGCACTCCGGCAAGAGTGTCGGCCGTCTCACCCGACTGCGTGATGGCCACGACGAGCGTATCGTTGTCGACGATGGGATCGCTATAGCGGAACTCGCTCGAGACCTCGACCTCTACGGGGATGCGTGCCCACTGCTCTATGAGGGTCTTAGCCACCATACCTGCGTGGAACGAGGTCCCGCACGCGATGATGAACACGCGCTCGATCCCGGCGACCTGCTCCGGCGTCATTTCGAGTTCGGAGAGTTGGATCAGACCGTCCTCGCCCATCCGGCCGCGCAGGGTCTCACGGATGGCCTTGGGCTGCTCGAATATCTCTTTCAGCATGAAGTCCTCGTAGCCGCCTTTCTCGGCAGCTTCGAGATTCCAGTCGACACGCAGCGTCTCGACCTCGTCGATCACGTCGCCGTTCATGTCGCAGACGACGACATCACCCGCAGTGACTGTCGCAATCTGCTCGTCATGAAGGACGAGCACGTCCCGCGTGTACTCGAGAACCGCAGGGATATCGCTTGCCACGATGTTCTCACCTTCACCAGTGCCGATGATGAGCGGAGAGTCCCTGCGGGCTGCCACGATGATGTCCGGGTGATCGGTATGCACCACGCCCAACGCGAAACTGCCGTCCAGCCGTGCAAGAGACCGCAGGACCGCTGCAGTGAGGTCTCCGTCGTAGTAGCTCTCAACGAGATGCGCGACCACTTCCGTGTCGGTCTCGGAGCGCAGCACGTGCCCGGTCGCGGCCAACTCTTCGCGCAACTCGATGTAGTTCTCGATGATCCCGTTGTGTACGACCGCGATGCGCCCGGTGCAGTCTGCGTGAGGGTGTGCATTCTCTTCGCTGGGACGCCCATGTGTCGCCCAGCGTGTATGGCCGATGCCGACATTGCCGACAACCGGCGCCTTTTCGAGCGCGCCCGAAAGGTTGACGAGCTTGCCGATACGGCGCGTGACACACACCCCTTCCTCACACATGACGGCGACACCCGCCGAGTCATACCCGCGGTACTCAAGCCGTGCAAGTCCGCTGAGGAGTACGTCACTCGCCTGACGGGGCCCTGCGTAGCCTACGATTCCACACATTGAGGTGACACCTTTCGTTGATATCGCGCGCACGGAGTGACGCGATGTGACAGTCAGTGACAGCGAGCGCACACGCGCCCACATCGGGTCGCCTCGACCCCTTGGTCACGATGTGGGATACCGGTCCGATGCCGCTTTGTCCCCCCGGTCACCCGTGGGCTTTGTCGGCACCGTTACGACTCCGGT
>CAYGFZ010000003.1:0-22229 GCA_964349355.1 uncultured Coriobacteriaceae bacterium | reverse complement strand
CCGCTTTGTCCCCCCGGTCACCCGTGGGCTTTGTCGGCACCGTTACGACTCCGGTTGAGCCGGAGAGCCATCCGCCGAATCGTTCGATCGACTCTCTCCTCGTCGACTGAGTACGGATCCTCACCTGTGATCTCACCCAGTCCTGGCGCTTGGTCGTAGCGTCTGCTCGTGCGGCACCTCCCTTGAACGCCCCACCTGATTCTGCCGCCGAGTATACCAGCTACACGCCGCCGAGCGGCCTACAGGGCGGTTACAGTGCGCCCTCCGCAGGCGGTGGATTCTCAGGACCAGCGAACACGGTCCCCTCTCTCAACTCGACCGAGTAGGTACGAAGCGGCCGCGGGTGACGCGCCAGCGCAGCCAGGCTCGCGGCTGCCCCGGACCACTCGGTCCAGCGCACCACACTGCCATCTTTCAGATCGAACTGTGAACCGTGAAGCGGGCATGTGAGCACGGTGCCCTCGAGCGACCCCTTGCTGAGGTGTGCATGTAAGTGGGGGCAGCGCTCGTCGGTGACATAGAACTCACCGTCAGCGCGCGCGACGAGCAGGTTGTGTTCTTCGACGACCACCGCCGTCATCTCTCCGTCGGCGAGCATGTCGCCATGCATGAGTTCGATGTAGCCATCCATGGTGCCTTCTTACCCAAACTCTGTGCGCACGACCTCCACGAGTGTGTCCACAACCGTGCGGGCGGTGTCTTCATCGGCAGCCTCCGCCATCACGCGAACGACCGGTTCAGTCCCGGATGCACGCACGAGCACTCTCCCGGACTGGCCGAGCCTCTGCTCCGCTTCGTGGATCGCATCGTTGACGGCGGCGCTCACGCCGAGACGACCCTTATCGGCTACGTGCACGTTGACGAGTACTTGAGGATAGTGCTGCATGACCTGACGCAGGTCGGAAAGTGGCCTGGCGCTACTGCGGATCGCCGACGCCAACTGCAAGGCTGTGATGAGGCCATCACCGGTGGTGTTGTGCTCCATGAAGATGATGTGACCGGATTGCTCTCCGCCCAGCACCGCTCCCGAGGCCTGCATCTGTTCAAGAACGTACCTGTCTCCTACCTTGGTCTTGATCACGGTAATACCCCGCTCACGCATCGCGACCTCGAAGCCGAGGTTGGCCATCACTGTGCTGACCACCGTGTCGTGCGGCAGCTCACCGCGCTCCTTCATCTTGGACGCACAGATAGCCATGATGACGTCGCCGTCGATCTCGGCACCGGTCTCGTCCACGGCGATCACGCGGTCCGCGTCTCCGTCGTGCGCGATCCCGAAGTCGACCTGGTGCGTGCGTACCACCTCGCCAAGCGGAGCGAGGTCCGTCGAGCCGCACGCGTCGTTGATATCCATCCCGTTCCAGTCGCAGTTGAGCACGATCACCTCGGCGCCGAGCTCGCGCAGGGCCACCGGGGTCGTCACACTCGCTGCTCCGTGGCCGCAGTCGACGGCGATCTTCATACCCGTCAGGTCACCCTCGATCGTCGAGATCGCGTGGGCCAGGTAGCGCTCGATCGCGTCGCTAAGGTGGTGGACACTGCCGATCCCGGCGCCCTGCGGGCGCTCCCAGTCCCGCTCGGCGAGCGTGAACTCCTCGATCTGGTCTTCGGTCTCGTCGGGAAGCTTGAGCCCTTCTCGGCTGAAGAGCTTGATGCCGTTGTACTCCGCAGGATTGTGAGAAGCGGAGATGACCACGCCGCCATCCGCGTCGAGCTTGCGGGTCAGGTAGGCGATCGCGGGAGTCGGTACGACGCCGGCGATCAGCGCCTCCGCTCCACCCGAGCAGATCCCGGCCACGAGAGCCGCCTCGAGCATGTCGCCCGAGCGCCGCGTGTCCTTGCCGATCACGATCTTGCCCCTGCCACGGTCGCCGAGGAAGTGTCCGGCCGCTTCGCCGAGACGGAAAGCGAGTTCAGGAGTCAGTTCGATGTTCGCGATGCCGCGCACGCCGTCGGTACCGAAGAGGCGGGTCATAGTCAGCTCCCCTTACTCAATGCACAGGGCCCGCCACGAGGGCGGGCCCTGTCCGAATCCGGATGGTGTCCTCGGGAACGACTAGCGCTTCGAGAACTGCGGACGCTTGCGCGCCTTCTTCAAACCGTACTTCTTGCGCTCGACCATTCTCGGGTCGCGTCGGATGAGTCCGGCGCTCTTGAGATCGGCGCGATACTCGTCGCCAGCCTCGAGCAAGGCGCGCGCGATACCGTGGCGAAGTGCTCCGGCCTGACCGCTGACGCCGCCCCCGTGGATCGAAGCGATCACATCGAAGCGACCCGAGGTCTCAGTCACCCGGAAGCACTGCTCGACGTAGGCGACGTGCGCGTCGCGACCGAAGTAGTCGGCGGCAGGCTTGCCGTTGACCGTGATCGTCCCGGTGCCGGGAGTGAGGCGCGCGCGCGCCACCGAAGTCTTGCGGCGTCCGGTGCCGCGGTAGACAGCTTTGTTCTCAGCCATGCGCTAACCCTCCAGGGTGATCTCGCGGGGCTTCTGGGCCTCGTGCGGATGCTCTGGTCCGGCGTAAGCCTTGAGCTTCTTGCCCATCGCCCTGCCCAGTGTGTTCTTTGGAAGCATTCCCTTGACCGCCATCTCGATGACGCGCTCGGGACGCTTCTCGAGCAGAGTGGCGATCGGTACCTCTTTGAGGCCGCCCGGGAACCCGCTGTAGCGGTACTTGAACTTGGTGGTCATCTTGTTCCCGGTAAGCCTGATCTTGCTGGCGTTGACGACGATGACGAAATCGCCGGTATCGACATGAGGGGTGTACTGCGGCTTATGCTTCCCTTTGAGGATCTGTGCGACCTCACTGGCAAGCCGACCCAGCACCATATCGGTGGCATCGACCACTAGCCACTCGCGCTCCACCTCGCCGGGCTTGGCATGGTAGGTCTTCAATGGTCCTCCAAACGAACTGATATGCGGTGTGTTCTGTGTTCCAGGTTTCACGGGGCCTAGAAGCGAACCCTTACACTCTATCCAGCGCCCCAGCGACTGTCAACATGTACACGCATCCGGGCGTATCCATATCTGCCGAGGAACCCCGCCACTCGACGCGGCCACAGCAGGCCACGACTCACAGCCAACACTCTTCCGGGTAACTCACGTGCCACAGCGTAAGACCGTGCGGGGGCGCCGTCGGACCTGCTGCCGCGCGGTCGCGAGCTCTGAGCGTTTCACCGAGCCAACCCGGCCCGTGCCTTCCGAGCCCGACCTCGACCAGGGAGCCGGCGATTACCCTCACCATCGAGTGTAGGAACGCATTACCGACGACACGCACGATCACAGAGTGCTCACCGAGGGTCTCCTCGGGAAAGATGTCGATCGCCTCCATACGGCGGACGGTACGCTGTCCTCGGGCACTCTCGGCCACGCAGAAGGAGCGAAAGTCGTGCTCGCCGAGGAGGAACTCGGCCGCCTCGCGCATCGCGCCGAGGTCGAGCGCGTGCTTGATCCACCAGGCGACGGGCGCGAGGAAGAGCGGCGGGACCGGACCGGGCACGATCCGGTAGCGATACTCGCGAGCCTCTGCATCGAAGCGTGCCGAGAACCCATGGGCGGCACTCCGAACGCCGGTGATGACGATCCCCTCTCCGCAGAGCGCGTTGAGTGAGCGGAGCAGGGCGTGCGTATCCGGCACGATCGCTCCTGTCGCGAAGGAGACGACCTGCCCCAGTGCATGAACCCCGGCGTCGGTCCTACCTGCACCGACCGTCTCGACAGGCTCACGCAGTACCGTGGCAAGCGCCGACTCTATCCTACCTTGGACCGTATCGAGTCCCGGCTGTCGGGCGAATCCGGAGAACGGTGCGCCATCGTAGGAGACGGTGAGCGCGAACATCGATGTCGCACGCTCTGTCTCGGTCATCTACACCATCACCCCGATCGCGATCATCGCTGTGGCCCCGAGAAGAAGAGCCACGGTATCCGTCGGCGTGAACCTGCTCTCGATCATGCGGGTCCTACCCTCTCCGCCACGATAACACCGTGCCTCCATCGCGGTCGCGAGTTCGTCGGCACGGCGGAACAGGCCGACGAAGAGGGGCACCAGCACGGGGATGTAGGCCCGGGCCCGCTTCACCGGCCCACCCGTGTCGAAGCGGGCGCCGCGGGCGATCTGTGCGACCACGACCTTCTCCGCCTCCTCGGCTGTCGTCGGGATGAACCTCAGCGCGACAGTCAGCATCATCGCGACCTCGGCGGCGGGAAAGCGGACGGCCTCGAGCGGGCGCATGATCCGCTCAAGGCCGTCAGCAAGCCGGACCGGGGAGGTCGTGAGGGTGAGCAGCGAGGTCCCAACGATGAGGAGCACGATCCGAAGTGCGAAGAAGACCCCCGTCTGGAGACCGTACGGATCGACCGCGACCGGTCCGAAGCGTATCAGGGCGACCGTGGCCGGGTTCCAGCGCAGCGCATGCGCCAGGAGTGTGAACACGAGGATGACCGAGAGGGCACGGATGCCTCGCAGGACAAGACGCGGCGGGACTCCGGCGATGTGTACCGCCACCACCGCGAAGAGGCCCGCGACGAGAAGACCGAAGAATCCGTCGACGGTGAAGAGCATGAACATGAAGGCAGCGATAAGCCCCATCTTGGCCCGGGGCTCGAATCGATGGACCGGCGAGTCCCCCGGGACGTACTGCCCGAACGGTACGCGTGCTTTCATCGGGCCTCCTCCCCGGCACGCGCGATCGAGCGCGCTGCATCGCGCGGACAGATCACGTACGGGCCGACCCGGTGGCCCGCCTGCTCAGCGAGCATCTGCGCCCTCAGCACTTCGGGAATCCGCAGCCCCGCCTCCGTGAACCGGTATGGGGACTCTATGAGCTCTCTCGCATCGCCGAAGAACGTCACCTCGCCGTCGGTGAGCAGAAGCACGCGATCCGCCATGCCGAGGAACTCCTCGGCATCGTGCGTGACGACGACCACTCCTGCGTTGTTCCTGGCGGCGAGAACGACATCGCGCACGGCGGCACGCCCCCGTGCGTCGAGCCCGGCTGTCGGCTCGTCGAAGAGCATCAGACCGGGCTGCATCGCAAGGACCCCCGCGATGGCGACACGCCGGGCCTCCCCTCCGGAGAGTAAGAAGGGAGAGCGATGGGCGAACTCGGCAGGATCCATGCCCACCGCAATGAGCGCCCGGCGAGCGGCAGCCGTCGCCTCCGCCGCGCCCGACCCCCGGTTTCGCGGTCCGAAGGCGACATCCACCTCGACGGTCTCTGCGAACAACTGCGTCTCCGGTGACTGGAACACCAGGCCGACCGGAGGCGTCGCCCCCGCGAGCGGAGCGTCGACCGCAATACCGCCGTACGTGACTGAGCCTTCGGTGGGAATCAGCAAGCCTGCGGCTAGCCGCAAGAGGGTCGACTTGCCTGAGCCGGTCGCCCCGAGCACCAGTGTGAGCATACGTGGCTCAAGGTCGAGATCGATAGAGGAGAGGGCCCTCGTCGCGAAGTCCGTCCCCGCATCATAGGAGTAGCCGGCGCCATGAAACGACAGGATCACAGCGCATCGACCACCGCTTCAGCGGTATACGCCTCCACCGGGACATCTATCCCGAGCGACCGCAGTTCGCCGGCCAGAACGCCGATGGGCGGCATCGTGAGTCCAAGGGCGCCAAGGTCGGCCGAGGAGAACACCTCGGCAGGCAGTCCCTCCAAAGCCACCTCTCCGCGCTCGAGCACGATCACGCGGTCCGAGCGTGCGGCATCAGCAAGATGGTGCGTGATGTGCAGGATCCCCGTGCCGTGTGACCGAAGGGCATCGAGGACTGCGAGTACGTCTGCCCTGCCCTGGAGATCGAGCATCGCGGTAGGCTCATCGAGGATGAGATACGCGGGCTCTAGGGCGAGTGTTCCCGCTATCGCGAGGCGCTGGCGCTGGCCTCCGGAAAGATGGTGCGGCTCCCGGCGCTCCAGCCCTGCCAGCCCGACAGCATGGATCGCCCGGTCGACGCGTTGCCGGATCTCTGCAGGCGCAACACCGAGGTTCTCGGGTCCGAAGGCCACATCCTCCTCGACGGTGGTCGAGACGATCTGGTTGTCGGGATTCTGCAGGACGAGACCGACCCGCGTCCGCACATCCCAGATACGCGCCTCGTCACACGTGTCCATCCCATCGACGAAGACGGCGCCCCTCGTCGGCGTGCGCACTCCGTTCGCCAGCAGGGCGAGGGTGGACTTCCCCGAGCCGTTCGAGCCGAGCACCGCCACAGTCTCTCCCCGCTCAAGACTCAACGACACTCCGCAAAGGGCAGGGACATCGCCGGAAGGCGTCGGGTACGTATAGCCCACATCCAGAAACTCGATCATGTCCTCACCCTCCCTCCCTGGCTGAATGAACGAGGAGGGCCTGGCCGACGTGACCAAGACCCTCCCCGTGACCTACAGCTCAGACGGACAGAGACCGCCCGCGTGAGAATCCCTACTCGACGAGCTCCAGGATGACCATCGGCGCAGCGTCACCCTTGCGCGGGCCGAGTTTCAGGATGCGGGTGTACCCGCCATCGCGACCCTCGAAGCGGGGCGCGATGTCCGCGAACACCTTGTGGACGACATCCTGGTCCCCGAGAGCGGAAATAGCGAGCCGCCGTGAGTGAACATCGCCGCGCTTGCCCCAGGTGATCACCTTGTCAACGAGGCCGCGAACTTCCTTGGCCCTCGTCTCGGTAGTCTTGATACGCTCGTTGGCGAGCAGGGCGACTGCCAGCGAGCGCAGCATCGCCTTGGTGTGACTCGCATCGGTGCCGAGTTTACGGCCCTTCTTGAGGTGTCTCATGGTCTACGATCTCCTACTACTGCTTGAGGCCCAAGCCCATCGCCTGAAGCTTGTCCTTCACTTCTTCGATGGATTTGGCGCCGAAGTTACGGATGTTGAGCAGGTCGGCCTCGGAGCACTCTGCGAGCGCACCGATGGTGTTGACCCCCTGACGCTTGAGGCAGTTGTAGGAACGCACCGTCAGGTCGAGTTCCTCGATGGGAGTGTCGAGCACACTCTCCTTCTCTTCCGGTTCGGGACCGAAGATATCTCCGTCACCGAGAGGGCCAGTCGCCTGCTCGGCGAAGAGCATCATGTGCTCATCGATGATGCGGCCAGCGCGCGCAACGGCGTCGCCCGGCCCGAGGGACCCGTTAGTCTCGACCTCAAGCATGAGTTTGTCATAGTCGGTCCGCTGACCGACACGCGTGTTCTCAACAACGTAGGTACACCGGGTGACCGGGCTGAAGAGCGAATCGATCGTGATCACACCGATCGGATCTTCCGCACGCTTGTTGCGGTCAGCCGAGACGTATCCCCGTCCAACCCCGACGCGGATGCCCATCTCAAGCTTCGCCCCCTTGTTCAGGGTCGCGATCACGTGATCAGGATTGACGATCTCGAACTCCGCGGGAACCTTCAGGTCCGCACCTGTCACCACACCCTGGCCGCTGGCGGTCAGGGTGGCGACCGCATCGGCCGCGCCAACGCCGGTCTCACGGAACACGAGGCCCTTCACGTTGAGCACGATGTCCGTGACGTCCTCACGGACGCCCTCGATGGACGTGAACTCGTGGTGTACGCCTTCCACGCGAATAGATATAGCTGCCGCACCCTCGAGTGAGGAGAGCAGCACACGACGCATACAGTTACCGAGCGTGTAACCAAAACCACGCTCAAGCGGCTCCACGGTGTAGCGCGCGACACGGTCGTCGAGCGGCTCCACGGTTACCTGTGGTCTCATGAACTCTGTCATCTAAGAAGCCTCCTTGGCTCGTCCGGTGCCGTGCCGCTACTTCGAGTACAGCTCGACGATGAGCTGCTCGCGAACGGGCGCGTCGATCTGGTCGCGCTCGGGCAGGGACAGCACTTTGCCGGACAACTTCTCGATGTCGACCTCGAGCCACCCGGGCACTTCGATCTTCTCCGAGGAGATGAGCGAGGTCTTGATCACGAGCATATCTCTCGCCTTGTCGCCGACCGCGATCGTGTCACCCGAACGTACCCTGTACGAGGGAATGTTGACCTTGCGTCCGTTCACGGTAATGTGCCCGTGGCGGACGACCTGGCGAGCTTCGTCGCGAGACTTGGCGAAGCCGAGTCTGTACACAACGTTGTCGAGCCGGCTCTCAAGCAAGCGAAGAAGGTTCTCGCCCGTGATGCCCTGCTGGCGGTTGGCAAGCTCATAGTAGCCACGGAACTGCTTCTCGAGTAGGCCGTAGATGCGCTTGGTCTTCTGCTTTTCACGCAGCTGGATACGGTACTCGCTATCACGAGGACGACGCTTGCCCGCCATACCAGGCGGGTAGGGGCGACGCTCCACGCCACACTTATCGCTGTAACAGCGATCGCCCTTCAAGAAGAGCTTGATTCCTTCGCGGCGGCACTGACGGCAGTCCGCCCCGGTATAACGTGCCATATCGGTGATCCTCCCGGATGCTACACTCGGCGGCGCTTGCGCGGCCGGCAGCCGTTGTGCGGAACAGGTGTGCGGTCCTGAATGCTCGCGATCTCGAGACCAGCAGCCTGCAACGAACGTATGGCTGTCTCTCGGCCGGAGCCCGGACCCTTGACGAAGACGGAGACCTTGCGGACCCCGTGCTCCTGAGCGATCTTGGCGCACGCCTCGGCCGCCATCTGCGCGGCGAACGGCGTGGACTTGCGCGAACCCTTGAAGCCCACCGTACCGGCGGACTGCCACGTGATCACGTTGCCCTGCGGATCCGTGATCGTGATGATCGTGTTGTTGAACGTGCTCTTGATGTGAGCCTGACCGACCGCGATATTCTTGCGCTCGCTGCGGCGCAGGCGGGTCTTGACGGTCTTCTTCTTGGCTGCCATACCTTACTTGCCCTTCTTCTTCGCGCCAATCTGGCGGCGGGGACCCTTCCGGGTCCGCGCGTTCGTATGGGTGCGCTGACCGCGAACGGGCAGCCCCCTCCTATGACGAAGACCGCGATAACAGCCGATCTCCATCAGGCGCTTGATGTTCTGGCCTACCTCACGACGCAAGTCACCCTCGACCTTGAGGTTGCGATCGATCGACTCGCGGAGCCGGACGACCTCTTCCTCGGTCAGGTCACGTACACGAGTCGCCGGATCGATCCCGGTCTCGTTCAGGATGGTCTTAGCGGTGGTGAGGCCGATGCCGTAGATGTAGGTCAAACCGATCTCTACACGCTTCTCGCGCGGAAGATCGACGCCTGATATACGGGCCACAGACCTGCTCCCTTCCTACCTAGCCTTGCCGCTGCTTATGGCGCGGGTTCTCGCAGATCACAAGAACACGCCCGTGGCGGCGGACGATTTTACACTTGTCACACATCTTCTTGACCGAAGGTCGGACTTTCATCTTTGAAACCCTTTCGGCATGGTTCGATCTATCTGCACACCCAGCCGCAGGTGCGGTTCTTCTTCTCAGCGGACAGACATACACGCCTCCGGGCGTGTCCAGTGCGCCGGAGGCAAAGCGGGCATCATTTGTAACGATACGTGATGCGTCCCCTCGTAAGATCATACGGCGAGAGCTCGACGACGACCTTGTCACCCGGAAGGATCCGGATATAGTGCATTCTCATCTTGCCCGAGATATGCGCGAGAACCTTGTGGCCGTTCTCGAGCTCCACACGAAACATAGCGTTAGGCAGCGGTTCTACAACCGTGCCTTCCATCTCTATCGCGTCTTCACGCTTGCTCACGTAGTGTCCGATTCCTCCTCGGGCTCTTTCTGCCGCAAGTGCGTAGTATACCCATCATGCCCCTTGCCGTCCAGGCATCATTCAAGCGTCAGAATCCGGGGGCCTTCCTCGGTCACGGCCACCGTGTGCTCGAAGTGCGCCGAGAGCGATCCGTCCTCTGTCACGACGGTCCATCCGTCGTCAAGCGAGCGAACGGGTGCGCCTCCGGCGTTGATCATCGGCTCGATGGCGAAGACCATCCCCGCAGCAAGGGTGGGGCCCCTGCCTGCGGGACCGAAGTTGGGGACCTGGGGCTCCTCGTGCATCGCCCTGCCGATCCCGTGACCCACGTACTCGCGGACGATTCCGTATCCGGGCTCCTCGGCCACGCGCTGTATCGCAGCGGAGATGTCATAAAGGCGCATCCCCGGGACGCATGCCGCGATGCCCGCCTCAAGTGAGCGTCGGGTCACGTCCATCAGCGCAATGGCCTCATCGGACACCTCGCCGACTGCGAAGGTCTTGGCGCTGTCGCCATAGTACCCGTCGACGATCGCGCCCACGTCCACCGAGAGGATGTCTCCTTCTCGCAGCGGACTGGATCCGGGGATCCCGTGGACCACCTGATCGTTGAGCGATGCGCAGATCGTTGCCGGAAAGTCATGGTAGCCCTTGAACGCAGGCACCGCACCGGCAGAGCGGATAGCGTCCTCGGCGATCCGATCGAGTGTCTCCGTAGTGACACCTGGAGCGACAGCCTCCCCGACGAGCCGCAAGGCCAGGGCGGTGACCCGCCCTGCCTCGCGCATGATCTCAAGCTCGCCAGGCGACTTGCGGATGATCACGCTACCCGATCACAGTCCTTCGACCATCCTGCGGACATCACGAAAGACCATATCGACCGGACGATCGCCGTCGACGACGTGCAGAAGGCCCCGCGATCGGTAGTAGCTCACCAGCGGCGCGGTGGAGCGGTCGTAGACCGACAAACGGTTGCGCACCGTGGCTTCGGTATCGTCATCGCGCTGATAGAGCGTACCACCGCATGCACTACATGCACCACTCGCCGCTGCAGAGTCGGTCAGCACGTTGTAGATCTTGCCGCACTCCTTGCAGGTGCGTCGCGCCGTGAGCCGACGGACGATCACGTCGCGATCCACATCGATGTTGATGGCGGCCTCGATCTTCATGCCCATGCCTGCGAGCTCACGGTCGAGCGCCTCGGCCTGAGCATCGGTGCGAGGAAATCCATCGAGAATGAAGCCCTTGCGGGCATCAGGCTCGGCGAGACGGCTCTTCACGAGACCGATCACCACGAGGTCGGGAACCAGCTCGCCCTTGTCCATGTAGTTCTTGGCCTGCATTCCGAGCGGCGTGCCGGCGGAGACAGCCTTGCGCAGGATGTCCCCTGTCGAGATGTGCGGAATCCCCCACGTCTCGATGATCTTCTCGGCCTGAGTTCCCTTACCCGCACCCGGTGCTCCCAGCAAGACGATGTTCATAGGCTGTTCCTCCTGATCCGTCTACTTGAAGAAGCCATCGTAGTGACGCATCATGAGTTGGCTCTCGAGCTCGGTCATCGTCTGGAGCGCGACGCCAACCATGATGAGTATCGACGCGCCGCCGAACTGCTCGAGCACGGTGACATCGGTCGCACGGAAGAGAGCCGTCGGAGCGATAGCGATCGCCGCGAGGAAGACCGCTCCCGGAAGTGTGATGCGGTTCATCGTCTTCTCGAGGTAGTTCACGGTCGCTTTGCCCGGTCGCACGCCAGGAATGAACCCGCCGTTCTTGCGCAGGTTGTCCGCAAGATCGATCGGGTTGAAGACCAAAGCGGTGTAGAAGTAGGTGAAGAAGATGACGAGGGTGGCGAAGAAGATATAGTACAGGCCGCCACGCGCGAGCGAGTTACCGATAGCCTGGATCCACTCGACACCGGTGAGGGTGGCGATCTGGGCGGGGAAGAACAGGATCGCCGAAGCGAAGATGATCGGGATGACGTTCGCTCCATTGATCTTGAGCGGGATGTAGGTACCGGCACCGCCATAGACCTTGCGGCCAACGACGCGCTTGGCGTACTGCACGGGAATCCTGCGCTGACCGCGCTCGATCGTCACGACCGCTGCGACCACCAACACGAAGATGACGAGGAGTGCGAAGGTCATAATCGCATCGCCGAGGCGTACCGTCTGCACGATCGCCGCAGGGAAGCGGGCCACGATGCTGGCGAAGATCATCAGCGACATGCCGTTTCCGATGCCCCGCTGGGTGATCAGCTCGCCCATCCACATGATGAGCGACGTGCCTGCGACGAGCGTGATTACGATGACCGCCCGGCTCACTATGTCGAGAGTGACACCGGCAGGAGCAAGAGCGCTCTGGAACAGGCCGAGCATCGCGATGGCCTGAAGCGTGGCGATCGCAAGCGTGAGGTATCGAGTGGTCTGCGTGATCTTGCGCTGACCGGCCTCGCCCTCCTTGGCCCACTGCTCGACCTTGGGAATCACTCCCTGCAGCAACTGCATGATGATCGCCGAGGTGATGTAGGGCATGATGCCGAGCGCGAACACCGCGAAGTTCTCGAGCGCACCGCCCGAGAACAGGTTGAGCAGGCCGAGCGCGGCCTGCCCTTCAATGATGTCCTGCACTCGCTCCAGATCTACACCGGGAACGGGGATGTGGGCACCGACGCGATACAGCCCGATGATCACGAGTGTGAAGAGGATCCGGCGCCGAAGCTCCGGAACACGGAACGCATTGGCGATTGCGTTGATCACAGCGTCTCGACCGTCCCTCCCGCAGCCTCGATCTTGGTCTTCGCGGAGCCCGAGGCACGATCGACCTTCACGGTCAGCGCTTTGGTGATCTCCCCGTCGCCGAGGAGCTTGACCGGCTCGGTCTTCGACTTGACGATGCCCGCGTCGAACAGTGCGTCGATATCGACGACGGTACCGGCCTCGAAACGCTCATCCAGGCGCGATACGTTGACGATGGCATACTCGGTACGAAACCGGTTCTTGAATCCGGGGAGCTTGGGCAGGCGCATGTGGAGGGGGTTCTGGCCACCCTCGAAGCCAGGACCCTTGCCGCCGCCGGCACGCGAGAGCTGACCGTTGTGACCGCGGCCGCTGGTGCCACCGTGGCCGGAGCCGTGTCCGCGGCCGACCCGCTTGCGGGGCTTGCGCGATCCTGGAGCGGGGAACAGGTCGTGTAGTTGCATTGTGCGTCTCCTTCATTCGCTTACCGGTGGACGATTCCACCGGTGCCGGCCGCTCGCCGCCGACTGACTCTCATCGCGGGACCGATATCCGGTCCAGCGCATGTACGTTCTAGAGCTTCTCCACGTTCACCAGGTGCTTGACCTTGAAGACCATGCCCCTGATGACCGGGTTATCATCCTGCTCGACCGAGTGCCTGATGCGCTTGAGCCCAAGCGCACGAACGGTCGCCTTCTGGTCGGCCGGAGCACCGATCACACTCTTGATCTGTGTGATACGGATCCTGCCTGTTGCTTCTGCTGCTGTCACGGACTACTCCTCCCAGCCATAGACCTGGCCCACCGTCTTACCGCGACGGCGTGCGATGTCTTGTGGACTCGAGAGCGACTGAAGGCCCTCGGCCGCGGCCTTGACCATGTTCAGCGCATTGTCCGTCCCGAGGGACTTGGAGAGCACATCGGTGATGCCGGCAAGTTCGAGAAGCGCTCGAACAGGGCCTCCGGCGATGACGCCCGTACCGGGTGCGGCCGGCTTGAGGAGCACGTTGCCGGCACCGAAATGCCCGATGACCTCATGAGGGATCGTGCCGTTCACGATCGGGATCTTGAACATGTTCTTCTTCGCATCTTCGATGCCCTTGCGGATGGCGATGGGCACTTCTTGGGACTTGCCCATCCCCACGCCAACGCTACCGGCACCGTCACCAACGACCACCAGTGCGGTCAAGGCGAAGCGACGACCGCCCTTGACGACCTTGGAGACACGGTTGATGAATACGACCTTCTCCTGCAACTCAGAAACCTGTGACTCTCTGTCTCTGCGCGCCATACCGTCTCCTCTCTAGAACTTGAGCCCGGCGCTACGCGCACCGTCCGCCAGAGCCTTCACTCGCCCGTGGTACAGACGACCGCCACGGTCGAAGACCGCCTCGGCGATGCCTGCCTCCACAGCTCTGCGACCAAGCGCCTCGCCGACGGCCTTGGCCGAGTCAGCGTTGGAGCCTGTCTTGAGCGCAGCGCGCAACTCAGGATCGATCGAGGACACGGCAACCAGCGTGTGCCCTGCAACATCGTCGATAAGCTGTGCGTAGATGTGGGCGTTACTACGGGTCACCCGGAGGCGCGGACGCTCGGCCGTGCCGCTCACCTTGCCCCGGACCCTGCGTTTGCGGCGGGCAAGACCCGCCGACTTCGCCTTCAGTCTCTCCATGCCTTCACTACTCTCCTCGTCTCACCCGTACCGCTCTGGCCGGGTCGCACGTTACTTCGCCGTCTTACCGAGCTTCCGCCTTACATACTCACCTTCATAGCGCACACCCTTGCCCTTGTAAGGCTCCGGCGGGCGGAAATCACGGATCTCACTTGCAATCTGGCCGACACGCTGCTTGTCGATTCCACGGACCGTGATCTTGGTGGGAACAGGCACCTCAAAGGAGATACCGGGCTCCGCCTTGACCGACACGGGATGGCTGAACCCGAGCGCAAGTTCGAGGTCGGAGCCCTTGAGCGCCGCACGGTACCCTACGCCAACAATCTCGAGGTTCTTGCTGAAGCCCTCGGAGACCCCGGCCACCATGTTGGCGATCAGTGTGCGCGTCAGACCATGCAGCGAGCGATGTGTGCGATTGTCAGACGGACGGGTCACCCGGATCTCGCCGTCTTCAAGAACGATTATCATGTCCACGCTGAACGTGCCGCTGAGCTCTCCCTTGGGACCCCTCACGGTCACTGTCGAGCCGTCGATCTTCACCTCCACCCCGGATGGGACCGGGATGGGCTGTTTGCCGATTCGAGACACGGCTGTCGCTCCTTTCTCAGTCCTGTCCGTTACCAGATGTAGGCGATTACTTCGCCGCCGACGCCCGCCTTGCGCGCGCCCTTCTCGGACATGACGCCCTTCGACGTCGAGATGACCGCGATGCCAAGCCCGCCCAGAACACGGGGAAGCTCGTCCTTCTTGGCGTACACACGCAGACCAGGCTTGCTGATGCGCCGGATTCCCGTGATGGTGCGCTCCCGCTTGGGACCGTACTTCAACACGACCTCAAGTGAATCCTGAACGTCGCCGGGGGTGACCCGGTACTCTTCGATGTAGCCCTCTTCTTTCATGATGCGGGCGATCTCCACCAGCTTCTTCGAGGAAGGCATCGTCGCCGAGGTCTTAAACGCCGAGTTGGCGTTGCGAACCCGCGTCAGCATATCGGCGATGGGATCTGTCATGCTCATGTTTTCGTTCCTCCTATGGTCCGGGATGACTCCTACCCGATGGTTCGCGTTGGCCCATGGCCAAAACGCCTACCGGATGGATCTCCGCCTAACGCCCTGCCCCTACCAGCTGGCCTTACGGACACCGGGGAGTTCGCCACGGCTTGCGAGCTCACGCACGCAGATGCGGCACAGACCGAACTGGCGGTAGTACGCCCGCGGACGGCCGCACCGATTGCAGCGGTTGACCGCTCGCACACCGAACTTCGGAGTGCGCTTGGCCTTGGCGATCATCGACTTCTTTGCCACTTTCCAACCTCCTTGCCACGACACCGCGTCCAGTGCCGGCGGATAGAATCTATCGTTTGAACGGGAAGGAGAAGGACTCCAGGAGAGCCTTCGCTTCCTCGTCTGTCTTCGCACTCGTCACGAACGTGATATCCATTCCTCGCACGCGATCGACCTGATCGTAGTCGACCTCGGGGAAGATCAATTGCTCGGTGACGCCCATCGAGTAGTTCCCACGACCATCGAACGAGTTCGCCGACAGGCCGCGAAAGTCGCGGACTCGTGGAATCGCCGTCGACAGGAGCCGGTCGAAGAACTCCCACATGCGATCACCACGCAGCGTCACTTTCGCACCGATCGGCATGCCCTGGCGAAGCTTGTAGCTCGCTATCGACTTCCTCGCCCGGGTGATCGTCGGCTTCTGACCGGTAACCGTGGCCAGATCAGCCATCGCAGCATCCAGTTGCTTGGCATCCGCGACAGCCTCGCCAACACCCATGTTGACGACGATCTTCTCCAGCCGCGGTACCTCATTCACGTTGGCGTAGCCGAACCTCTCTCTAAGAGCGGGAACGACCTCGGCCTTGAACTGCTCCTTGAACCTCGGTGCCACCTTGCCTACCTCCGTCTGTCTTGTCCGCACCGGATTTCCGACCCGGTGCCCCGCGCCCCGGGGTCTCCGGGAGCGGGCGATGCACATCGGGCTAGTCGATGTCCTTGTCGCACTTCTTGCACACTCGGATGCGATTGCCATCCTCGCGCTTGCGCCCGACCCGGGTGGGCTGGGAGCAGTTGGGGCATAGCAGCATGATGTTGCTGACATGGATGGTGCCCTCGATCTCGAGGATGCCACCCTTCGGCTGACGCTGCGTCGCCCGCTGGTGCTTCTTGATCATGTTCACGTGCTCGACCACAAGGCGTTCCTTGTGGGGGTAAACACGGAGGACCCGGCTCTCCTTGCCCTTGTCCTTGCCCGTGATCACCTTCACGCGGTCACCTTTGCGGATCGTCATCGATTTCGCCATTCTGAACGACCCTCCCTACAGTACTTCGGGAGCCAACGAGACGATCTTCATGTAGCGCCGGTCGCGCAACTCGCGCGCCACCGGGCCGAAGATTCGGGTACCCCGCGGATTTCCCTGGTTGTCGATTATCACAGCGGCGTTCTCGTCGAACTTGATGTAGCTTCCGTCCGGCCGCCTGTACTCTTTCTTCGTACGTACAACCACTGCACGCACGACCTCGCCCTTCTTCACGGCGCCATTCGGGATGGCTTCCTTCACCGTGGCCACGATAGTGTCGCCGACGCGTGCATATCGACGCTTCGAGCCACCGAGCACCTTGATGCACAGCACCCGGCGTGCCCCTGAGTTGTCGGCCACCTTCAGCCGGGATTCCGCTTGAATCATCTCGTCCTCCGTACCGGTTCCGTCTGATGCCGCGTATGCGGCACGGGCGGTGTTACTTTGCCTTCTCCACGATCTCGACCAGTCGCCACCGCTTGAGCTTCGAAACAGGTCGTACCTCCATCACCTGGATGACGTCGCCGACCTGTGCCTGGTTCTCCTCGTCGTGTACGTGGAACTTACTGCTATGGGTCATCATCTTGCCGTAGAGCGGATGGCGCTTGCGCTCTGATACGGTGATCACACACGTCTTGTCTCCTGCAGCGGACACTACCACTCCCTGCCGGGTCTTGCGCCTGTTGCGTTCGTTTGTCATGACGTTCCTCTCCATCGTCATCAGGAGACCGCGGCGTCGCGCGACGCGCCCAGCTCACGGATGCGCAGCTCGGTGAGCTGACGCGCTATCTCCTTTTTGACGGCATTGATCCTAGCAGGGTTATCCAACTGACCGGTGGCATGCTGGAACCGCAGGTTGAACAGTTCGGCCCTGCTCTCCTTGACCTTTTCGATCAGGTCGGAGTCGGCCATATTCTTGAGCTCTGTAACCTTCATCTATGCCTCACCGCCACTGTCGGCTCGGGCCACGAACTTGCACTTGATCGGAAGCTTGTGTGCAGCGAGCCTCATAGCCTCGCGCGCGACCTCTTCGGGAACGCCGGCGACCTCGAACATGACGCGTCCGGGCTTGACGACGGCGACCCACTTCTCGGGGCTACCCTTACCGGAACCCATACGGGTCTCGGCGGGCTTCTGCGTAACGGGCTTGTCGGGGAAGATGTTGATCCACACCTTACCGCCACGCTTCATATAACGGGTCATCGCGACACGGGCCGCCTCGATCTGGCGGTTGGTGATCCACTCGGCCTCGAGCGCTTTCAGGCCGTAATCACCGTACGTGACCTCGGTCCCGCCCTTGGCCATTCCCTTCATCGACCCGCGCTGCACCTTGCGGTGCTTGACTCGCTTGGGCAGCAACATCTCTACGATCTCCCTCCACGGTCGTTACGGCGGCCGCGCGGCGGACGAGCGTCCGCGGGCGACGGCAGTTCCTGACCAGGCAGGAGTTCGCCGCGATAGATCCATACTTTCACGCCGATCGCACCCATGGTCGTCCGGGCTCCGGCAGTACCGTAGTCGATCACGGCACGCAGGGTGTGCAGCGGCACGCGACCCTCGCGATACCACTCACGACGGCCCATCTCCGCGCCGCCGAGGCGACCGGAGCACTGGATCCGGATTCCGAGGGCGCCGCTCTTCATCGCCGAAGCGACAGCCTTGCGCATCGCACGACGGAACGCCACGCGTCCCTCAAGCTGCTCGGCAACGCTCTGCGCAACGAGCTTGGCGTCGAGCTCGGGACGTTTGATCTCGATGATGTTCACCGAGACGGTCGATCCGGTCATCTTCTCGAGATCCTTGCGCAGCACATCGACTTCGGCGCCCTTCTTGCCGATGACGATGCCGGGGCGAGCGGTCGCCAGCTCGACCGACAGCTTGTCACCCTTGCGCTCGATCTCGATCTTCGAGACCGCGGCGCGACGAAGGCGCTTACTCAGATACTCGCGGACCTTGAGGTCCTCGGCCAGGGTCGCGCTGTACTCCTTGCCGGCGTACCAGCGGGAGCGCCACTTCTCGGTGATTCCGAGCCTGAACCCTATGGGGTAGACTTTCTGACCCATGCGATTATTACGCCTCCTCTCGCTGCTTGACGACGACAGTGATGTGACTCGTGCGCTTTCTGATCTGGAACGCCCGACCCATCGCTCGCGGACGGATCCGCTTGAGCGTCGGACCCTCATCCACAAACGTCGTCGACACGTAGAGGTCGTCTCGCTTGATCCTCAGGTTCTTCTCGGCGTTGGCCACGGCGCTCAACAGCACCTTCTCAACGACCTCGGCCGCGGCACGCGGCGTGAACGTGAGGATGGCCGCTGCCTCCTCCACGGACTTGCCGCGGATGAGGTCGACGACGAGGCGGGCCTTGCGCGGGCTTACCCGCACGTAGCGTGCAACAGCTCTCGCTTCCATCTTCTACCTCTTGCCCTTCCTGTCGGCCGCATGACCGCGGAATGTACGCGTCGGCGCGAACTCGCCGAGCTTGTGGCCTACCATCGACTCGGTGACGTAGACCGGCACGTGCTTGCGCCCGTCGTGCACCGCGATGGTGTGTCCCACCATCTCCGGGAAGATGGTCGACGAACGCGACCACGTCTTGATGACCTTCTTGTCGCCGGCCTCGTTCATGGCGTGGATACGCCCGATCAACCGCGGCTCAACGTAGGGTCCCTTCTTCAAACTTCTGCTCATGTGATACTCCAGCTCCCTCTACTGCCGAACGCTACTTCTTACGGCGGCGGATGATCAGGCGGTCGGAGGCCTTACCCTTCTTGCGGGTACGGTGGCCCTTGGTCGGTACGCCCCACGGGCTCACCGGGTGACGACCCGCGGTCTTGTTCTTGCCCTCGCCACCACCGTGGGGATGGTCGACCGGGTTCATCGCAGTACCACGAACCGTCGGGCGAACGCCCTTCCAACGGTTACGTCCGGCCTTACCAATCGAGATGCCCTCGTGCTCAGCGTTCCCGACAGCACCCACTGTTGCCCGGCATGTCAGCAGAACCTTGCGCATCTCGGTCGAGGGCATACGAAGGATCGCGTAGGTGCCCTCCTTGGCCATGAGCTGTGCCGAGGCACCGGCCGAGCGCGCCATCGCGGCACCCTTACCGGGCTGCATCTCGATCGCATGGACGACCGTACCGGTGGGGATGTCCGCAAGGGGGAGCGCGTTACCCGGCTTGATGTCTGAACCCGGTCCCGACATGACCATATCGCCCACAGAGAGCTTCTGGGGTGCGATGATGTAGCGCTTCTCCCCATCGAGGTAGTGAAGGAGCGCGATGCGCGACGAACGGTTCGGGTCATACTCGATCGTCGCCACCTTCGCCGGAACGCCGTCCTTGTTCCGCTTGAAGTCAATGACGCGGTATCGCCGCTTGTGGCCGCCGCCCTGGTGACGGGTCGTGATGCGACCACGGTTGTTGCGGCCACCCTTCTTGGGAAGCGGCTCGAGAAGCGACTTCTCGGGCGTGGAGGTCGTGATGTCGGCGAAGTCCGACACCGTCTGGAACCTCCGGCCCGGGGAGGTCGGCTTATATCGCTTGAGTCCCATCTTCTCTCCTTTCGTCCGATTGCCGGTCCGCCTGGGACGTGCACACACCCTCGTGTGCGGCGGCTCCGGCGCCGGACTACCACGGTGCCGGGCGGCTCCATCCCGCGACCTGCGGGTACCCGGTCACCTGTCTTGACTTGCGCCCTAGTGGGCCTCGAAGAACTCGATCGAGTCGCCGTCTTTGACGGTGACAATGGCCTTCTTCCACGAACGGGTCTTGCCGGCGCGGAAGCGCAGGCGGCGGGGCTTGCCCGCGACATTCATCGTGTTCACCTTCTCGACCGTGACACCGAAGATCGACTGGATCGCATCGGCGATCTCGGGCTTGGACGCCCGCTTGTCGACCTCGAAGGTGTAGCGGTTCTGCGCGACCAGGTCGTAGGACTTCTCCGAAACGACCGGACGCAGGATGATATCATGCGGATCCGTGTTGTGCATCATGCCAGTACTCCTTCCAGCCAGTTCAAAGCCGGCTTGGTGAAGAGCACGGCGGTGTTGTCGACCAGATCGTACGTGTTCGCCTCGGAGACGGTGATCACGCGCACCTTGGGGAGGTTGCGCAGCGACAGCACCGCGTTCATATCGTCGTTCTCCACAACGATCGTCACACGCCCGTCAATGCCGAGGTTCTTAAGGATTTTACCGGCGCGCTTCGTCGAAGGCTCGTCGAAGCCGAAACCATCGATCACGTGGAGTACGCCCTCGGCGGTCTTGGCCGAGAGGACCGAGCGCATCGCCAACTTGACGACCTTGTTCGGGACCTTGAAACCGTATGAGCGGGGATGCGGTCCGAAGACCACTCCACCTCCGCGCCACTGAGGTGCGCGGATCGTACCTTGACGGGCACGACCGGTTCCCTTCTGGCGCCATGGCTTGCGGCCACCGCCCGAAACCTCGCTTCGGGTCTTCGTGTCGTGGCTACCGGAGCGGCGAGCGGCCATCTGGCTGCGAACCACCTGGTGCACGGCGAAAGTGTGAGGCTCGATGCCGAACACAGCATCGGCAAGCTCGGTGGTCTCCACCTTCGCGCCCTTCGCATCTTTGATTTCTATCGTTGCCATCGTTTCTACTCCTTGAGAAGACGGTTCGTATCGGGGCGGGCCGGTCGCCTACGCGGACCGGATCGTCAGCAGGGCACCTTTCGCACCCGGAACCGCACCCTTGACGAGCAGAAGATTCTGCTCGGTATCGACGCGCACGACCTCGAGGTTACGGACGGTGACCGTCTCGTCGCCCATGTGACCGGGCATCCGCGAACCGCGGAAGACACGGGATGGCGTGGAGGCCTGTCCTATCGAGCCCGGTGAACGGTGGAAGTGCGAACCATGACCGCCGGGCCCACCGTGGAAGTTATGGCGCTTGATGACGCCCGCGAAACCCTTACCCTTGCTCGTGCCGGTCACGTGCACCGACGAGCCAACGTCGAACATATCGACGGTGAGAGTGTCGCCGAGTTTGGACTCGGCAGGTTCGTCGAGGCGGACCTCGGTGACATGGCGCTTCGGCTCGACGCCAGCCTTGTCGAAGTGGCCCTTCATCGGCTTGTTGACCTTCGACTCCTTGATGAAGCCAAAGGCGATCTGCACTGCCGAGTACCCGTCGCGCTTGAGCGTCTTCACCTGGCTGACCACACACGGTCCAGCCTCGATGACGGTGACCGGAACGAGTTTGTCGTCCTCGCTCCAGACCTGGGTCATGCCCAGCTTCCGTCCCATGATCGTCGATACCATCGTGTACTCCATCTTCCGAGCGGTCGTGGGCCCGATCACCTGCGCACCATACGCAAGCTTCCCAGAGGACCGCATCCTCTTCACGTGGCGACAGGGGTCGCCGACGCCGTTTCCTTAAAGCTTGATCTCGATATCCACGCCCGCGGGCAGATCGAGCCGCATCAGCGAGTCGACCGTCTTAGGAGTGGGCTCGAGGATGTCGATCAGGCGCTTGTGCGTCTTCATCTCGAAGTGCTCACGGCTGTCCTTGTTCACATGCGGTGAGCGGATCACGCAGTACAGGTTGCGCTCGGTCGGCAACGGGATGGGACCCGAGACCTTCGCGCCGGTCTTACCGGCGGTATCTACGATCATCTTCGTCGACTGATCGACGATCTCGTGATCGTAGCCCTTGAGCCGGATCCTGATCTTCTGGTTCGCCAACTTTCTACCCTCCGTTTGAGACGAGACTGGATGCCTCGGTGGTTACTTCAAGATCTTCGTGACACGACCCGAACCGACGGTGCGGCCGCCTTCGCGGATAGCGAAGCGCAGGCTCTCCTCCATGGCGATCGGATTGATAAGCT
>CAYGFZ010000002.1:68002-69662 GCA_964349355.1 uncultured Coriobacteriaceae bacterium | reverse complement strand
GCGGACGTGGAGACTCTCGCCGCTGTCGCCCAGATGCACGATGTCGATATCGACGTGTTGATCAGTGAGCTCGATTCGCTTCCCGTCGAGTCCCCAGAGGAGGTCCGATAGCATGACCGAGGCTGTTCGCGGTGAGATCGAGATACATGACGACGTTCTTGCGGACCTCGCTGGCTTCGCCGCCCTTGAGTGCTACGGCGTGGTGGGGATGGCGAGTCCGTCGTTGCGTGACGGCGTGGCACAACTCCTGTCTCGCGATAAACTTCGCAAAGGTGTGACCATCACGAGCCTTGGTGACAGCGTGCGAGCCGATCTGTATGTCGTTATCGAACACGGCACCAACTTGAGTCAGGTCTCGCACAACCTTGCCGACCGGGTCAGGTATGTCCTCGAATCCACTGCAGGTGTGCGTGTCGAGGACATCGACGTACACGTCCAGGGGATCAAAGTCCGCAAATAGTCCCGTCAAGAGAGGCTCGATGACATCACTCGCCCCCTTTCCCACTCTGGTTTCCTCGGCAGCCTCGGCGCTCAAGGAGCGTGCCGAGGAGGTCAATCGGCTGAATGTCTTTCCGGTTCCAGACGGCGACACAGGCACGAACATGGCGCTGACCATGGACGCCGTCGTCGCCGAACTCGCTCTCCTGCCTGCAGATGCCGATATCGTAACGTTGTGCAAGGCAGTCACGCACGGCTCGCTGATGGGAGCTCGCGGTAACTCGGGCGTCATCTTGAGCCAGATCCTCCGAGGCCTGTGCGATGTCATCTCCACCAGCGATGCTGATCCCGCTGAGGTGATAGCCGCAGCACTCGAACGGGCGACATCCGTTGCCTTCCAGGCGGTCCGAAAGCCGGTCGAAGGCACCATGCTGACCGTTCTGCGCGATGCGGGTACTGCTGCACGCGCGGCCGCCGGCAGGGATGCCACGCTCGACGATGTCATCGACTTCACTCTCGCCGCGACGATCGAATCGGTACGGCGTACCCCTGAGTTGCTTCCGGTCCTGAAGGAGAACGGAGTGGTGGATGCCGGCGGATTCGGACTTGCGATACTCGCCGAGGGGCTGATTGCTGCGTTCCGCGGCACCGAGTTCGACCTGGGGATCATCGCTGGAACCTCGCCCGCCGATTCGGTCGTGACTCCTGTCGATGACTGGGACGACGATGAGTATCTCTACTGTACGGAGTTCCTGCTCATCGCCGAAGACCTCGATGTCACCGAGGTTGAGGAGTTCGTGAGCACGATGGGCGGCTCCGAACTCGTGGTCGGCGAGGCGGGGCTTCTCAAGATCCACGTTCATACCGACGATCCGGGTGCGGTGATCTCCCACATGACTGTCCGTGGTGAGGTGGCCGAGGTGCATATCAACAACATGCGACAACAGACCGAGGCCCGCTCCGCGGGCCTTCGCTCTGCGGGAGCAGGTACGCCGGGACCGCCGAAACCGCTCGGCTTTGTCGCCGTGGGACCCGGGGAGGGGATCCGCGCGATCCTCGAAAGTCTCGGTGTGGACGTCGTGGTCACCGGGGGCCAGACCATGAACCCGTCTACTGCCGAGCTCCTCGAGGCCGTCAAGGCGGTCAACGCAGAGCAAATCATTGTTCTTCCCAACAACAAGAACATCCAGATGGCGGCCCAGCAACTCGTCGCTATCGAGGA
>CAYGFZ010000002.1:62348-67902 GCA_964349355.1 uncultured Coriobacteriaceae bacterium | reverse complement strand
TTCAGCGAAGATCAGCTCCAGAATCTTGCGGAAGAGATCGCACAGGCTCATCCGGACATCGAGGTGGAACATCACGATGGAGGGCAGCCCCTCTACCCGGTCATCATGTCTGTTGAATAGGCGATAGGTACAAGAGAGGATCTCTTATGGCTCGAGTCGGACTCGTATGTGACAGCACGTGCGACCGTGGTCCCGAGTGGCTCGCGTCCCATGACGTACGAATGGTCCCACTGAAGGTGCTCTTCGGCGAGGAGTCGTATCTCGACTGGGTCGATCTCACACCCGAGGAGTTCTACGCCAAGCTTCGCACGGCACAGCAGCTTCCCAAGACGTCGCAGCCTTCACCGGCAGAGTTCGCAGCGGTCTATGCCGATCTTGCTGACTCCGGTTGCACGGAGATCGTCTCGATCCACCTGACCTCCGCACTTTCCGGGACATTCGAGTCCGCGACGCTCGCCGCCGCCGACGCGCCGGTCCCGGTACGGATCGTAGACACCAGAATCGTCTCGCAGGCTACCGGGTTGGTGGTCAAAGCGGCTATAGACGCTCGCGACGCAGGTGCTGATGGTGCGGGTATCGAGAGGGTGGCAGACGCCACTGCATCGCAGTCCACTTTCTACTTCATCCTTGATACCCTCGATTACCTCGTAAAAGGCGGCAGGGCCGGCAAGGCGAGTGGACTTGCTGCATCGGTGCTGAACATCAAACCGGTGCTCACCTTCACATCTGAGGGGACGATCGAACCGTTTAAGAAGGTCAAAGGGCTCAAGAAGGCGATGGCCCAGGTGGCCGCACAGGTAGCCCTTGACTCGGCAGGCGGTCGGGTACGCCTCTCGTTGCTTCATGGTGCCGCTCCCGACGTGGCCAGGGAGATGCAAGCCGCACTCGACGAAGCAGACGTCGACTACGAACTCGATTCCATCGGATCGGTCGGAGCGGTGATCGGTACCTACGCCGGTCCGGGTGCCGTCGGAGTGGCGTATCATCCGATCGAACTCTAGGCATGGAGGCCCGGTGAGCGCGACGGCGACATCGTCTCGCATCTCACGTCTTGCCGACCACGACCTTCCCGTCGCCGAGGCACGCTACGTCGACCGTGTCCGTGCCGAGGCTCTCGAGAACCTCGGCATCTGTACCATCGGGCAGCTTGTCCGCCACTTTCCCTTCCGCTATCTCGACTTGAGTTCGACCGTTCCGATGCGCGAACTCCGGGGAGGCCGCGAGGTCACCGTTACGGGCCGGGTACATCGCGTCTCGGTGAAGCGCCCCCGGCCGAAGCTCAACATCGTCGAGGTCGCTGTTGCCGACGGGACAGGGATCGTCCTGGGAGTATGGTTCAACCAGCCCTTCATGGCCGATCGTTTCCTCGAAGGTGAGCAGGTGGCGTTTGCAGGACGGGTTGAGCTCGAGTTCGGTTTCATGCAGATGAAGAACCCCTTCGTCGAGAAGCTCGGTTCCGCCGATTCACCCTCGATGCTCGGCAGGATACTGCCGGTTCATCGCGCAACGGAGGGCCTCACGACCAACTGGTTGCGCAGGCTCGTGGCGGCTGCTGTTGATGACTACACCGATGTGGTCGATTTCCTTCCGTCGACCTTGCGTATCGAACGTGACCTCCTTCCACTTGGTAGCGCATTGCGCGCGATTCACTTTCCGGCCACGCGCGCCGAGGCATCCCGCGCTCGTCGCCGTCTGGCCTACGATGAACTCCTCTGTCTCCAGGTCGGGCTGGCGATGCGTCGTCACGCAGCCACCGTTGAGAAGGCAGGGGTCGCCCACGTGGTCGACGGACCCAAACTGGAGTCCTTGCGCGCGGCTCTGCCCTTCGAGCTCACCGGCGATCAGCACGGTGCCGTCACCGATGTACTCACCGACATGAGTGCACCGAGACCCATGAACCGTCTGCTCCTCGGCGATGTCGGGACCGGTAAGACCGCGGTCGCAGCCCACGCACTTTGTGCCGTGGCAGAGAGCGGATCTCAGGCAGCGATGATGGCGCCCACAGAGGTACTCGCGGTCCAGTATGCGGAGAAGGTCGGTCCTCTTCTCGACCACGCAGGTGTTTCCTGGGGGCTTCTTACCGGATCGCTTTCGGCGGGGGAGCGGACAGCTCTCCTTGAGGAACTCGAGGGTGGACGCACGTGTGTTCTTTTCGGCACGCACGCCTTGATCGAGGAGGATGTCCGTTTCGCCCGTCTGACCCTTGCGATCGTCGATGAGCAGCACAGGTTCGGTGTCGCTCAACGACTCGCCCTTCGCCGCAAGGGACCCGCGGCCGATATGCTCGTCATGACTGCGACGCCGATACCCCGCACCCTGGCTCTCACCCGTTTCGGCGATCTGAGCACGTCGTACCTTAGAGAGCGGCCTCATGCGGGGACGACCCCGGCGCTCGCGACGCGCATAATCGACAAATCGCACCGCGATGACGCATACGACGTGGTGCGCGCGGCAGTACGGGCAGGCCGTCAGGCATACGTCGTGTGTCCGCTGGTCGACGAGTCCAATGCGATACAGGTCCGATCTGCCAACAAAGAGGCCGAACGATTGCGTGCCGAGGTCTTCTCGGACCTGCGTGTCGGGCTGCTGACCGGTAAGATGCGTCCAGCCGAACGTATGGCGACGATGCGCACGTTCCGAGACGGTGACCTCGACGTGCTTGTCGCCACGACCGTGATCGAGGTTGGCGTCGATGTGCCCAACGCCACAGTGATGATCATCGAAGGTGCAGAGCGCTTCGGGCTCGCACAGCTCCATCAACTCCGCGGTCGTGTCGGCAGGGGCACGCATGCCGGTGAAGTCCTGCTCTTCGCCGATCCCAAGAGTGCCGATAGCCGTGCGCGCATGGAGGTGTTCATCTCTACGAGCGATGGGTTCGCACTGGCCGAGGAGGACTTGAGGTTGCGCGGGTCCGGCGAGCTGCTGGGAAAGGCCCAGCATGGCCTTCCCGAACTGCAGGTGGCGTCGCTTGTCGAAGACTCCGAGTTGCTCGAGATGGCGCGGGCCGATGCATTCCGGATCGTCCACGATGACCCTCACCTCACCCGCCCCGAACATGTGCCGCTTCTCACCCAGGCTCGCAGACTATTCGCCGAGGCCTGGGAGTGGGTGAGTAGCGGATGAGGGTCGTCTCGGGTCACCTGGGCGGCCGTCGACTTGAGGCTCCCCGCGGGGTCATCACCCGTCCTTCTTCCGACAGGGTCCGTGAGGCGTTGTTCAGCCGCCTGCAGGCGTACGGCCGCACGATCTTTGACGGAGCGCGGGTCCTCGATGCGTATGCCGGAAGCGGAGCTCTTGGGATCGAGGCGTTGTCTCGAGGAGCCGAGCATGCGACGTTCATCGAACGGGACTCTCGTGCGCTGGCGACCATCGAGCGCAATCTTTCCGCGCTTGGAGTCTCTTCTGCCTCTACGGTGATACGAGGGGATGTCGTGCGACATGCAAGGAGGGGCCTAGTTCTCGGCCACCCCTTTTCGTTGCTCTTTCTCGACCCTCCCTATAGAATCAACAAGTCCGAGGTCAGGGGAGTCATCGAGTCGCTGGTCCTGAGCGGCTCGCTCGACCCGCAAGCTTTGGTGGTCTGGGAACATGCTTCGGGGGAGACCCCCGAGTGGCCCGTGAGGTTTCAGTCTCTGGGCGCCCGGGCGTATGGTGGGACAACCGTCGATATCGCGTGCAGAAAAGGGGAGTGAGCCGGATGAAGCGGGGCATGTGTCCCGGTACGTTCGATCCAGTCACCTCCGGTCACGTCGACATCATCGAGCGAGCAGCAGCTCTGTTCGACGAGTTGGTCGTCGCGGTCGCGCTGAGTCCTGACAAAGGCGGCGGTCCGCTGTTCTCGATCGACGAGCGGTGCGCTTTCATCGAGGGTGCGACTTCTCATCTCCCTCACGTATCGGTGCGACCTTTTGATACTCTTTTGGTGGAGTTCGCACAAGAGGTCGGAGCGACCGCAATAATCAAAGGGTTGCGCGCGGTCACGGATTTCGAACGTGAGTTCCAGATGGCCCAGTTGAACTACCGCATCTCTCCCGAGATCGAGACGATGTTCATCATGGCCATCCCTGACTATATGTACTTGAGTTCCTCGGCAGTCAAAGAGATCGCCCGGCATGGCGGACCGGTGAACGGACTCGTGCCCGACCATGTGCACGATGCTTTGACCGAACGCCTGATTGGGTCCCGTCAAGGGAGGACGTAGATGGATATCATGGCCTTGATCGACAGGATCGAAGAGCTCGTCGATAACGGGCGCTCGATCCCGCTATCCGGCTCGAAGATGATCGACCCTGAAAAGGTCTACGAGATAGTCGACGAGATCAGAGCTCAGTTCCCCGACGAGCTCAAGCAGGCCCGGTGGATCGTCAAGGAGCGCCAGGAGATGCTTGAGGAGGCGGAGAAGGAAGCGAACCGGATTCTCGAAGACGCACGCGATCGCGCACAGGCCATCGCTGCCGAACAGGAGATCGTGAAGCTGGCCGAGCAGCAGGCCGCTGCGATCATGGATGACGCACGCACCAAAGAGCGTGAGATCCGTCTCGGTGCCGAAGATTATGCCGATGAGATGCTCGCCAATCTCGAGGTCAACCTGGGCAAGCTGCTCACCGCCGTGCAACGTGGTCGTGATCGTCTCCAGGGCAAGGTCGGCGGCAGCGGTACCGGAAATCAGCAACGATAGCCATGGGCGCCTACGTAGTAGACGTGTCGTCGATCATGGCCCAGGCAGGCGCCTCTCTCGAGGTCGATGACGACGTACCGCTTGAATCGTTGGTGGTCGGCGACACAGTCGCTGTCTTCGACGTTTCCCCGCACCTTCGTGCCACGATCTCCAACACAGGAGAGGGCCTTGTCCTTCTCGGCACGGTAGAGGGGACTGCACAGCTCGAGTGCTCAAGGTGTCTTGAGCCTTTCATCCGAGACCTGGCAGGTTCGCTCGAGGGTATTCTTACTGCCGAGGATCGCAGGGATACGCTCGCCGAAGACGAGGAGTGGTACCCGCTGACTCCCGCGGGGACGGTGGACCTTCTTCCCGCCGTTCAGGCGGCTCTGGCTATCGAGATCCCGTACGCACCGCTCCACCATGAGGAGTGCAGGGGTATCTGTCCGACATGCGGGTGTGATCGCAACCATGACTCGTGTGACTGCGTCGAAGACGGCCCTGAGATATCGGGACCGTTCGCCGTTCTCAAGGACCTCATCGACGGCGACCAGGATAGCTGAGCAGGACCGGAGCAGGACCAGGACCGGACGCCCGCGATCCGCTACCCACCTGCGAGTGCGTGTGATATAGTCTACCGCCGTGCGACCCCCGGTCGCGTGAACCGAGTATCCGCGCGATGACGGGTGACGTCCGCGCCAGATCGAAGGAGACACCATGCCAGTCCCCAAGAGGAAGACCTCGCGTGCGGTGCGTGATGCCCGTCGCGCCACGCACAAGATCGAGGCGCCGGCGAAGTCCGATTGCCCTCAGTGCCATGCGCCCAAGCTACCGCATCACGTCTGCGGCCAGTGTGGGTACTACAACGGTAAGGAAATCATCGACACCGAGTAGTTC
>CAYGFZ010000002.1:58291-62248 GCA_964349355.1 uncultured Coriobacteriaceae bacterium | reverse complement strand
AGTGATGACCACTGATCGGGACCAGGAGGACACGATGACCGATACCCGCCGGGTGCGCGTCGTGGTGGATGCGGTAGGCGGGGACATGGCTCCGGAAGAGATCCTCGCCGGGGTGCAAAGAGCGGTGTCCCGGAATGTCGAAGCCGAGGTACTCCTAACGGGACCCGCGGAGATCGTGACGGACTTCGCTCGGCGCCACGAGCGAGTGACGGCCCATCCCACCACCGAGATCATAGCGATGGATGAGCACCCGGCACAGGCCGTCAGGTCCAAGAAGGATTCGTCGATCGTCGCCGGATGTCGACTTGTCAAGGACGGGCACGCCGAGGCCTTCTTCTCTGCCGGCTCCACAGGCGCATGCATGGCTGCAGCGACTCTCGTGATGGGCAGGATCAAGGGGGTCTCACGGCCCGCGATCGCCACAGTGGTGCCCACCGCCGGAAGGCCTGCTGTACTGCTGGATGTCGGGGCGAACGCAGACTGCAAGCCCGGCAACCTGCTCCAGTTCGCCTTCATGGGCGCCGCGTATGCGCAGACGGTTCTCGGCGTCACTCGGCCTCGGATCGCGCTTCTCAACATCGGCGAGGAACCCACCAAAGGGTCCGCCCTCGCGATCGAAGCTCATCGGCTCATGGGAGACACGCTTCCCGGCTTCGTCGGCAACATCGAAGGACGAGATATCCTGGCGGGGGAGATCGACGTTATCGTCACAGACGGCTTCACGGGCAACATTGCGCTGAAACTGCTGGAAGGGACATCTCGCGTCCTGCTCGGTCAGGTCAAGGATGTCATGACGGCCACACCGGCCCACACCCTTGCCGCCGCGCTGTTTCGTTCCGGCTTCAGGGGGCTAAGAGAGCGCCTGGACCCGGACACGTACGGCGGCGCTCCGCTACTCGGCGTCAACGGGGTGTGCATCATCGGACACGGCAGCTCAGGTGCCCGTGCGGTTGATGCCGCCATCGGAGTAGCAGCCACAGCGGTGCGCGGCGAGCTTCCCGGGTGTATCGCGAACGCAGTCACCGCGTCGCCCGAAACCTAGGTATCCGCCCTATGCTCTCGACCCCTTCGCATGTACACTACTCGGACATCCCGCTCGGGATGGTGACCTCTTAGGAGACCAAGCCCTGATGACACCCGCCGCCCGTATCATAGGCATCGGCTCATATCTTCCGTCCCGTGTTCTGTCGAACGCCGAGATGGAGAGTCTGGTCGACACCTCCGACGACTGGATATTCTCCCGCACGGGGATCAGTGAGCGACGCTTGGCAGCCGAGGGCGAGGCGACGTCGGATCTAGCCGTCGTCGCGGTAGAAAGGGCACTCACTGACGCCGGAGTGGCGCCCTCCGGCATCGATCTTCTCGTGGTAGGTACGTCCAGTCCTGACATGATCCTTCCAGCGACCGCATGTCTCGTTCAGGCGCGCCTCGGCATGTCGTGTCCCGCATTCGATGTCAATGCTGCATGTTCCGGCTTCCCCTACGCGCTCCATGTCGCCAGCTCCGCCATCGAAGCGGGTCGCGCGAAACGGGTCGTCGTCGTGGGAGCCGACGCGCTCACGCGTCACATTGACTTCACCGATCGCTCGACGTGTGTACTTTTCGGAGATGGTGCGGGTGCGGTCGTACTCGAAGAGTCGACCGAGCCGGGCGTCTTGGGAATCACGCTGGGAGCCGACGGGTCCGGAGCCGACCTTCTAAAGATCGCTGCAGGCGGAAGTGCGGCCCCTGCTACCCCGGAACGCCTGGCCGCAAAGCAGCAGTACCTCACGATGAACGGCAACGAGGTCTACCGCTTCGCTGTCAAAGTGATACCCGCAGCGGCGCTTCAGGCACTCGAGTCGAGCGGGCACACCGTGGATGACCTGGACTGGCTCGTGCCGCACCAGGCGAACCAACGCATACTCGACACCGTCGGTGAGAGGCTCGGGATCGATCCGGACAGGGTTTTCAGCCATGTCCGCCGCACGGGCAACACGTCGGCCGCCTCCATACCTCTGGCCCTCGACGACCTGTATACTAGCGGTCGACTCGCCCCCGGAGACCTCATCGCGCTGGTCGGTTTTGGAGCCGGGCTCACATGGGGTGCGGCCGTGATCCGCTGGACAAAGGCCCGAACGACCAAGGAGACGTAGATGGCCCTTCGGACCCGTATCACCGAGCTGCTCGAAATAGAGCATCCCGTGATCCAGGGTGGCATGGCGTGGACTGCCACCGCAGAACTCGCAGCCGCCGTCAGTAACGCGGGCGGACTCGGAGTCATCGGCGCGGGCCACATGCCCACCGAACTTCTCCGCGACCAGGTACGCCTCGCCAAAGAGCTGACGGACCACCCCTTCGGCGTGAACCTGATGCTGATGACCCCGCATATCGACGAGCTCGTCGCAATGGTGCTGGAAGAGGGTGTCAGCGCCGTCACGACGGGGGCAGGCAATCCCGGCAAGTACATGAGCGCGCTACAGGATCGCGGCATCAAAGTCCTTCCGATCGCCCCGTCGGTCGCGCTCGCTAAACGACTTGAATCGATCGGTGCTGACGCGATCATCGGCGAGGGCATGGAGGCCGGGGGACACATCGGCGATCTGACCACGATGGTCCTCGTTCCCCAGCTCGTTGACGCTTTAAGCGTCCCCGTAGTCGCAGCTGGCGGCATAGCAGACGGCCGCGGTATCGCAGCAGCGTTCGCCCTCGGAGCAGAGGGTGCACAACTCGGGACCCGGTTCATGTGTGCGACCGAGTGCACGATCCACGCCGACGTCAAGGCACGCATCATCAAGGCTCGCGACCGTGACACCGTCATCACCGGACTTTCCACCGGCCATCCGGTGCGCGTCATCAAGAACAAGCTCGCGAAGATGATCGCAGAACTCGACCGGGAGAATCGACCTGAGGAGATTGAACGGCTCGGTGCAGGCAAGCTCGCACTGTGCATGCGTGAGGGTGATCTGGAAATGGGTAGCCTGATGGCGGGTCAGTCCGCCGCGATGGTCGACTGCGTTAAGCCTGCAGCGGAGATCATCGACGAGATTGTCTTGGAGGCCGTGGAAGTGATATCTCGCATGTCGAGGACCTACCTCGGCACGGAGGCGTGATCGATATGCAGGTCGTACTACTCTTTCCAGGTCAGGGTTCGCAGCGACCCGGCATGATCGATGCGGTGCCCGAGACAGACGCCCTCGTGCGGCTTCTTGACGCCGCCGAGGCCCTCACCGGAAGCTCACTGAGACGTGTCGCCTCCGAGGGTCCTCCATCTGAGTTGGTGGACACACGGGTCGCGCAGCCACTTCTCTATCTCGCCGACTGGGCGTGGGGGAGGGCCCTTCTGGACGTCGGCGTCTCCCCCGGCTACGTCGCGGGACACAGTCTCGGCGAACTCGCTGCACTTGCTGTTGCGGGCGTGTTCTCGCCTGAGGCAGGGCTTGAGTTGGTGTGCGAGCGTGCTCGCATCATGTCAGAGACGGCGGCCAAGACATCTGGAGGGATGGCTGCCGTGCTCGGCCTCGATGCCGATATCGTGTCAGCGGCGCTCGACGGGATCGCCGACGTCTGGGTCGCCAACGACAACGCTCCCGGTCAGATCGTCATCTCTGGTGCTGCTCCCGGGATCGAGATGGCTACTGCAGCACTTCAGCAAGCAGGTGCCCGAAGGGTCGTCCGGCTGGATGTCGGCGGCCCGTTCCACTCGCCGCTCATGCAGCCGGCTGCTGATGCGTTCGCATCCATCATCGTCCACACCGAGATGGCAGACGCCGCCATTCCTGTTCTCCAAAACACCCGGCCGACCCCTACGACATCCGCCGAGGAGATCCGTGCCGCGTTGCTCGGGCAGATCTCATCACCCGTTCGATGGACCGAGACCATGCGATTCCTCGCCGGGCGTGCTCCCATCACTGCCGTCGAGTCAGGCCCTGGAACGGTCCTGCGCGGTCTTGCTCGTCGTATCGAGGGTATCGCCGC
>CAYGFZ010000002.1:0-58191 GCA_964349355.1 uncultured Coriobacteriaceae bacterium | reverse complement strand
CAGGCCCTGGAACGGTCCTGCGCGGTCTTGCTCGTCGTATCGAGGGTATCGCCGCGGTCAGCGTCGAGGAGATCGGGCTCGAAGCACTCGTCGAGGAGGTCTTGCGATGAACACGTTGCAGGGGAAGATAGCGCTCGTGACCGGAGGCTCCCGTGGTATCGGGGCTGAGATCGCACGCGTTCTTGCCGCTCGAGGCGCTACAGTCGCTGTCAACTATTCCGGCAGCGTTGACGCAGCCGCTTCAGTCGTTTCAGACATCGAGCAGCAAGGGGGGTCTGCCGTTGCGATCCAGGCAGACATCTCACAGCCCCCGGCGTGCTCCGCACTCGTCGAGGATGTCGTCACACGATTTGGCGGTCTAGACATCCTTGTCAACAACGCAGGCATCACACGCGACGGGCTTCTTGTCCGTATGTCAGATGAGGACTGGGACGCGGTGTTGCGCACCAATCTCACCGGCGCGTTCTCGATGACCAGGGCTGCAGCCAAAGTGATGATGCGAGCCAGGAGCGGTTCGATCATCAATATCTCCTCGGTCGTGGGTATCTCGGGTAATGCGGGACAGGCAAACTATGCCGCTGCCAAGGCCGGGCTCATCGGCCTGACGAAATCGGTAGCCCGGGAACTCGCGTCGCGTTCGGTTCGCGCCAACGCGATCGCTCCCGGATTCATCGAGACCGATATGACCTCGGCTCTCCCGCCGGCCGTCTGCGAAGCTGCGCGATCACAGATCGCCATGGGTACATTTGGCACGCCCGCAGACGTCGCCGCCGCAGTCGCGTTTCTCGCCTCCGACGAGGCCCGATACATCACCGGTCAGGTCCTCGCAGTCGACGGGGGCATGACGTTCGTCTAAAGTGACCGGCGGACTGCCCGCCAGGCCCCCTCGGAAGGAGGTGTGGTAGGACACATGGAAAGAGAAGAGATTCTTGAGAAGGTGACCGAGGTCATCGTCGACCAGCTCAATGTCGAGCGCGACGACGTGACCGAGGAGGCATCGTTCATAGACGATCTGGGCGCTGACTCGCTCGACCTCGTCGAACTCGTCATGGCGCTCGAGTCCGAGTTCGGGATATCGATCCCCGACGAGGATGTCGAGTCGATCAAGAGCGTCGGCGACGCTGTCGCTTACGTGGAGGCGAACGCCTGACAGTTGCACCTGGCCCCGGGTGTGTCGATCCTTCGGGCGGCGCACCCGGGGTACCGTGTACCACGAGCAGCCGAATGGAGGCACGTGCCGTGCCCGATATGCCATCGCTGACCATCGGCGAAAAGACCGCCCGGCTGCCCATCGTTCAGGGCGGGATGGCGGTGCGTATCTCACTCGCCCCGCTTGCCGCGGCCGTAGCCCGTGCTGGAGGTGTCGGGCTCATCGCGGGCTCAGGACTCAGCCCTGACGAACTCACCGAGCAGTTGCGCGTGGCCAAGTCGCAGACCGACGGGATCGTCGGCGTGAACATCATGGTCGCCGTCAGACAGTTCAAGGAGCTCGTGCATGCAGCCATCGCCAGCGGGACGGATGTGATCGTGGCCGGTGCTGGATTCTCGCGGGATGTCTTCACGTGGGGCCGGGAAGCGGGGGTTCCGATCGTCCCGATAGTGGGATCTGCGCGCGTCGCCCGTCTCTCCGAGAAGTTCGGCGCGTCGGCAGTGGTCGTCGAGGGTGTGGAGGCCGGAGGTCATCTCGGTACGGATCAGCCGATGCTCGAACTGCTGCCCGAGATCGTCGAATCGGTCGACATCCCGGTCATCGGCGCCGGAGGTCTCGTCACCGGTTCCGACATCAAGCGCACCCTCGATCTGGGCGCCGCAGGGGTCCAGATGGGCTCCCGGTTCGCGGCGACGATCGAGTCTTCGGCCCCGGACGCGTTCAAGCAGCTCTACGTGGACGCGGCAGACTCCGACATCGTTTTAGTGCAGAGCCCGGTCGGCCTTCCGGGTCGGGCCATCGACAATCCGTTTGCACGCAGGCTCGCTTCCGGCGACGTACCTGCGATCCCTCGGTGTATCTCGTGCCTGAAGAAGTGCGGCAAGGAGTACTGCATCATGGATCAGCTCATCCGCGCTCAGGAGGGCGATGTCGTCGACGGACTGATCTTCGCCGGCAGCTCGGCAGCCCGTATCCACGATGTTTTGAGCGTGGCCGAGTTGATGACGCGTCTTGAGACCGAATGGCGCGTCGCCATGAGCGAGGAGGGGTGAGCGTGAGAAGAGTAGCCATCACCGGTCTTGGCGTCGTCTCGCCGATCGGAACCGGGATCGATACCTTCCAGCAGTCTCTTGCAGCAGGCCGCTCCGGGGTCGGACCGATCACGCAGTTCGATGCCGCCGAGTACTCTACGCGCTTTGCTGCGAGCGTGGACGACTTCGATCCACTCTCCTTCCTTGACGCCAAAGAGGCCCGCCGGATGGCCCGTTTCCAGCAGTTCGCCGTCGGCGCTGCGCTGGAAGCGGTTGCAGACGCCCGACTTCAGTTCGACGACGACGAGGCGGACCGGGTCGGCGTCATCGTAGGCTCGGGTATAGGCGGGCTGCACGCGATGGAGGAGCAGAAGCAGCGACTCCTCGAAGGCGGACCACGCAAGGTCAGCCCCTTCGTAGTGCCGATGATGATCGTCGACCTCGCTGCCGGGCTCATTTCGATCCGAATCGGCGCGAAGGGGATCAACTACGCACCCGTCTCGGCCTGTGCGACCGGTACGCACGCGATCGGTGAGGGGGCCGAGGCGATCGTTCGGGGACAGGCCGACGTCGTCGTAGCCGGCGGAGTCGACGCCGCGATCACCCCCCTGGGGATCGCCGGCTTCGCGGCAGCCAGGGCTCTTTCGACGCGCAACGACGATCCTCAGCGCGCGTCGCGCCCGTTCGATGTCGCACGCGACGGGTTCGTGATGGGGGAGGGTGCTGGCATACTCGTACTCGAGGAGTGGGAGCGCGCTGTCGCGCGCGGTGCGTGCATCTACGGCGAACTCTCCGGTTACGGTGCGACTGCTGATGCGTACCACATCACCGCACCGGAGCCTGACGGAGACGGCGCCATTCGCGCTATGCGCCACGCTCTGGCCCGTGCCGGCCTCGCACCCGCCGACATCGGCTACATCAACGCACACGGGACCTCGACGCCCCAGGGCGACGTCATAGAGACACGCGCGGTAAAGGCGGTCTTCGGAGAGAACTCGCCTCCGGTCTCCTCGACCAAGTCGATGACAGGTCATCTTCTCGGGGGAGCCGGTGCAGTTGAGGCCGTTGCATGTGCGCTCGTCCTGACCCATGATCTCCTGCCGCCCACCATCAACCTCGACGAACCTGATCCGGAGTGCGACCTCGACTACGTCGCGCATACCGCACGCCCGGCGCATGTCGATGCGGTCATGAGCAACTCGTTCGGTTTCGGGGGCCACAACGCCACGATCGTCATGACCAGGGGATAGCAGTGCCCTCCGGCGGACATTCGTCAGAGGAGTCCCGCCTCGCCGCTGCTGAGGAGATCGTCTCCCACCGGTTCAGCGACCGCACGCTGCTGCTCAGAGCACTCACACATCCCAGCGCTTTCGAGGGCGCCTCGGGCTCTCGGGACTACGAGCGCCTGGAGTTCCTCGGCGACGCGGTTCTCGGCCTTGTCGTGGTGGAGGAGTTGTACAGCCGCTTTCCCGATCTTGGTGAAGGCGAGATGACGAAGCTGAAAATATCGGTCGTCTCCGGTGGTGCGCTCGCCGATACTGCCGACGCGCTTGGTCTTGGCGACGTCATGCGCATGGGCAAATCGGAGCAGGGAACGGGGTCTCGCGGTCGGCGATCGGCTCTAGAGAACGTCTACGAGGCTCTCGTGGGCGCCATTTACCTCGATGCCGGCCTGTCGGCTGCGCGGACGTTCGTGGTCTCGACGCTCGGGAACAGGATCGACCCGGAAAACCTCGGCACTGCGGCTCCTGATCACCCGAAGTCTGCTCTGCAAGAGATCGTCCAGGCTCAGGGTGCCGTGCCCACCTACAGGATCGTCGCCGAGGACGGGCCGCCCCATGATCGTCGATTCACTGCCGAGGTCACCATCGGAGGCAGTGTCGCGGGGAAGGGCGTAGGCGCGACGAAGAAGGAAGCCGAGATGCAGGCCGCGGCCGAGGCTCTGGAGCGGCTGACCTCCTCGTGATTCCCCGATGACCGGGACTCTAGCCGCAGGGCCTGTGGTAGAATCACCAACGTTTTAGACGCGCGTCCTCCGGACCCCGGACGACCCGCAGTCACTCGCCGGGAGGCCGCGTTCGTTGTACCTCAAATCGCTCATACTCAAGGGTTTCAAGTCGTTTGCGGACCGTACCGTTCTCAGCCTCGAACCTGGGGTCACGGTCGTCGTCGGACCCAACGGATCGGGCAAGTCGAACATCTCTGATGCGATCCTGTGGGTTCTGGGCGAGCAGTCTGCCAAGTCACTACGTGGCCAGGCGATGGAGGATGTCATCTTCGCAGGCTCGGCGGCGCGTCAGCCGGTCGGTGTCGCCGAGGTCGACCTGGTTCTCGACAACTCTGACGGCACCCTGCCGATCGAGTTCAACGAGGTCACCATTACGCGCCGGATGTTTCGCAATGGCGAGAGCGAGTACCTCGTCAACCAGACGCCCTGTCGCCTCATGGACGTCCATGAGCTCCTTCACGATACGGGCCTGGGTCGGGATACGCACTCGATCATCAGTCAGGGAAGACTCGACGAGGTGCTCAACTCTCGCCCCGAGGAGCGCCGCCAGCTGATCGAAGAGGCTGCCGGCGTTTTGAAGCACAAGAAGCGCCGGGAGCGTGCCGTCCGCAAGTTGAGCGGCATGGACGCCCATCTCGAACGGGCGCGCGACATCACGAGCGAGATCGATCGCCAACTACGTCCTCTTCAGCGTCAGGCATCCCGGGCAGCACAGCACGCCGAGATCCGTGACCAGCTTGCTGAGATCGAGAGTTCGTTGGCCGTCGACGACCTTCGCAGGTTGCAGGCCGAGTGGGAGAGTGTCAGCAAGCGCGAGAAGGAGCAGGATGCTGAGATCGAGCTCGCCCGATACCGGCTCGCCGAGAAGGAGCGGGAACTGGCGAAGTTCCAGTCCCTCCTCGAGGAGAAGGGGCTGTTCGTAGGCGACCTGTCTGAACAGCGCCGCCGACTCCAGTCGGTGCTGGAACGACTCAACTCCGGACTGCTGCTGCTCGAAGAGAAGGGCAAGAACCTCATCGAGCGGTTGAGTGAGCTGCGGGCGAAGCTCCACAACGCCGAGTCCCGCACCACTACCCGCAACGCCGAGCTCGAACGCCTCGCCACAGAGCGCGCCGAGACGGATGGTCGACTCAAGGCTCACTACGGGCAACTCGTCGAGCTACGCCGTGAGGCCGAGACGTCCAAGAAGGAGCGTCTTGCCGCCGATGAGGGTGTTGTGACGCTGAACGCCGAGATCCGGCGTGCACGCAAGGAGTCCGACGACCTTCGCGTTGAACTGGGCGGCCACGAGCATGCGGTCGCGTCGTTCACCCTTGAGATGGAGATGCTGACCGAACGTCTCGCCTCGGTGAAGGAGCAGCGGACCGGAGTGGCCTCCACCCTGTCCACCCGGAGAACCCGCCTCGACCAGCTTGAGTTGGAGCTATCTCGCGCCCGCAAGGAGCGCGCGTTGGCCGACAGTGACGTCGACAAACGCGTCCGCGTACTCGAGAGCCGCCGCAAGGACCTGGCAGCCGTGCGCGAGCGACTCTCTGCCGCGCGCGCCGAGGGGCGTGCGCTCGGTGAGGTCGACAGAGCTTTCGAGTCGGCATCACCCGCGCTCGCATGGGCGCTCTCCAGGGAACGGGACCTGGGCGGATTGCAGGGAACCCTTGCCGGGAGCATCGGGGTTCCAGAACGCTACGAGCGGCTTCTCGAGCACCTCCTGGGAACCGATCTCTTCGCACTTCTTGTCGACGACATCGAGACAGGGGCACGCGTCGCGCTCTCCGCACTCGCCGAGAGCGAAGGAGAACTCTCTCTCGTGCCGATTGCAGGTACCGCGATACCCGGTCGCGAGCCGGCGGCCGCTGGAACCCGCCTCATAGACTCTATGGAGTGCGACGACGTGGTTCGGCGCGCTCTCTCCGCGCTTCTGGGCGATGTCTACGTGGTGGACGACCTCGACTTGGCTGTGGCGGCCGCGCGCTCGGATGTCACCGGCTCCCGGTTCGCCACTCCTGACGGTGCGATCGTCTGGCCGGGTGGAAAGCTCACCATCGGTCGGGTTGTGGCGACCGATGGCGCAGGTGTACTCGAGAGAAAGCGTCGGATCACGGAGTTGGAGGACGAGCTTTCCGCGCTCGAGGTCGAAGTGGGAGACTCGGAGGCTGTCGCATCTACCGCCGAGGAGGCCCTCGCAGCTGCACAGCAGGATGCGCTCGAGCTTGGACAGAGGATCGCACAGCTGGCGGGGGAGCACGATTCGCTCCGCGAAGAGCTCGGTCGACTCGAAGCGACTCTGACCGGACTGGATAGCGAGCGGGATCGTGTCATCGCGCGCCAGGCCGAACTGGACGTACGCCTGCAGAAGGATGCGCCCACCCTCGATTCTGCCAAGACCCGGATCGTCGCACTCGAATCCGAAGCTGCAGATCTCGACGAAGCCCTTGCTGTGGCGCGCGAGCGCCGCGACGATCTGTTCCGGGTCGAAGTAGACATCAACGAGCGGCTCTCCGTCTGCCAGGTCGACATCGCAACGGTCTCTGAGCGCGAGGTGCACCTCAAGCGCCAGATATCGTCGATCACTGCCGAACTTACCGATCTCGACAAGACGGTCGTGCAGGCGAAGGACACCGAGGAGGCCCTCGAGCTGCTCAGAGAGCGCATTCAGCCGGTACACGACCTGTATGCCGCGCTCCTCGAGCGGGCCGAACACTGGGCCATGCGCCTGAAAGACCGTGCTCGCTTCGAGCAGGCCGACTCCGAGTCTTTGCGATCCACGATCCACGAGGCTCAGGAAGCTGTCCGCCTCCTGCAGGCCGCAGTGGACGACCGCTCCTCGGTCATGACCGATATCCGGGTCGACAAGGGGCGCCTGGAGGTCCAGGTCAACGCCGCGGTCGCCCATATCGTCGAGGAGATCGGGATACCGCTTGAACGGGCTCTTGAACACGACCCGATCGAGGATCGCGTGCGGGCTGAAGACCGTGTCCATTCGCTGCGCAAGAAGATCGAGAACCTCGGACCGGTCAACCCCATCGCCATGCAGGAGTTCGAATCGCTAAAGGAGCGGCGCGAGTTCATGGCGTCTCAGGTCGAAGACCTCGTCGCAAGCCGCCAATCACTCCAGAAGGTCGTCGCGGCGATCGACCGTAAGATCCGCGACCGGTTCTTCGAGACGTTCGAGCAGGTGAACGATCACTTCCAGGAAGTCTTCGGCATGCTCTTCCCTGGAGGACACTCGTCGCTCGAACTCACGGAGCCTGATGATCCCGAGGCCACCGGCGTCGAGGTCATCGCTCAGCCGAGAGGGAAGAAGCTGTTGAAGATGACGCTCATGAGTGGCGGGGAGAAGTCGCTTACGGCACTCGCGCTGCTCTTTGCGGTGTACCGGACGCGCCCGTGCCCGTTCTACGTACTTGACGAGGTGGAGGCTGCCCTCGACGACACCAACCTGCGCCGATTCATCGGGTTCACCGACGGGATGCGGACCCACACTCAGTTCATCGTAGTGACTCACCAGCGACGCACCATGGAGATGGCTGACGTTCTTTACGGAGTCTCGATGCAGGCTGACGGCGTGAGCAAGGTCGTGAGCCAGAAACTCGATCGCGTTCTCGCCGAGGAGGCGCCCGATGAGCACGCCGTGGTATAGACGGGTATCTGAGGGACTTGCGAAGAGCCGCGATCGCATCGAGGGCCAACTCAACGTCTTGATCGGTCGAGGTCCGGACGTCGACGAGTCTTTCTGGGAGGATCTCGAAGACGTCTTGATCGGTGCGGATATCGGCGTCACCGCGGTCAACGAGATCGTCACGCGGCTTCGCGATACGGCGTCTCGCCAGGCTCTTCCTGACGCTGATGCGGTCCTGGGCCACCTCGCCGGGGAGATAGCTGCGGAGTTTCCCGTCCGTGGCCCGGATCCGTTCGGCGAGTCTCCAGTAGTCGTGATGGTCGTCGGGGTCAACGGGACCGGCAAGACCACCTCGGTTGGTAAACTCGCGAAGGAGGGTGTGGACGCGGGTCGCCGTGTCTTACTCGGTTCGGGGGACACGTACCGGGCTGCCGCAGTCGAGCAGCTTGCCATCTGGGGAGAGCGCGCCGGCGTTCCCGTCATTGCACGCGAGCGGGGGACGGACCCGGCGGCTGTCGCATTCGACACGGTTGCCGAGGCGAACCGTACCAGCCCTGACCTGACACTCATCGACACCGCTGGCCGTCTCCATACTTCGGCCGACTTGATGCGCGAGCTGGAGAAGGTCAAGAGGATCGTCGATCGTGAGAGTCACGCTCCGGTCCGGACCATCCTGGTGATGGATGCGACCACCGGGCAGAACGGACTTGCCCAGGCACGCCAGTTCCACGCTGCACTCGACCTCGATGGCGTGATCCTGACGAAGCTCGATGGTACCGCTAAGGGTGGCATCGCGATCGCGATCTCGCGGGAGCTCGAGCTTCCCGTGTGGCGGATCGGCGTAGGGGAGGGCATCGACGATCTCAAGCCGTTCGACGCGCATGATTACGCGCGGGCCCTTATCGGCCGGGACTGATCGTGGCGCTCTTCGGCCCGTCGGGACGGGGTGACCGGATCGCCAAACGGGTCGTCCTCCCGTTGCTGGTGATCTTCGTGGCGATCGTCGTACCCGTGTGGGTAGTGCATTTTCCGCTACGGGTCGAGGGCGACTCGATGTACCCGACCCTTCACCCTCAGGACAGGGTTCTTGTGACGAGGGGGTATCCCTCACCGACGCTAGGGGACATCGTGGTCGTCACGGTTTCGCCACGCGAAGGCATAACGCCGCACGACCAGCTCAAGCGCGTCGTAGCACGCGAAGGCCAGACGGTGTCCATCGAGCGTGGTCGTGCGATCATCGATGGGGTATTCGAGACACAGAGCCCGTCGATCCTCTTAAGCGATTCTGACGTCTCTGCTCGTGAGCAGACAGTTCCGCCAGGCCACATCTACGTTCTCGGTGATAATCGACCCGTATCGCTCGACAGCCGCTTCTACGGCGCGGTCCCGCTCGATGTGGTCAGAGGTCGTGTCACCTTCGTCGTTGCACCGATCACGCGGTTCGGCCGGGTTGACTGAGTCCACACGAGGACACTAGCCTGGACGGACTACCGAGGAGGTCTCTGCATGTTCCAAAACCTGTCAGACCGGCTGCAGTCGGTGTTCGCGAACCTAACCGGAAAGGGACGCCTGTCCGAAGCTGACGTAGACGCAGCGATGCGTGAGATCCGCATGGCGTTGCTCGAGGCGGACGTCAACTTCAAGGTCGTCAAGGAGTTCGTCGGCCGCGTCCGGGAGCGTTCGGTCGGCGCAGAGGTTCACAAGAGCCTCACTCCCGGACAGGCCGTGATCCGGATCGTGATGGAAGAATTGACCACGCTCCTCGGCGGGACGGACGCGCGGCTGACCTTCAGTGGCCGGATTCCCGGCATCGTCATGTTGGTCGGCTTGCAGGGGTCGGGTAAGACGACCGCGAGTGCCAAACTGGCGAACCTTCTGCGCAAGCAGGGCAAGCGCCCGATGCTCGTCGCGTGTGACGTCTACCGCCCCGCGGCTATCGACCAGTTGCAGGCGCTCGGTCGCGAGCTCGACATCCCCGTCTACCGGGGGGAGGGTACCGACGCCATCGCCATCGCCAAGGAGGGCGTGAAGGCTGCCATCGACAGTCTGCGTGATGTCGTCATCGTCGACACCGCTGGCCGCCTACATATCGACGAGGAGATGATGGACGAGGTAGCCGGCATCAAGCAGGCACTTCGCCCGGATCAGATCCTCATGGTGATCGACGCGATGACCGGCCAAGACGCCGTCAACGCTGCCACCGCCTTCTCCGAGAAGGTCGACTTCGACGCATTCATCGTGTCCAAGCTCGATGGCGATGCTCGGGGTGGTGCAGCCCTCTCGGTGAAGAGCGTGACCGGCAAACCGATCATGTTCGCCGGTCTCGGGGAGAAGCTCGACGCGCTCGAGCAGTTCCACCCCGACAGGATGGCCAAGCGCATCCTCGGCATGGGAGATGTCGTCACCCTTATCGAGAAAGCCGTGGAGACCGCTGACGCGGAGGCGACAGAGGAGATGGAGGAGCGGCTGCGCTCCGCTACCTTCACCTTCGACGACTTCCTCACACAGCTGCAGCAGGTCAAGAAGATGGGCGGGCTAGGCGGGATGCTCAAGATGATGCCCGGCGCGGGTCAGATCAAAGGGCTCGACGAAGATGATATCGACGAGCGCCAACTCGATCGTGTCGCAGCGATAATCCAGTCGATGACCGCTGCCGAACGGGCCAATCCCCGGCTGCTGAACGGTTCACGGCGTGAACGGATCGCTCGCGGGGCTGGCGTGACGGTCTTCGGCGTCAACCAGGTCGTCAAGCAGTTCGACCAGGCAAAAAAGCTCATGAAGCAGTTCAGCGGGGGCAAGAAAGGTAAGGGGCGCCGCGGCAGATTCGGTCTTCCCGGCGGAATGCAGCCACCGTTCTGATAGAGTCTGTGCAGAAGGCTGGCGGCCACCGAAGTTCGCAGCCTCGCACTTCAATCTCTCTTTGACCCCTCTGGGGGTATGGCGTATCATAGGCAGTCGTTTTGCGTGCACGTGGCCGGACCGGCCACCTTACACGGAGGTGAACCTTTTGGCAGTCAAGATTCGTCTGGCGCGCGCAGGTGCGAAGAAGGCCCCCTTCTATCGTATCGTCGCCGCTGACTCGCGCTCGCCGCGCGACGGCCGTTTCATCGAGATACTCGGCCGCTACAACCCTCGCGTCGAGCCGAGCATGATCGAGCTCGATGTCGAGCGCACCACCGCATGGATCGACAAGGGCGCTCAGATGACCGAGACCGTAGCGAAGCTGTACAAGATCGCTCAGAACCCGGACACAGCGGCACCCGACAAGGTCACGACGCTTTCCAAGAAGGCGAAGGCCAAGGCGCAGGCCAAGGCTGCAGAAGTCGCCAAGTCAGAACCTGAGCCCGAGGTTGCTGAGGCCGAAGTCGAAGCGGCCGAGCCGGAATCCGCCGCGGACGACGCTCCCGCGTCATAGTACGGGGTGCCTATGTCCAAGACACCTGATTCCGAGACTCTCGTACGCTTTCTCGTCACGTCACTTGTTGACGACCCCGGCTCCGTCGATGTCGTCAAGAAGGTTTCCGGTGAATCGGTCACCTACGAGATCTCGCTGAACCCCGACGACGTCGGCAAGGTCATCGGACGTCAGGGTCGCGTGATCAAGGCCATCCGTACGGTCGTCCGTGCTGCAGCCAGCGTTAACGGCGAGCACGTCGACGTGGAGGTCTTGGGGTAGTCACTCATGGATGATGCACCTTTCGTCCCGCTGGGGCGGGTCGTCAAGGTTCACGGTGTGAAAGGGGAGGTCTCGGTGGCGTTTGTCGCCGGCCCTCCCTTTCTCCTTCCTGAAGACATCGAGGTCTGGGTCGTCCCGCCGACCGCAGGTCCTAAGGCCTACCGGATCGAGGGAATACGGTCCGGTCCGAAGGGCCCCCTCGTCAAACTCTCACAGATCGGTGATCGCGGTTCGGCCGAGTCCCTGCGCGGTCGTACCCTTATGGTTCGCCGAGAAGACCTGCCCGCAGGACTTGCCAACGAGCTTCCGCTCGACATGACCGACATGCAGGTGGTCGATGCCGATCGCGGGTTCCTCGGCCGGATCGTAGATACTATTGTCACCGGTGCCAACGACGTGTGGGTGGTCGAGGGTGGACCCGTAGGGCAAGTCCTGATACCTGTGATCGACGATGTCGTCGTGGGCATCGACGAAGAGCTCGGGCAGGTCGACATCCGGCTCTTGCCAGGTCTGATCGCCGAGGAGGACGCATGATCGTCGACATCATCACGATCTTCCCGGAGATGTTCACGGACCCGATGTCGACATCGATGATCGGTCTTGCGCGGGAACGCTCTTTGCTGGAGCTAAACGTTCACGACCTGCGCGACCACACAACAGACCGTCACCGATCGACAGACGATTATCCGTACGGAGGCGGTCCGGGTATGGTCATGAAGCCCGAACCGATATTTTGCGCGGTACGGCACGTGCACGACACGAGTGAGACTCCGCCGCACACGGTGTTCCTGACCCCCGGAGGCACGCGGTTCACTCAGGCTGTCGCGCACGAACTCGCCGCTCTACCCCGGATTGTCTTCGTCTGCGGCCGCTACGAAGGATTCGATGAAAGGACTCTTGCACTGGCCGACAGGGAGATCTCGATCGGTGACTATGTCCTTACGGGAGGAGAGCTTCCTGCGATGGTCATCACTGACGCCGTCACACGCCTTCTTCCCGGCGTGCTCGGTCATGAGGGGTCTGCCGTCGACGAGTCCTTCTCGGAATCGCTATTGGAGTATCCGCAGTACACTCGTCCGGCCGAGTACGAGAAGATGATGGTTCCGGATATCCTGTTGAGCGGAGACCATGCTCGTATCGCCGAGTACCGCAGGGAACAGTCGATCATCAAGACAGCACGCGTTCGCCCGGACCTCCTGCCGCGAGCGGACCTGACCGAGACGGAACAAGCGCTCGCACAGCGGGTGCTCGAAGGGAGCGACGATAGTGCCTGATCAGACCCCGCATGAGGATGTGGCCGAGGTGACCGAAATCCGGGAACACTCGACATCCAGCTTCGCCCGCTGGCTCATCGAGACCGTCCTCATGATCGCCATCGCATTCCTCCTCGCACAGGGGGTCAAAACCTACGTCCTCCAGCCGTTCATCATCCCGACAGGCTCTATGGAGCCGACTATCATGACGGGCGATCGCGTCCTGGCCGAGAAGCTCTCACTTCGTTTCCGTTCTGCCGAGGTCGGGGAGATCGTCGTGTTCGATGACCCGACCGGTCGTCATCCCCAGTTGATCAAGCGCGTGATCGCGGTCGGGGGACAGACGATCGACATCGCCGACGGGCGCATGATCGTCGACGGCGTCGCGCTTCCCGAAGCGTACGTCGCCGACGTGAAGACGGAACCGGGTACGGTGCCACTCCCCTTGACTCTCGCGCAGGACGAGGTCTGGCTGATGGGCGACAACAGGCCGAACTCCGGGGACAGCCGTTTCATGGGACCGATTCCCGAGGAGCTTGTCCGGGGCCGTGCCTTCGCGATCTACTGGCCGATGAGCCGGATAGGGGCGCTGCGCTAGCCTTTTCCTCTCCAGATCCCGCTCGCATATCCGAGGTTTGCAACACGGGCGTACGCTCGGCTATACTTCCTTCTTGCGCCTGACGGCGCTCCTGACCGCGAAGTGACGATCGAGGACATCGAAAATGAACACCATCATTCGTGCCATAGAGCAGCAGCAGATCCGCGACGACCTGCCCGAGTTCCAGGTCGGCGACACCGTCAAGGTCCACTACCGCGTCGTCGAGGGAACTCGTGAGCGCGTCCAGATCTTCCAGGGCGTCATCATCAGCCGCCACGGTTCGAGCAACCGTGAGACGTTTGCGGTACGCAAGGTCTCCTTCGGCGTAGGCGTGGAGCGCAAGTTCCCGGTCCACTCTCCCAAGATCGTCACGATGGAGATCGTGAGCCGGGGCAAGGTCCGTCGTTCCAAGCTCTACTACCTGCGCGACAAGGTCGGAAAGGCTGCCCGGCTCAAGGAGCAGTCCTACTAGGGCGCCTACGCTTTCAATAACGCTCGTTCCGAAGGCCTCGCGATTGCGGGGTCTTCGTGCGTTGCACGCTATACTCGATCCATCCTGATCGATTCCAAGGAGAACGATGGACCGCTCCTCAGTATCGGACTATGAACGGCTCATCGCTGGCGCCTCTGGTGAAGAGCTCGACCGGTTGATCGATGTGGGCGCAGGCGATACCCGGATAGGGATTCAGAGAGCGCGCCAGCGCGCACTTCGCCGACGTGAACGGACCCGGTCCGAGAACGCCAGGCTCGACTCTCTCATGGAGCTGCAGTGCACCCTTCACGCAGAAGGTTTCCAGGTGATCGCAGGCGTGGATGAGGTCGGCCGAGGAGCCCTTGCCGGTCCCGTCACTGCCGCCGCTGTGATCTTGCACGCCGACGTCCGGATAACGGAGCTGGACGACTCTAAGCGCCTTACGCCCGAGGCCCGCTCCCGCATAGCCGCCGAGGTGCTTCGGTGTTCTGTCGCCCATGCGATCGCCCACGTTCCGGCACACGTGATCGACGTGGTCGGCATCGCGCCCGCCACGAAGTCCGCGATGGAGATCGCGCTCGCCAGACTGGACCCTCGGCCTGTGCACGTGCTCACCGACGGCCATCCATTCGGCCTCGCGTTGCCCGAGACGGCGATAACCGGTGGCGACTCCAAGGTCGCTTCGATAGCAGCCGCGTCGAACATCGCAAAGGTCGCCCGTGACCGCCTGATGTGCGAGCTCGCACGTCACTACGGTGACTGGGGCTTCGAGATCAACAAGGGCTATGGGACTGCCGAGCATCTCGACGCGATCTCAAAACACGGCATCTGCATGGTCCATCGTCGCTCATTTTCACCCTGTGCGCCTGCGCCGACCCTGTTCTGAGCGGCTCGGATAGACATCTGTAAGAGCCTGTTGGCACGTGTGTGCAACCCTTCTCACGGGGAAGGGAGGACACAATGTCCAACAGTGATCGAGCACGCCGGGGTGAAGACGCCGCGGCGGCGTATCTCGAACGCATCGGTCTTGCGGTGGTAGACCGCAACTGGCGATGCAGGTCCGGAGAAGTAGACATCGTTGCAATCGACGGGACGGCACTCGTCATCATCGAGGTGAAGACCCGACGCTCTGCCCGGGCGGGAACCCCCGATGAGGCGGTCTCACCGACGAAGCAGAAGCAACTCGTCCGAGTCGCACGACACTATATCTCCGATTCGGGACTCGATGACGCAGAGGTCCGATTCGACGTGATCAGCATCGCTCAGATCGCCGAGAACCGGGCGATACTCCGTCATCACCGCGCCGCTTTCACGGCATGACGTCCACGCGGGGACAGGCGGTCGTCGGGACCGCCACAGTGGTCGGGACCGAGGCGATTCCCGTCGAGGTTCAGGTCGACGTTGCGAACGGGCTTCCCGCCTTCGCGATCGTCGGACTCGGGGACGCGGCAGTCCTCGAAGCTCGCGAGCGGGTGAGGGCTGCCATGCGCGCATCGGGATTTGCGTTCCCGAATGCCCGGATCGTCGTCAATCTGGCGCCCGGCCCACTGAGAAAACATGGGACCGGATTCGATCTGCCCATCGCGATCGCGATCCTGCGGGCGACGGGACAGCTCAACGGAAGACTTCCCGATGACTGTCGCGCAGTAGGCGAGCTTGCGCTGGATGGCTCGGTGCGCAGCGTATCCGGCATGCTCGCGCACGCACTGGGGGCACGTCGCGATGGTTACGGACTGATCGGTCCAGCAGCATCAGCATGTGTGGCCACCGCCGTACCCGACCTGACGTTCCGACCGGTCGACTCCTTGCGATCGCTCGTCGATGGTAGCCCGGCCCGGCCGTCATCACGGACCCCGACGGCCGCTCGGACGTGGCCCGATCTGGCAGATGTCTGCGGACAAGAGACTGCCAGACGGGCACTCGAGATCGCGGCTGTCGGCGGTCACAACCTGCTCTTCACCGGACCCCCCGGGGCGGGCAAGACTATGTTGGCCAGACGACTCGGCCCCCTCATGCCGCCTCTGACCGCCGAGGAGCGACTCGACACGGCCGTCGTGCACTCGGTCGCCGGACTGGATGAAGGGCCGGTGCTGGCAGGGGAGCGTCCGTTCCGCGCGCCACATCATAGTGCGTCCATCGCGGGTCTGGTCGGTGGCGGCTCACCACTGAGACCAGGGGAGATCAGCCTGGCGCATCACGGCGTCCTCTTCCTCGACGAACTGCCGGAGTTCGGTCCCGCCTCACTGCAGACCCTCCGCCAACCCATGGAAGACGGCGAGGTGACACTAGTGCGCGCCGAGGGAAGGATTCGTTTTCCCGCCCGGTTCACCCTTGTGGCTGCGGCCAACCCCTGTCCCTGTGGGCACACGGGGGATCCCAGTAAGCCGTGTCGGTGTTCCGAGGCCTCGGTCTCCCGGTATCAGGCCCGGGTCGGGGGACCGCTTGTGGATCGTATCGATCTGCTTCTTGTCCTCCAACGGGTTGATCCAGCGCTCCTCGTAACCTTTCCGACCGGCGAGTCGAGCGCCACCGTACGGGAAAGGATCTGTGCGGCCAGGGATCGTGCGATCGCGTCGGGTGCGTATCCCATATCGGTCCTGAGCAGTTCCGCTCTCTTGCGTGCCTGCGGGATGAACGTGACTGCCAGGGAGTCCCTCTCCTCGTTGAGCCGCGCGCTTCATCTGTCCGGAAGGGGCGTAACCCGGCTCATGCGCGTCGCGCGTACGATCGCATTCCTCGACGGTTGTGATCGTGTCGGCAGGGAGCATCTCCATGAGGCGACCTTGTTCCGGGGGGAGGAGCTGAGATGAGCGTGCGACCTGAAGGCGGATGGGTGCTTGCGCGCTCGGAACCCGAGTTCCCGGAACAGCTCAACGACTTGCCCGATCCGCCAGAGCTCCTCTACGGGTTCGGCGACCCTGCACTGCTTGGAGGGGGCCTCGGGGTCATCGGGGCGCGAAAGGCGACTCCCTACGGACGCGCGTGCGCGCATCGCTTCTCTGCGTGGGCTGCGGCACAGGGGATACCGGTGGTATCAGGAGCTGCCATCGGTTGCGATCTTGAGGCGCACATCGGCGCCCTGAGTGTCGACGGCCCTACGGTCGCTGTTCTCGGATGCGGGGCGGATGTGAACTATCCCGCGCGCGCCGCAGACACGCTCGCGACTATCCGCCGGGTCGGAGCGGTGGTCTCCGAGGCGCCATGGGGCAGCGAGCCGCATAGGTGGGCCTTCCCACGCAGGAACCGGCTGATCGCTGCACTCTCGAGAACGCTGCTGGTCGTGGAGGCATCTCTTCCAAGCGGTACTTTCTCCACGGCGGATCATGCTCTCGATATCGGCCGTGAGGTCTGCGCGATCCCTGGTTCGATCTTCGCACCTGAATGCCGTGGCGCAAACCGCCTCATCCGTCAGGGTGCGACCCCGATCACAGATGTGTCGGAACTAGCGCAGGAGCTCGGGATCCACCCGGCAGGGATCCCAGAGGAGCCCGGAGGTTCACCGGACAGGATGCTGGCGGCGCTGATCGCCAACCCCTCGCGTCCCGATGATCTCGCCCGCGACCTCGACGTCGACATCGTCACGATCATACGTTCCCTCACTCGACTCGAGGCGGAAGGAGTCCTCAAGCGTTACCCTGATGGGAGGTACGGCATCGCTCGACCCAACGCTCGGCTACAATCACACGGCATCACTGGATCGTAGACTCTGGAGAACCACGTGACCCCTCCCCGTGTCACCGTTGTTGGCGCTGGTCTTGCCGGCTGTGAGGCAGCATGGCAGCTTGCGACTGCAGGAGTCCCTGTGACGTTGATCGAGATGCGTCCCGGACGCCGTTCGCCGGCTCACTCGACAGACGAGTTCGCCGAGCTCGTCTGTTCGAACTCGTTCAAGGGCACGGACGCGTCGACTGCAACGGGCTCCCTCAAAGACGAGCTGCGCCGCATCGGCTCCTTCATACTCGAATGTGCACAGCAGACGCGGGTCCCCGCTGGTGCCGCCCTTGCCGTCGATCGACATGCGTTCTCCGCCCTCGTCACCCACAGAATCTCTGAGCATCCACTGGTAAGCGTCGAGCACTCCGAGGCTACATCGATTCCGAGCGGCCCCGCGATAGTCGCCACAGGACCTCTCACAAGTTCCGGAATGGAGACGGCACTCTCCGAGCTGATAGGTGCCGACCGACTCTCGTTCTTCGACGCTGCCGCACCGATCGTCGACGGAGCAACCATCGACCGGGAGGTTGCGTTCGCCGCTTCGAGGTATGACAAGGGCGGCGGTGCCGACTACCTCAACTGCCCTCTCGATAAGACACAGTACGAGCTGTTGATCGATGCCCTTCGTACTGGACAGAGGGTCCAGGCGCACGCCTTCGAAACCAAGGATCTCTTCCAGGCATGCCAGCCGGTGGAGGAGGTCTGTCGCTCTGGTGTCGACGCACTACGGTTCGGTGCCATGAAGCCCGTCGGACTCATCGATCCACGCACCGGACAGCGACCGTGGGCCGTCGTCCAACTCAGGCCCGAGAATACTGCGGGGACCGCATACAACCTGGTCGGCTTCCAGACAAACCTCACCTTCCCCGAGCAGCGGCATATTCTCGGCTTGATTCCCGGCCTGGGAATGGCGGACGTGCTCCGCTTCGGCGTCATGCACCGGAACACCTTCATCGATGCCCCCCGGATCCTCGACTCCTCCCTCCGTCTCAGGGAACATCCCCACCTGCGCCTCTGCGGTCAGTTGACGGGAACGGAAGGGTATCTTGAGGCAGCCGCATCCGGACTTCTTGCCGGCTTGAACACTGTCGCGGAGATTCGCGGTCTTCCCGGCGTCGTGCTTCCGAGCACGACGGCGCTGGGGGCTCTCGTCGCATACGCGACCAATCCAGAGACCGCACGGTATCAGCCGATGCATGTCAACTGGGGACTCGTCCCGCCGCTGGACCCTCCGGTGCGTGGCAAGCGCCGCAGATACGAAGCCTACCGTGAGCGCGCAGCCAAAGATATGCTCGACTACGCATCCCGGCACCCTCTCCTCGCACTGACCCCCGAGACCTCGGCATCCCGGCCATGACAGCGCCCGATGCATACCTGCACGCTTTTCTCGAGTACCTGACCTCGGTTCGAGGGCTGTCGCCGCATACGGTACGCGCGTACGCGGCCGATCTGTCCCGGTATCTGGAGTGGGCAGCACGTCAGGGCGTCGATCCGGTCCGTCCGACCCACCGCCAGCTTCGTCGGTTCCTCGCTGAGCTCAGCGCTGGGGACTATGCGAGAAGGACGATCGCCCGCCGACTAGCAGCAGTCCGCTCCTTTCTGCGATACCTTGTCGACGAAGGTGCGATCGAGTCGGACCCTTCGGTGGTTATATCGACCCCGCGGATTCCCCGGAGCCTGCCGGTCGTGATCGAGCCTGACGCGCTCAGAGCACTTCTGGACGCCCCTGATCCGTCAACGCCGATTGGACTTCGCGACCGCGCTGTCCTCGAACTTCTCTACGCGACAGGGATCCGTGTCTCTGAACTGGCTGGCCTTACCTCGGCTGACCTCGACCTACCCAGCGGGAAGATCACCGTCCTGGGCAAGGGCGCTCGCGAGCGCATCGTGCCGCTACATCCGTTCGCGATTCGCAGACTTCGGGAGTATCTCGCAGAGGGACGCCCCGCGCTTCTCAAGAGTCCGGAGAGTGCGGTATTCCTCTCTGTGAGGGGCAACTCGCTCGGACCGGATGCTATCCGGAGGCTCCTCAAAGTGCATCTTGCCGCCACAGGTCAGGCACTGTCACTTTCGCCACACGTGCTCAGACACACATTCGCAACCCATCTACTCGAAGGGGGAGCGGACCTGAGATCAGTACAGGAACTGCTCGGTCACGTTGCGCTGTCCACCACCCAGATTTATACTCACGTCAGCACGCGCCGTCTGCAGGACGTGCACCGGAGGGCCCACCCACGTGGCTGAGGGTCCACGGATCAGCCGCCGAGATCGAGGGGCACGGCTACATGAGGAACGACTCGCGGACGGACGTGTCCGCTCTTTGGTCCATCTACAAGGAGACGGGCTCCCAGGACACTCGTGAACACCTGATACTCAACTACTCGCCGCTGGTGAAGTACGTTGCGGGCCGCCTGTCTGCGAGTCTGCCTCAGACGGTGGATACTGCCGACCTGATCAGTTACGGATTGTTCGGACTGATCGATGCCATCGAGAAGTTCGATCTCGAGCGCGGAATCAAGTTCGAAACCTACGCCATCGCGCGCATCAAAGGTGCGATCATCGACGAGTTGCGTACCATGGACTGGGTCCCGCGATCAGTCAGGTCGAAGGCGCGCCGACTTGAGAACGCCTACATCGCCCTCGAACATCGTTTCCACCGGACACCAACTGATGCCGAGGTGGCCGAGGAGATGGAGGTCACCCCCGAGGAACTGAAGGATCTTCTCTCGCGGCTCTCCTACACCTCGATCGTGTCTTTCGAAGAACTCTGGATCGGGTCGGACCGCGACGACCGGGGTGACGTCCTGTCCACCATTCCAGACCACTCCGCAGAAGACCCGGTCGCGCTTTTCGAGACCGAAGAAGTCAAAGACATCCTCGCTTCGGCCATCGAACGCCTCCCCGAACGAGAGCGGATCGTCATCGCGCTATACTACTACGAGGGATTGACCCTGAAAGAGATCGGCAGAGTGCTCGGCGTGACCGAATCGCGTGTGAGCCAGCTGCACACGAAGGCTGTTCTCAGGATGCGCGCACGGCTCCAGGCGGCGCAGACCTTCAGCAAGTGAAAAGGCAGCGCGACAACACCGACGAGAGGAACGTGCATGTCCGCTCTCACGATACTGATCGTGGAAGACACGGAACTGCTGCGAAGGATCTATTCGGATAAGCTTGCGCAGGATGGATACCAGGTCCTGACCGCCGGCGATGGCGTTGAGGCCCTCCAGCATCTTCGGACCTCTCATGTCGATCTCATATTGCTTGACCTCATCATGCCGAAGATGAGCGGACTTGAGGTCCTCGACACGATCAAGAAGGACCCCCGTACCCGCGGCATCCCTGTCCTCATCCTCTCGAATCTCGGTCAAGAGTCCGATGTCGAGCGCGGTCTTGCAATGGGCGCCGTTGACTACCTCATCAAGAACGAGGCAAAGCCGGCGGACGTGGCTGAGAAGATCCGATTGACTCTCAAGTTCATGGCAGGCCGACAAGTCGATGCCCCCACGTACAAGGTCGCCATCAAGGATCGTGAGTTCGACGCCGACCGCCTGGTGGAACACCTCCGGCTTCAGCGCCGTTTCTGGTGTCCTGCCTGTGAGGTCGAACTGACCATAGAGATGCTTCCGAAGGCTGACCAGCCTGGCTGGTTCGACGCCCACGTCATCTGCCCGATGTGTGGCAAGGAATTCGCGTAGATATACGGCTCTCCGGCTCGTGCGAGTCCTCTGCGAGTCCTCTCATCGCTGCCCGTTCCAGTCATCTGTCGCCTTGTGGTATCATACCCGGGCTTTTCAATACACACGCCTGCCGACCGTACTGCCGGGTGCCCGCGAACGCGGGTGGCACATCGGAATGACAGCAGGCGGAGGAAGAACCGACCAAGGAGGTAGCACTATGTCCGTAGTCTCGATGAAGAGTCTTCTCGAGGCCGGTGTCCACTTCGGACATCAGACCCGCCGCTGGAACCCGAAGATGAAGCCGTACATCTTCACCGAACGCAACGGTATCTACATCCTCGATCTTCAGCGCACTTTGCGAGAGCTCGATGATGCGTACCACTTCGTCCGGGACCTCTCTGCTCGCGGTCAGCACGTCTTATTCGTGGGCACCAAGAAGCAGGCACAGGAGCCGATGGCCAACGAGGCCACTCGCTCAGGCAACCCGTACGTGAACCAGCGCTGGCTGGGTGGCATGCTCACCAACTTCGTCACCATGCGCACGCGCGTCGATCGCCTCGTTGCTCTTGAGACGATGGATGAGGACGGCACCATGCAAGCGCTTCCCAAGAAGGAGCAGCTGTTGCTTGGCAAGGAGCGTGTGAAGCTCGAGCGCAACCTGTCGGGCGTTCGCGACATGAAGAGCCTTCCCGGAGCGCTGTTCGTCGTGGACACCAAGCGTGAAGCGATCGCTGTCGCCGAGGCTCGCCGTCTCAAGATCCCGATCATCGGTCTTGTCGACACGAACGCAGACCCGGACGAGGTCGACTACGTCATCCCCGGCAACGACGACGCGATCCGCTCGGTCAATCTGATGTGCCGCGTGATCGCTGATGCCTCACTTGATGGCCGCATGGCTGCCGAGGGCCCCCGTGTCGTGGAAGCGGAGCCCAAGCCGGTACCGACAGTGGTCGCCGGCCCCGCCGCGGAAACTTCCGCGCCGGCGCCTGATGCCGTACCTGAAGCTGAAGCCGAGGTCACCGCACCTGAGGCGACGACCGAACTGTAGACAGACGCTCTCTCGCGATGATTCGCGGGATGCACTGACATCGCATCGGAGGAACGACAAAGATGGCTGACATCACCGCCAAGATGGTCAAGGACCTGCGCGAATGCACCGGCGCAGGAATGATGGACTGCAAGAAGGCGCTTTCGGAGGCCGAAGGGGACATGGATACCGCGATCGACATCCTGCGGACCAAAGGCCTTGCCGCGCTCGCCAAGAAGGCGGGGCGGGCGACCAACGAGGGAGTCATCGGTGGATACGTGTCCGATGACGGCCGTACGGGCGTCCTCGTTGAAGTGAACTGCGAGACCGACTTCGTAGCCCGCAACGCCGATTTCCAGTCCTTCGTCAACGATATCGCAACGCAGATCGCCGTGACCGCTCCTGCGGATGTCCCGTCACTGCTGGCTCAGCCGTATGGATCCCGTCCGGAGATCACCGTCGAACAGTATCTCGGCGAGATTGTCGGCAAACTCGGCGAGAACATGGGCATCGCCCGTTTTGTTCGCCACGAACTCGACCCGGCCGCAGGTATGGTGACCGTCTATATCCACGGCGTGGGCAACATCGGCGTGATGGTCGAGTTGGCATCCGCTCCCTCCGGTGCCGCAGAACTCGCCGTATTCGGCAAGGACATCGCGATGCAGATCGCCGCAACCGCTCCTATCGCAGTCAGTCGCGACGACGTCCCCGCTGACGTCGTCGATCACGAGCTGGCGATCTTTCGGGCCCAGGCTGCCGAGTCCGGCAAGCCAGAACAGATCCAGGAGAAGATGGCGACCGGTCGTCTGCAGAAGTTTTACAAGGAGGTCTGTCTTCTCGAGCAACCGTTCGTGAAGGACCCCGACATGACGGTCGATCAGTACCGTGCGCGCACTGCCAAGGAGACCGGATCGGAGGTCGCCGTCGCCCGCTTCGAGCGTTTCGTGCTCGGCGAGACCGCCGCCGCCCCCGAGTAGTCTGGCTCGATTCGAGTTACTGTAAGGTGACGACGCGGACCGATGCGACATGCACCGGTCCGCGTGCTGTATGCTGTAGGTGATGTGCGCAAACAGTCGTAGTGGAGAGGCGAGCCGCGTGGCAGACTATCGGTTCCAGCGAGTCCTGCTGAAGCTGTCCGGAGAAGCCCTTATGGGTGACGCGGAGTACGGCATCGATCCGAAGATGCTCGACTCACTTGCCCGGCAGGTGAGTCATGTCACCGACGCAGGCGTGCAGGTCGCGATCGTCGTCGGTGGAGGCAACATCTTTCGCGGACTAGCTGCTGCGTCCACGGGGATGGATCGTGCACAGGCTGACTATATGGGCATGCTTGCCACGGTCATGAACTCCCTTGCTCTTCAGGACGCCATGGAGCGCAACGGCGTCTTCACTCGTGTCATGTCGGCTATCGACATGCAGGCGATCGCCGAGCCCTATATCCGGCGCAGGGCGATACGCCATATCGAGAAGGGCCGCGTTGTCATCTTCGCTGCCGGCACCGGGAACCCGTACTTCACCACAGACACCACTGCAGCCCTCCGTGCACTGGAGATCGGGGCTGACTGCATCATGAAGGCCACCAAGGTGGACGGAGTCTACGACGCCGACCCGATCACAAACCCGGATGCGGTCAAGTTCGACGAACTGCCCTACATCGAAGTACTCAATCGCGGCCTGAAGGTCATGGACAACACGGCGATCTCGCTCTGCATGGACAACGGGCTACCGATCCTGGTCTTCAACATGGAGACCGAAGGTAACATCGAGCGTGCGCTTCTTGGACAGCCTGTCGGAACCATCGTGAGGGGAGAGACGTCATGATCGCCAAGACCATCAAAGAGACCGATGCTCACATGGATAAGTCGGTGTCCGCACTTGCGCATGAGTTCACCACTGTGCGAACCGGCCGCGCTTCCGGCGCCATCCTCGAAAAGGTGACAGTCGAGTACTACGGCGTACCGACACCCCTGATGCAACTGGCCACGATCAGCGCCCCTGAGCCGCAGATGCTACTCATCCAGCCGTATGACAAGGGTTCGATGACTGCGATAGAGAAAGCGATTCAGTCCTCAGGTCTCGGACTGAATCCCGCCAACGACGGTGTCGTCATCCGGGTTCCGTTCCCACCGCTCACCGAGGAGCGCCGTAAGGATCTCGTCAAGCTCTGCAAGACCTACGCAGAGGAGGCAAGGGTCGCAGTCCGCAACATTCGCAGAGACGCCAACGACAAGCTCAAGAAGGCTGAGCGCGAAGGTGAGATAAGCCAGGACGACCTCCACAGGGCCGAGACCGAGATCCAGAAGGCGACCGATTCACACATTGTAGAGATCGATGAGACGTTGAAGCGCAAAGAAGCCGAGATCATGGAGGTCTAAACTCCTGTGACCTCCGGCTCTCCCTCACAACGCGACTTCTTCGCAGAACCTCCCGGATCCGATCTCGTTCGCGAGGTCGATTTCGCGCGAGTCCCACGCCATATCGCCGTCATCATGGATGGCAACGGCCGTTGGGCGGCTGCGCGGGGTCTACCAAGGGTGGCTGGCCATCGTGCGGGTGCCAAGTCGGTCAGGGAGCTCATAGCGTCCTCCATCGAGCTCGGGATCGAGTTCCTGACGATCTACTCTTTCAGCTCGGAGAACTGGTCGCGTCCCGCCGAGGAGGTCTCCGGTCTGATGCGACTGTTCGTCGAGGTCCTCGAGCGCGAGCTTGGCAACCTTGAGAAGATGCGGGTCCGCGTCGTGGTGACAGGCGAGCTCGACGAACTGCCGAAGAAGACCGCCGATGCCTTCCGGGAGACGATGGTCCGGACAGCCGACAACAGGGTCCTCACTCTTGTCGTCGCTCTCAACTACGGGGGACGTGCCGAGATAGCCCGAGCTGCGCGCCAGATCGCGCGGCAGGTGTCCTCAGGAGAGCTTGACCCCGAATCTGTCACCGAGGAGACAGTAGCTGCGAACCTCTACGTTCCGGACGTGCCTGACCCGGACCTGTTGATTCGCACCAGCGGGGAGATGCGCATATCCAACTTTCTTCTCTGGCAGATCGCCTACAGCGAGATATGGGTCACCGACACGCTGTGGCCCGACTTCGACCGCTACAGCGTTCTTGCCGCAGTAGCCGATTTCCAGAAGCGCACTCGCCGCTTCGGGGGGGTCGAGAACGAGTGAGCAGGCCCGATCGACGTGAAGGGGTGCTTCCCCGGATGGCCACACGCACTGCCACTGCAGCAGTCTATGGCCTCGTTCTCCTTGGCGTGATCCTGTTCGGGCGCACTCTCGGGCTTGCGGCGCTTGTTGCAGCTCTTGGCGTCATGGCGGGCATCGAGTTCTTTGCGATCACCCGCAGGGAGTTGGGGACACCCAACGAGTTCTTCGGTCTGCTGGCGATCGCGGGTATGCCCTTCGCGACTGCCGTGTGGGGTCGTCTCGGTTTGCTCGGCGCACTCACGGCTCTCATCCTGGCTGCCCTCGTGTGGCACGTGCTCTTCCGCCAGGTCAGATCTGCCGACACGGCCACGACGGTGTTCGGAGTAACCTATATCGGATTCGCGCTGTCGCATCTTGTGTTGCTCCGTGACCTCGACTGGGGTGCTGAACTGGTTCTTGCCGCCGTAGTCAGTGTCTGGGCGAACGATGTCTTCGCCTATCTGGTCGGTTCGACTGTCGGCCGTCACAAGATGGCGCCCGGCATATCTCCCAACAAGTCATGGGAGGGTTTCGTTGCGGGCACTCTGGGCACTGTCGCTGTCTGGATCGTGGTCTGGGCCACAGCGGGTGCCGGTCTGACTCTCGGCTGGGCACTCGGAATCGGCGTCGCAGTCGCGTTCGCCTCGGTCGCGGGGGACCTCTTCGAGTCGAGACTCAAGCGCGAAGGAGGGGTGAAGGACTCCGGTACCCTTCTGCCCGGTCATGGTGGTTTCCTCGATCGGATTGACAGCCTGATACTCGTCGGCGTCGTCGCGTACTATCTGCTGCTGATGGGGGGTGCCCGGTGACTACTCGTATCCGAGTCGCAGTCCTCGGTTCGACGGGCTCGATCGGTTGTCAGGCACTCGAAGTCGTGGCTGCTCATAGCGACCGTATAGAGATCGTGGCGCTGGCCGCCAACAACTCTGCCGAGCTCCTGTCTGACCAGGCCCGGGCTTTCCATGTGCCCGATATCGCCCTTTCAGATGGGCGGGCGGCACGCAGGCTCGAATCGGAGTTTCGCCGGGACACAGACCCGTTTGGTCCGGTAGGGTCGGGAGATGCCGCAATCGAGGCGATAGCCGCCAGGGACGATGTCGATGTCGTCCTGAACGCTCTTGTGGGTGCTGCGGGCCTCCGTGCGACGATCGCGACTCTCGATGCAGGCACCACGCTCGCTCTCGCGAACAAGGAGTCCCTCGTTGTGGGTGGCGACCTGGTGATGCGCCGCGCGCGCCCAGGCCAGATGCTGCCCGTCGACTCCGAACACTCTGCGGTCTTCCAGTGTCTCCTCGGCGAAGAGGCCGAAGGGGTCGCACGCATCTGGCTCACAGCCAGCGGAGGTCCGTTCCGGGGCCGCTCGCGTGAGGAGCTCGAAGGCGTCACCGCGGCCGACGCGCTCGCCCACCCGACATGGCAGATGGGGCGCAAGATCACGATCGACTCGGCAACGTTGATGAACAAGGGTCTCGAGGTCATCGAAGCCCACCACCTGTTCGGCGTCTCCTACGACGACATCCGTGTGGTGGTTCACCCGCAATCGTGCGTACACTCGATGGTCGAGTATCGCGATGGTTCAGTGAAGGCACATCTCGGTACAACGGATATGCGGATTCCTATCCAGTACGCGTTCAGTTATCCGCACCGCTGGTCAGGGCCGATACAGCCAGTGGACTTCACACGACTCGGCTCCCTGGACTTCGAGCCTGCCGACACAACCGTCTTCCGATGCCTGGGGCTCGCTCTCGATGCTGGCCGCGTCGGTGGAACCCTACCCGCGGTCATGAACGCCGCCAACGAGGTAGCCGTGGCTGCGTTCCTCGACGGGCGCTGCGGGTTCACCGACATCGATCGTGTGGTTGAACGCGTGATGAATGGCCACTCGGCCGAGGAACTTGATTCGGTCGAGCAGATCGAGCGGTTCGACGCCGCTGCACGGTCTGCGGCGCTCGAGATTCTGTGACCTCCAGACACGCTGGCGCAGCGTTTGCAGCAAACGGCCTACCTGAAGACTGACTGATGAGGAGCGATTCGAACCTATGCCTGAAGCTTTGACGACGATCTTCTGGGGAGTGATCACCTTCTCCATCTTGGTGGTCATCCATGAGGGTGGACACTTCCTGGCCGCCCGAGCTTTTGGCGTGAAGGTGCACGAGTTCATGGTCGGGCTGCCCGGACCGGCGATCCGCTTCCGGAGCAAGAGATCCGGCACGTCTTTCGGGATCACCGCCATCCCGCTCGGAGGATACGTCCGGATAGCAGGTATGGAGCCCGGACCAGAAGATGAGCTTCTCGCACGTGCCCTCAAGACAACTGCCATAGCCGGGAGAATGGATGCCGGAACCCTCGGCACCGCTCTCGGTGTGGACACCGAGCGAGCCTCTGCGCTGCTCGTGACTCTTGCAGACTGGGGTGTGATCGACCCCGCCACAGACGATGAGATCTCCTACCTGTCTACTGTCACCGCCAGCGACGCAACCGACGCCGAAACGCTTCTCGCAGAGGCCCGCTCGGTGACGTACCGCGCACTGAGCAAGCCCAAGCGGATCACCGTTCTCACGATGGGGGTCCTTGCCAACCTCGTCACTGCTGTGCTCGTTTTCACAGTCGTGCTGAGCGTATGGGGTTACTACCAGCACTCACTTGCTCTCTACGATGTGCAGCCCGGCTCCGGCGCCGAGGCGGCGGGACTCCAGGGCGGCGACCGCATCATCGCCCTCGACGGCGAACCGGTCGACGAGTGGTTCGAACTCACTGCGCTCATCTCAGCGCAAGACCCCGGTGACGTTGTCGACATCACGTATGTACGGGAAGAGCGCACCGCAACGACCTCGGCGACCCTGGCCGAGTCCGATGCGGGAACTCCCGTGCTCGGGATCGTCTCCGATCTCGAGCATATCGACCTGTCTGTCGGTGGGGCGGCGGTCGAAAGCGTTCGCATGACAGGTCTCGTTTTCCAGGCGATCGGACGTTTCTTCTCACCCGATACCTTCCAGGAGTCCGTCGAGGGTGCGCGTAGCATCGTCGGAATCACTGTCGAGGTAGCCGAAGCGGCAGGCCGAGGACCACTCGACTACGCCTGGATCGTCGCGCTGTTGTCACTCTCCCTCGGCGTCATGAACATCCTTCCGATCCCACCACTCGACGGAGGGAAGGTCGCCATCGAGATACTCGAGGGCGTCTCGGGCCGCCAACTCGGACGACGATTCGCGATCGGCGTCAGCATCTCGGGCGCTGTGCTGCTCTTCTCGCTGATCGGCTACCTCATGTACGCTGATGTCGTGCGCTACTTCGTGGAACGCTGATCCGGCAGGCCAGGGGAGGGAGCCTCATGGAGCGACGCGATTCTCGCCCTGTCATGGTCGGACCCGTCGCCATCGGCGGAGGGGCACCGATCACCGTCCAGTCGATGACCACCACGGACACACGCGATCCCGAGGCCACTCTTGCGCAGATTGCCGCACTGACAGACGTCGGCTGCGAGATCGTGCGAGTGGCGATACCCGGCCATGACGCGCTCTCGGGATTCGAGCAGATCTGCTCGGCGTCACCCATCCCAGTGGTCGCCGATATCCACTTCGACCATACGCTCGCAATCGAAGCCGCACGAAGGGGAGCCGCTAAGCTACGGATCAATCCGGGCAATATCGGCGCCCTTGAGAGAGTCGATGCAGTCATCGATGCGGCCGGTGAGGCCAATATCCCGATCCGGATCGGTGTGAACGCCGGCTCTCTGGCGCCCGAGTTCCGCGACAGGGACTGGCCGCTCGCCGATAAGCTGGTGGCAAGCGCAGTCACCTTCTGTGAACACTTCGAACAGAGAGGATTCTCAGACATCGCCGTATCTGCGAAATCCTCCAACGTCGTATCCACCGTGGACGCATACCGCGCACTTGCGACAGCCGTGCCGTATCCCTTCCACATCGGCGTCACAGAAGCGGGCACATCTCTTGCCGGAACCGTGAAGTCGAGTGTGGGCCTCGGCATCCTTCTCGCCGAGGGTATCGGAGACACGCTGCGGGTGTCGCTGACGTCCGATCCCGTCGATGAGGTCTTAGTCGGATGGGCTATCCTTGCTGCTCTTGACATCCGCCGCCGCGGTCCGGAACTCGTGAGTTGCCCGACCTGCGGCAGGTGCGAGGTCGACCTCATCCCCCTCGCGCGGGAGATCGAGCGGCGCCTTCGCACGCGGACCACCCCCCTCAAGGTCGCGGTCATGGGGTGCGTGGTCAACGGTCCTGGCGAGGCGCGCGAGGCCGACATCGGTGTAGCTGCCGGCAAGGGAGTGGGGATGATCTTCGCGAAGGGCAAGGCGCTGAGAAAGGTCCCCGAGAGCGAGATAGTCGATGCCCTCATGGCCGAGATCGACGCATTCGATGCTCAAGTGTCCGGGGCCTGACGTCACAGGCGGCCGCGCTTGCGCTATCCTGTCACCCGATGGGAGAGCCCTGTCGACCGCACCAGCCGCACCCGGAGGGACACCGCGATGACCGTCGCCCTGCGCATGAGCGCCCTGCACGTTCCTACCCTGAAGGAGGATCCCGCCGAGGCGGAGATCGCATCTCACCGCCTTCTGCTCCGGGCGGGGATGATTCGCAAGGCAGCCTCCGGTATCTACTCCTTCCTTCCCCTCGGTTGGCGTTCTGTGCGCAAGATCGAACAGATAGTGCGCGAGGAGATGGATGCGATCGGCTCGCAAGAGCTGCTGCTGCCTTTTGTCCAGCCTGCTGAACTGTGGCTCGACTCGGGTCGTTGGAACGCCTACGGGCCGGAGCTCGCCCGTCTGACCGATCGCCAGGGCCGGGACTTCTGCCTCGGTCCCACACACGAAGAGATCATCACGGCACTCATCCGTGGCGAGGTGCGCTCCTATCGGGAGCTGCCTCTTTCGCTGTACCAGATCAACTTGAAGTTCCGCGACGAGATGCGTCCGCGCTTCGGACTCCTTCGCGGCCGGGAGTTCATCATGAAGGACGCCTACTCGTTCCACGACTCCCAGGCCTCACTGCAGGAGCACTATGACGCGCAGGCTCATGCCTACGGTCGTATCTGTGAGCGCCTCGGGCTGGAGTACCGGCCCGTTGAGGCAGACTCCGGCCAGATCGGTGGTAGCGTCACGACCGAATTCATGGCTCTTGCAGACACCGGGGAGGCAGAGCTCGTCTTCTGTGAGTGCGGATGGGCCGCCAACGTAGAAGCCGCAGCCACGGTCGTTTCACGCGATTCCTCCACGACACAGCCCGTCGAGATGGAACGCGTCCACACACCCGCGATCCGCACCATCGTCGAACTGGCAACCTTCCTCGGGATCGCCGGGCACGACACCGTCAAGACCATGGCTGCGAAAGACGCAGATGGAAGACTCGTCTTCTTCTGCATCCCCGGAGACCGCGAACTGAACCCGGCCAAAGCCGCGCAAGCCATACCAGGCAGCACGCTCCTTGACGAAGCAGACTTCGCGTCCTACGGGATACCGAAGGGCTCACTCGGCCCCGTCTCGCCCGCCGAAGGCACTCTCATCGTTGCGGACGCATCGCTTCGCGACGAGGTCTCATGGGGGATCGGGGCCAACGAGAACGACTACCACTACGTGGGAGCGGCTCCCGGGCGCGACTTCGAGATCGATGTCTGGGCCGATCTGGTCGTCGCAGCGCCTGGAGATGGCTGTCCTGTCTGCGGTGGGAACCTCTCGAGCGCCAGGGGTATCGAGGTCAGTCAGGTCTTCCAGCTCGGTACGAAGTACTCTGAGGCTCTCGGCGCGACCTTCACTGCCGAGGACGGTACCGAACGCCCCTTCATAATGGGCTGCTACGGGGTGGGTATCACGCGTTCGCTCGCCGCGGTCATCGAGCAGCATCACGACGAGAAAGGTATCGTCTGGCCGATCTCTATCGCGCCCGTCGAGGCAGCCGTCATCCCACTCGCTGTCGGGGACGATGTAGTTGCGCCGATCGCGGAGAGTCTGTGGCGGGAGCTCGCCGAGGCCGGTGTCGAGGTCGTCATCGACGACCGCGACGAACGCGCAGGTGTGAAGTTCGCCGACGCGGAACTCATAGGCTACCCCTACCAGCTTGTGGTCGGGAAGAAGGGCGTCGCGGCGGGGATCGTCGAGCTGAAGGACCGCATCACACTCGAGCGAACCGAGGTTCCCCTCGCCGAGGCGGTCCGCACTCTCGTCGAGCTCGTCTCCGCAGGTCGCCAGCGCTTCGCGTAAGAATCAGACGGCCTCCGTTCGAACGTCCTGCCTGACCTTTGTGCCTGGTCCGGCGTGTGTTAGAATCACATGGTTGTACAGAACGTGCCGCGAGAAGTGGGAGACCCCCGCTTCTTTTTGTCTGGAAGGAGGTCGGTCGGCGTGAGTGAGGTTCTCATTGCGCGCCTGGAGTCTGTCCTTGAGCCGGAGGCAACACGACAGGGCTTCGAACTCGTCGCCGTCGAACTCGCTGGCGGCCAGGGCTCTCCGATTCTTCGGGTCTACCTGGACCGGGATGGCGGCATCGACCTCGATGCCGTCTGTTCAGCCAACCAGTGGGTGACTACCCTCCTTGACCAGACCGACCCGTTCGACGGCCCATACACCCTTGAGGTCTCATCTCCGGGGATCGACAGGCCGCTCCGCAAGCTCGCAGATTATGTTCGCTTCACCGGTTCTGACGTCTCGATGAAGACCCGCCCGATCGCTGGCGTGAGTCGACATACAGGACGGATCACCGGTGTCGAGGACGAGACTATCGTCCTCGATTCTGACGGAACATCCGTTCACGTCCCCTATGCCGACGTGCTCTCTGCGCGGCTCAAGGGTGAAGTGGACTTCAGACAGGGAAAGGGTGGCAGCCAGCGATGAGTTCCGAACTCATGGACGCGTTGCGACAGCTAGCACGCGAGAAGAACATCGATGAGATGGAGATGCTTGATCGCCTCGAGCAACAGCTCGCGGCCACGTACCGGCGCATCCTCGATCTCGAGAATGAGGCCAGGGTTTCGATCGATCGTGAGACCGGTCGTATCTACGTCTACGAACGCGTTCCGGTCGGCGGGACCGAAGAGGAGCCGGAGTTCGAAGAGAACGACATCACTCCCGCCGACGTCTCCCGCATCGCCGCCCAGGCGGCGAAGAACGTGATCATGTCCTCGATTCGCGAGGTCGAGCGCGACCGGATCTACGAGGAGTACTCGGATCGTGTCGGCGAGAGTGTCACGGGAACGGTGCAGCAGTCCGATAATCGTTACACCCTCATCAAGCTTCGTGAAGGTGTCGAGGCTCTTCTGCCTCCGGCTGAGCAGCCTCCCAACGAGCGTTACGATCACAATCAGCGTCTCAAGGCCTACATCATCGAGGTCCGCAAGACATCGACGGAGCCGTCGATCGTCGTCTCGCGAACCCATCCCGGCCTCATTCGTCGCCTCTTCGAACTCGAAGTCCCTGAGATCTACGACGGACTTGTCGAGATCAAGAGCGTAGCGCGCGAGCCCGGCATGCGTTCCAAAGTCGCCGTGGCCAGCCGAGAGACCGGCCTCGATCCCGTGGGAGCCTGTGTCGGGCCCAAGGGAAGCCGGGTCCGGATGATCGTCAGCGAACTGCGCGGCGAGCGCATCGACGTCATCCCTTGGTCCGAAGGCTCGGCGGACTATGTGGCCAACTCGATCTCACCCGCGAAGGTCTCCTCGGTACTTATCGACGAGCAGAACCACATCGCGACAGTTATCGTCCCAGACGACCAGCTCTCGCTCGCCATCGGCAAGGAGGGGCAGAATGCACGCCTCGCCGCGAAGCTGACTGGCTGGCGCATCGACATCAAGAGCCTCGCCCAGGCCGCCGAGAGTGGACTTTCCGCTTATGGCCGAACAGGCGAAGACGGTGCCGCGGAAGAGGATGCGGACGGACGCTGTATCGCTGTTGCCAGTTCGGGACTGCGCTGCCGCAATAAGTCCCGGCCGGGTTCTAAGTACTGTGGCGTCCATGCGAAGGAGGATGCCGACTCGTGACGCGGACCCGCAAGACACCGGTGCGCACCTGCATCGGGTGTAGCGCGACCGGCGACAAGCGCACCTTTGTCCGGATCGTCCGCACCAAGGACGGTCACATAGAGGTCGATCCTTCGGGGAAGACCAGCGGACGCGGGGCGTACCTCTGCCGGCGGATTGAATGCTTTGATGCTGCCATGACCCGTCGGCGGTTCGATTCCGCGCTCCGCGTACGACTTCACGATGACGACCTTGACCGATTGAAACGAGACCTCGAGGCGCAGATCGACTCCCCCGCGACCTTGCAGCAAGGATGGTGACCGCTCGATGCCAAGCATGAGAGTCCACGAACTCGCCAAGGAGTTCGGAATGACATCCAAGGAGCTACTCGAAAAGCTCCAGGCGATGAAGATCCCCGCAAAGAACCACGCATCGACACTCGTCGAGGCCTACGTGGACAAGATCCGCAAGGAGCTAGGTCCGCTGATCGCCGAGCGACAGGCCGCACTCGAAGAAGAGCGTCTCAAGCAGGAAGCTGCCGATAGCGCGAAGCGTGAGGCCGCCGAGATCGCCCGACGCGCCGAGGAGGAAGCTCACCGCGCCGCCGAACAGGCGCGACGCGAGGAGGAAGAGCGTCTCGCCGCGGAGACTGCGCAACAGTCGACCGCCGAGCAGGAGAAGGCCGACGAGGCCGCCCGCCGCGTCAAAGAAGAGGCGCGCAGGATCACCGAACAGGTCCGTCGCGAGGAGGATGAGCGTCTTGCAGCTGAGGCGGCCAAGAAAGAGGCTGAGGCGGCCGCAGCACTCGAGAAGGCCGAGGCAGAACGTTATCGCCAGATGGCCAGGGAAGCCGAGCAGGTCACCGTCGGTAGTTCGGTCATAGAGCAAGCTAAGGCCGCTGTCGCTGCTGCAGGAGCCGAGCAGGGCAAGCGCAAGAAGCGCAAAGAGAAACGTGCGAAGCAGGAGGAGGTCGTCGCCGTCGAGACGGTGCCGCAGCAGACTGCCACAGGCGCTACGGGTGGAGAGGCCATCACTATCACCGAGGGTGTGACAGTAGGCGAGTTCGCTGACGCCCTGGAGCTTCCCTCGACCGAGGTCATCAAGCGTCTCATGCTCCTCGGAACACCGCTCACGGTGAATCAACCGATGATGAACGACATCGTGGAGTTGATCGCAGAGGATCTCGACCGCGAAGTGATCGTCGTCGCCCCGGAAGAAGAGGCCGGCTTCGTATTCGACGACGCTCCCGAGGACCTCATACCCCGTCCGCCGGTCGTCACGGTCATGGGTCACGTCGACCACGGTAAGACGTCGCTACTCGACGCCATTCGCGAGACCGGTGTTGCCGAGACTGAAGCGGGTGGCATCACACAGCACATCGGTGCAAGCGTCGTGACCCACAACGGCAAGAATGTCACCTTCATCGACACGCCGGGCCACGAGGCGTTCACCGCCATGCGTGCCCGCGGCGCCAGGGTCACAGACGTCGCCGTCCTCGTTGTCGCCGCCGACGACGGTGTTATGCCGCAGACCGTCGAAGCGATCCACCATGCGAAGGCCGCAGGTGTTCCGATTATCGTCGCTGTCAACAAGATCGATAAAGAGGGCGCCAACCCCGAACGTGTTCGCCAGGAGCTCACCGAGCATGAGATCGTGCCGGAGGAGTGGGGCGGAAGCGACATCTTCGTCAACGTCTCGGCCAAACAGCGCCTCAACATGGATGAGCTTCTCGAGATGATCCTTCTCCAGGCCGATGTGCTCGAGCTGAAAGCTAACCCGACGGCTGCCGCATCGGGCGTCGTTATCGAAGCGAAGCTCGATCGCGGACGCGGTCCTGTCGCGACCGTCCTCATCCAGCGCGGTACGCTGCGTGTCGGAGACGCACTCGTCGCCGGCACGAGCCACGGGCGCGTTCGCGCACTCGTCAACCCGCTCGGCGCTGTGGTGGCTGATGCCGGACCTGCAGATCCCGTCGAGATACTCGGCCTGAGCAGTGTGCCAAAGGCCGGAGATGAGTTCCGCGTGTTCGCCGATGAACGCGATGCGCGAAACCTCGCCGAGGAACGAGCTCTCAAGCAGCGTCTTCTCGCGCAGGAGCGCAAGGTCCACATCTCCCTCGACGATCTCTTCGCGCGAATCCAGGAGGGTGAACTCGCCGAGCTCAACCTCGTCGTGAAGGCCGACGTCCAGGGCTCTATCGAGGCGCTCAAGGACGCCCTCGACAAGATGGACCAGACCGAGGTACGCATCAACGTCATCCACTCGGCCGTCGGCGCTATCACCGAGACAGACGTCATGCTGGCAGACGCATCTGACGCGATCATCATCGGCTTCAACGTACGTCCCGAGCCGAAGGCCAAGGTCACCGCAGAGAAGGAAAGCGTCGATATTCGCCTGTACCGCGTCATCTACCAGGCAATCGAGGAGATCAACGCAGCCCGGGTCGGACTTCTCGCACCCGAGTTCCACGAAGAGGAGACCGCGCGCGTCGAGATCCGGGAGCTCTTCCGGGTGCCGAAACTCGGCGTCATCGCCGGGTCCTACGTCCTCAGTGGCGAGATCATGCGTGACGACCTCGTCCGTGTCGTTCGCGACGGTACGGTCATCTACGAAGGACGTCTCGGTTCGCTTCGCCGGTTCAAAGACGACGTCAAGTCGGTCCGCTCAGGCTACGAATGCGGGCTGAGCATCACCGGATTCCAAGACGTCAAGGAGGGCGACGTCGTCGAGGCATACAAGGTCATCGAAATCGCCCGCGAGTCATAGGCAGCCAGGAAGTAGCCCAGTGAAGCAAACCCCCAGAACCCGTAAGGTCAACGAGATGGTCAGGGAGGAGATCGCACGTATCCTCACCGAGGAGGTCTCCGATCCGCGACTCGAACTCGTGACCGTCACCTCGGCCGAGGTCAGTTCCGACATGTCCGTCGCCAGCATCTACGTGACCACTCACGGCGGTGACGAGCGCTATGCCGAGATGCTTGCCGGACTCGAGTCCGCCAAGGGGCGTATCCGCACGCTTCTCGGCGGGCGTATCACGCTGCGCCTCACTCCTGAGCTGCGCTTCTTCCTCGACGGCTCGATCGACGAGAGCATGCGTATCGCCGAAGCCCTCAAAGACGTTCCGCCGACCCTTCGCAACGTCGAGGAGGCCGAGCCGGCTTCTGACCCCGAGGACGGGGAGTAACCCTGGTGCTTGCAGCCTACCACCGGGTCTCTGTCGCGCTCAGGAAGGCGCAGTCAGTAGCGGTCTGCGCTCATGTCAAGCCCGACGGTGACGCCATCGGCTCGGTGCTCGGCATGACGCTGGCGCTTCGTGATGCCGGTGTCCCCGCTGTCCCCACCCTTGCTGACGCGGCCGAACCCCCTTCGACCTACTCGTTCCTGCCGGGTTTCGGTCTGTTCGTCCCGGCGGCAGACCTCGAACCGACGGACGTGTTCGTCGCCCTCGACACACCCAACGTCGACCGTCTCGGCGCAGCGGCTCAGCTCTCTGAGGCCGCGACGACGACTATCGTCCTCGACCATCACCCGGACAACAGTGGTTTCGGAACCATCAACCTCACCGATGTCTCGGCTGCCGCCACAGGTCTCATGGTGTGGCGGCTTCTCGAGCCCCTCGGGGTCACTCCGACGCCGGAGATCGCACTGTGCTGCTGGACAGCTCTCGTCACGGATACCGGCCGCTTCGCATATGGGAACACCACCGCAGACGCTCTGCATGAGGGCGCTGCCATGATCGATGCAGGCGTCGACACCGTCGAAGCGCACCATATGCTCTACGAGAACCGATCACGTGCTGCCCTCGCACTCGAGACTCTTGTGCTTTCACGTATCGAAGTTGCCAACGACGGTCGGGTCGCACACGCCTGGGTCGCAGCCGGGGACTACACATCGACCGGGGCGACGGTCGAAGAGACGGAGCATCTCGTCGACGCCATACGCACACTGGCCGGCATCGACGTCGCTATCCTTCTGCGTGTCCACCCGGATCATGTTCGGGCTAATCTTCGTGCCAAGACCGGTTTCGATGTCGCTGCGGTCGCTCGCACCTTCGGCGGGGGAGGCCACACAGCCGCTGCGGGATTCAGTGCGAAAGGCGGTCGGGTCACGCTCTTAAACGCACTATTGCCACTGTTGCCCGGGGGCGCTGCGAAGTGAAACGCTCCCGACGGGGACGTACCGACCTGTCCGGCATACTAATCGTCGACAAGCCGTCGGGAATCACCAGTCACGACGTCGTCTCTGCGGTCCGCAGGGCGACGGGGGAACGCCGTGTCGGTCACGCTGGCACACTCGACCCCGCCGCCACCGGCGTGCTCGTGGTCCTCGTCGGCCCCGCGACTCGCCTCGCGCCGTTGCTGACCGCGGCGGTCAAGTCCTACGATGCCCGGATCGTCTTTGGGACGAGGACCGATACCGACGATGCCGAGGGTGCGGTCGTGGAAAAGGCTTCGGTCCCGGCTGCATTCACGAATACCGACTATGCGACAGCCGTGGTCGCCGGGCTGGTAGGCATAGGGGAACAGACGCCCCCGGCATACTCCGCGATCAAACGTGACGGGCGCGTGTCACACCGCGTAGCCAGAGCCGGCGGGAGCGTCGAGTTAGAACCGCGGACCTTCGAGATCTTCGATGCATCACTGAGCGGCATCGAGTCCGGCCCTCCGGTCGTCTGGAATGTTCGCATGACTGTCTCGAAGGGTACCTACATCCGTGCGATCGCACGCGACCTGGGAGCCTCGGTGGGATCCGCCGCCCACCTCGGTGCGCTCAGGCGCACGGAAAGCGGGGCCGCGACACTGAACGACGCACACACACTCGGCGCGGTCCGCGCCGCCACCGACCCCGGCGAGTTGTTCGCCGACCCGGTGCACCTGCTCGGGTTGCCCGTCGTCGACGTCGACGAAGCGGCAGCCCGCCGGGTGGCAGACGGCGTCCCGCTCACCGCACCCGCCCTCTCCGACGAGCACCCGGGTCCCGGACTCCGAGCCATCGTCCACCATGGAGCCCTGCTAGCCGTCTACCGCACCGAAGCCACCGGAGGTACGCTGACAGCGGACGTCGTCTTGCCGGGAGGTATCCGCCGATGAGTACCCGGACCGTCAAATGGGGGCACACGACCCCATCCATGGGACCCGCAGTGGTAGCTATCGGCGTCTTCGACGGGGTCCACCTCGGCCACCAAGCCCTGATCGCTGCCTCCGCCTCCGACGCCGCACAGCGGGATGTTCCCTGCATGGCCCTCACCTTCGATCGTGACCCCGATCAGGTGATCGCCCCCGACGCGTCCTCGGCCCAACTCCTGACCTTGGCCGACAAGTGCACCTTCCTCGGAGATGCAGGCGCGGACATCGTACTCGTCATTCCTTTTGACACTGCGATAGCATCCATGCCCCCCGAAAAGTTCGTCTCAGCAGTGCTGCGTGCGACCTGCACTCCGCTCGCTGTTCATGTCGGCATCGACTTCAGGTTCGGACGTTTCGCCGAGGGCACGGTCGAAGACCTTGAGAAGCTCGGACGGAGCGGGGGATTCGCCGTCTCCGCCCACGAACTCGTTCACCTCGATTCCTCCCCTGTGACCTCTACACGCATCCGCGCTCTGATCGCCGATGGCTCTGTCGATGACGCTGCCCGTCTCCTCGGCAGGTCTCACAGGATCGGCGGCATGGTCGTACGGGGTAGAGGGGAGGGCCTCTCGCTACTCGGCGTACCGACGGCGAACATTCTTCCCGAGGAACACGCCGCACTTCCCGCAGACGGGGTCTACGCCGGTACTGCACTCGTAGATGATCGCTCGTGGCCGGCGGCGATCTCCGTCGGGATCCCTCCGACGTTTCCCTCGGCCCATGGTTCCCTTGAAGCCCACCTGATCGGGTTCGAGGGCGATCTCTTCCACGAACACATCACGCTGAAGATCGAACGTCGACTCAGGTCGCAGCGCCGCTTCGACGACCCGGCAGATCTCGCGCGCGCGATCCATGCCGACATCGCCGCGATAGCCAGCGCTGCGGAGTAGGTCGTGTGGTATACTGCGACGGTTGTCAACTGTACCCTCGTCCGGGACGCGCGACTCACCAACGCCGATCTCAGACGAGGGCGAATCCGAACAGAAAGGTGAACTGGATATGCCGCTTACCAAGGATGTCAACGCGCAGATCATCGCCGAGCACGCCCGCACCGAGGGCGACACCGGCTCCCCGGAGGTCCAGATCGCACTGCTCACGCAACGCATCCGCGATCTCACCGAGCACCTGAAGCTCCACAAGAAAGATCATCACACACGCCGCGGGCTGCTCAAGCTCGTCGGTCAGCGCCGCCGCCTTCTCGGCTATCTGAAGAAGAGTGACATCGAGCGCTACCGCGACATCGTCGCTAAACTCGGCATCAGAGGGTAAGTATCACACGGGACTTCGAAGGCGGGAGAACCTCTCCCGCCTTCTTATTACCGGTCGCCGGATGCGATCGGTTGCATATATCTCCACGCGCAAGGGGCGCTGGGAGACGAGGCAGAGGAAGTAGGAGTAGATGTCTAAAATCGTTGAGAGTTTCGAGCTGTACGGTAAGGAGTACGTCCTGGAGACCGGCGAGCTGGCCAAGCAGGCCGGTGGAGCTGTGGTGGTGCGCCAGGGCGATACGATGGTACTGGTCACCGCCACTGCGTCTAAGAACCCCAAGGATCTGGACTTCTTCCCGCTTACCGTCGACTTCGAGGAGCGGATGTACGCCGCGGGCAAACTGCCTGGCGGTTTCATCAAGCGTGAGGCCCGTCCCACCGAAAAGGCCATCCTGACTGCGCGCATGATCGACCGCCCGCTTCGCTCGGCCTTCGCCGACGGGTTCCGCAACGAGGTGCAGATCATCGCCACAGTCATCTCGGTCGACCAGATCAACCAGCCTGACATCATCTCAATCATGGCCGCTTCGGCTGCCCTGAAGGCTGCCGGTATCCCGTTCGAGGGTCCGCTGGCCGGTGTTCGCATCGCGCGTGTCGACGGCGAGTTCGTCGTCAACCCGACCTTCGATGAGCTCGAGGACTCGGATATCGATCTGGTGGTCGCCGGCTCTCCGGACGCCGTCTACATGATCGAGGCTGGCGCCTACGAGGTCTCCGAGGCCGACATGCTTGCTGCGCTGACTTTCGCCCAGGAAGCCATCACCGAGTTCTGCGCGGTCCAGGAGCGCTTCATCGCCCAGGTCGACGTCACACCGATGGACGTGCCCATTCACTCCATCGACGATTCCCTGCGCGAGCGGGTCTTCACCGCCGGTGGAGAGAAGATGCGCGCCGCGATTCATAACCCGGACAAGTTCGCGCGCATGAACGGGATGCACGCCGTCAAGGACGAGGTTCTTGCAACCTTTACCGAGGACGAGCTCGCTGCCGACGGTAAGGACATCAAGGCCCTGCTGAAAGAGCTCGAGAAGCACACCATGCGCCGTATGGTCCTCGATGAGGGCGAGCGAGCCGATGGCCGCAAGGTCGACGAGGTCCGCCAGGTCACCAGCGTCGCAGGCTACCTGCCTCGCGCTCACGGATCCGGACTCTTCACCCGCGGTCAGACCCAGGTCCTCTCGGTGCTCACACTCGGCATGCTCTCCGAGTGGCAGCGCATCGACTCCATCGACATCTCCGAAGGCAAGCGCTACCTGCACCACTACAATTTCCCGCCGTTCTGCACCGGTGAGACCGGGTTCATGCGTGGCCCGAAGCGCAGGGAGATCGGTCACGGCGCACTCGCGGAGAGAGCGCTCGTTCCGGTCCTTCCGCCCGAGGACGAGTTCCCCTACACCATCCGCATCGTCTCTGAGGTCCTTGAGTCGAACGGATCGAGCTCGATGGGCTCGGTTTGCGGCTCATCGCTCTCACTCATGGATGCCGGCGTGCCGATCAAGGCGCCTGTCTCCGGTATCGCAATGGGACTCATTAAGGAGGGCGACGAGGTCGCCGTACTCTCCGACATCCAGGGTCTCGAGGACTTCCTCGGCGATATGGACTTCAAGGTGGCAGGAACCGAGAAGGGCATCACAGCGCTGCAGATGGACAACAAGGCAAAGGGGCTCTCCTACGAGATCCTCGAGACCGCCCTGCTTCAGGCGAAGGATGGTCGCGCGCACATCCTTGACAAGATGATGGAAGCGATCGACGTTCCCCGTGAGGCACTCTCCGAGTTCGCTCCGCGCATCCTGACCGTGAAGATCCCCGTCGACAAGATCCGCGACGTCATCGGATCGGGCGGTAAGGTCATCCGCGGTATCCAGGAGGAGACCGGCGCACAGATCGACATCCAGGAGGACGGAACCATCTTCGTCGCGGCACGCGACAAGGGTGGCGAGGAAGCGGTCCGTCGCATCCAGCTCATCGTCAAGGTCCCCGAGATCGGCGAGCGCTACAAGGGCCGTGTCGTCTCTATCCAGGCTTTCGGCGCCTTCATCGAACTCACACCCGGCAAGGACGGCCTGCTGCACATCTCCCGCGTGGCCAAGGGTCGCGTTGAGAAGGTCGAGGACGTCTTGACGGTCGGCGACGAGGTCGATGTCGAAGTACTCGACATCGACGACCGCGGCAAGATCAGCCTCGACCGGGTCGACAAGCCCGAAGCTCCGGCATCGTCCGGTGGCGGAGGCGGCGGTGGAGAGCATAAGCCCAGGAGCGACTCCGATCGCCCGGGAGGCCGCGATCGCGATAGAGGTGGCGACCGCGGACCTCGTCGTCGCCACTAGCGTGGAGCCAGAGTTGTTCTACAAAAAGACGGTACTCGATAACGGCGTCACGGTGCTCACCGAGTCTCTCGACACGGTGCGCTCCGTGGCGCTCGGTATCTGGTTCTCCGTGGGTAGCAGGGACGAGAGTCCCGAAGAGGCCGGAATGTCCCACTTCATGGAGCACATGATGTTCAAGGGCACTCCGACCCGCTCCGCCGCCGAGATATCTGAGACCTTCGACCGCATCGGCGCCGAGCTCAATGCGTTCACGAGCAAGGAGTACACCTGCTACTACGCTCGTGTGATCGATGAGCATCTACCGACGGCGGTCGAGGTCCTCTCGGACATGGTCACCAGCGCTACCCTCGCTGACGATGCCTGTGAGCGCGAACGCGAGGTCGTCATCGAGGAGATCGCCCGGATGGAAGACACGCCGGACGACCGCATCCACGAGCTGTTCGGCCGTGCCCTTTGGCCGTCGCACCCCATCGGACTGCCGATCCTGGGCAATCGTGAGACCGTCGGCGGTTTCGACCACGAGGCATCCGTCATGTTCCGCCAACGTCACTACCTGACTGGCAACTGTGTGGTCGCGGCAGCCGGCAACGTCGATCACGATGCCCTGGTGGAGATGGTGCGCACCCGCCTCGAACTGCCCGAGGGTCCCCGTAGCGAGCGCCCCGCTGCGTCGCCACCTGGTACCGGCCGGCTCGCAGTCCTCGAGAAAGAGACCGAGCAGGCACATATCTGTTACGGCACCACCTGCCTCAGCGCCCATCACCCGGACCGTTTCGCACTGACCGTTCTCGACACGGTTCTTGGCGGCGGGATGTCTTCGCGGCTCTTTCAGGAAATCCGCGAGAAGAAGGGCCTCGTCTACGCTGTCTACAGTTTCCACGCGCTGTACCAGGACACCGGGCAGTTCACCGTGTATGCGGGAACCCGTCCCGGAAACGCCGAGCAGGTCGTCCGTCTCATCCAGACCGAGATCGAACGGGTTCTTGACAGCGGCATCACCGCCGAGGAACTGAGCCGGGCAAAAGAGTCGATCAAGGGCCATCTCGTCCTCGGCCTCGAAAGTACCCGCAATCGTATGACACGCCTTGGCAAGAACATGGTCACCGGTGGGGAATTGCTATCGGTAGACGAAGTTGTCGACTGCATCGATGCAGTCGACCTCCAGGCCGTCGCCCGGCTCGCCTCCGAGGTCCTCGGCGGCGAGAGAGTGCTCGCGATGATCGGGCCGTTTTCCACCGATGACGTCTCACACCTGGTCGCCTAGAGTTCGCCTAGAGTTCGCCTTGAGGGAGGACCGGCCATGATCGACGTACTTGTCAGTGGGGCCGCCGGACGCATGGGGCGCGAGGTCGTACGCGCGGTTACGTCAGCGGCCGGTATGCGTGTCGCCGCCGTGGTCGATCCTGCTAGCGAAGGCATGTCCATCGACAACGGCTCAGGCGCGAGCGTCACATGCACTGCTGATCTCGCTGAAGCGATCGAAACCTCCCGACCTGCGGTGATGGTCGACTTCACTCACCCCTCGGCGGTAGAAGGCAATCTCCGTATCGCCCTTGAGCGTGGCGTGGACTGCGTCGTCGGCACCACCGGCATCGCACCCGGCACCCTTGAGGAGATTGCAACCTCGGCACCTCCCGGCACCTGTCTGTTCGTCGCTCCGAACTTCGCGATCGGCGCGGTGCTGATGATGCGGTTCGCGACCGAAGCTGCTCGATTCCTGCCTCACGTCGAGATCATCGAGTTGCACCACGACCGCAAGGCCGACGCCCCGAGTGGCACGGCCCTTCGTACCGCATCGCTCATAGCCGGCGCACGCGCGGAAGTCCCTGACGTGCCGGGTCGCGAGACTGAACTCGCGCAAGGCGCTCGCGGGGCGTTCGTCAACGAGATCCCCGTGCACAGCATCCGCCTTCCGGGACTCGTCGCACATCAAGAGGTCCTCTTCGGCGGAGAAGGCCAGACACTGAGCATCCGCCATGATTCGATCGACCGCACCTCGTTCATGCCCGGCGTCGTGCTCGCGATCCGGGAGGTCGGCGCACACACCGGTCTGCTCATCGGACTTGAACACGTGATGGGGGAGTAGGTGTCAGCCACGCATCCCATCGTCATCATGAAGTTCGGCGGCACATCGGTCGGCTCCGAGACCGGCCGACAGGCGATCGCACAGAGAGTGAACTCTGCCCTCGAAGCCGGTACCGCGCCGGTAGTGGTCGTGTCCGCCATGGGTCGTCACGGTGCCCCTTACGCTACAGATACCCTGCTCTCCCTCGTGGCGGATCTGCCTACCGAAGCGTCTGAGCTTGATTGGCTCATGGCCACAGGTGAGATAGTGAGCGCCGTGGTATGCGCGCACGAATTGCGGGCCGCGGGGATCGACGCACGTGCGTTCACCGGACCAGAAGCTGGTATCGAGACCGACGGCGTACACGGTGCCGCCACCGTGACAGCGATCCACACCGGTCCGCTGCTCGCCGCTGTCCAGTCACAGGTCGTGCCCGTCGTCGCAGGCTTCCAGGGAATGACCTGCGGTGGCCGGCTGACCACGCTCGGCAGGGGAGGTAGCGACACGACCGCGTGTGCTCTCGGTGTCGCGCTGCAAGCCGAGACGCTCGAAATCTACACCGATGTCGACGGTGTCGCCACAGCAGATCCGCGAACCTGCGAGGAGGCCGAGATCCTCGAAGTCATCCGGGCCGACGAACTCTTTCAGATGGCCCGCCACGGATCACGTGTCGTTCATACGCCCGCGGCAGAACTCGCACTCGCGAGCGGCCTTGCAGTACGCGTGCGAAACACCTTCTCCGACCACCCGGGCACACGTGTCGCAGATATCTCAGCCTACCGGCCCGACGCTGTGGCGACCGCGATCTCCGAGACCAGAGGTGTCGCCCGCATCCGTGTCGCACTCCCCGCACCTGAGGGAACCCGCGCGCATATGTCTGCGCAGACTCGCGTCTACCGGGCGATGGCGGACGCGGATGTCTCCCTGGACATGTTCACACCGGTCGGGGAGACGCTCGTTTTCAGCGTGCCGGGCGGAGTGCTCGACAGCGCGTGTGAGGTTCTGGGATCTCTCGGGCTCACCTACCAGGTCCAGGCGGATCTGGCCAAGGTCACCCTGGTCGGCGCAGGCATGCATGGCGTCCCGGGCGTGATGGCACGGATTGCCGACAGTCTCGATCGTGCGGGGGTCACAGTCGTGCAGACCGCAGACTCACACACGACGATCTCCGTACTCATACCTGCCGAGGATAGCGCGCATGCTGTCTCGGCTCTCCACGCCGCTTTCGATCTCTCGACCTGACGCCTCAGCCCTACGTCACGGTGACGGCTTCGTTCACCCTCGCACTCGACACCCATTCTTGTGGCACAATAGTTCAGTTAGTAGACCCGATTCGCTGGTTCGTACCGGCTCGATCTACCCGGGAGTGACCCGATAATGATGACTCCGCGCTTCGGCCGTATGCTTACGGCTATGGTGACTCCGTTCACCTCCGAAGACACGCTTGACCTCGATCGTGCACAGGGACTCGCCGTCCGCCTTCTCGGCCAGGGAAGCGATGGCCTGATCGTCTGTGGCACGACCGGAGAGAGTCCCACCGTCTATTACGACCAGAAGATGGACCTGTTCCGGGCGGTACTCGACGCGATCGACGGCCGAGCCCCGGTCATCGCCAACGCCGGCGACAACTGCACCGCGGACTCCGTCGCGTTCGCGCGAAAGGTCGTCTCACTGGGCGTGGACGGCATCATGGCCGTGGTGCCCTACTACAACAAGCCTCCCCAGGAAGGCCTCTACCTTCACTTCCGCTCCATAGCCGAGGCGGTCGACGTCCCGGTCATCCTCTACAACATCCCGGGACGAAGCGTCATCAATATGAGTGCCGAGACTACCCTTCGCCTCGCACGCGACTGCGAGAACATCGTTGCGGTCAAGGAAGCGAGCGGGGACCTCACGCAGATCGCGCAGATCATCGATGGTGCCCCTGAGGGCTTCGAGGTCCTTTCCGGCGATGACGAGATGACCCTGCCGATGATGGGCCTTGGCGGGACCGGAGTGATCTCCGTGGCATCGCACGTCGTGGGTCCACGCTTCAAGGAGATGATCGAGGCCCAGATCACCGGAGATCACACAAGAGCTCTCCGTCTCCACCTGGAGCTTCTGCCGCTGATGAAGGCACTCTTCATGACGGCGAACCCGATAATGGTCAAGGAGGCTCTTCGACTCACGGGCTTTGACGTTGGCGGCGTCCGCCTGCCACTCGTCCCGCCCACTGCGGAGCAGACCGCGGAGCTGATCCGCGTGATGGATCACGTCGGCGTTCAGCGCGTCTGAATCGAACCGTTCGCGGGGGGACCTACACCGTACGTCTTCCCGCGTCTGTATCACTTGCCCGCCGCACACATGCGGCACGACCGAAGGAGCGTCAAGACACGCCTATGACACAGAAGAAGACTCGATTGCGCGTCATTCCGCTTGGCGGACTGGGTGAGATCGGAAAGAACATGACCGTTCTCGAGTACGGTAACGACATGGTGCTTATCGACGCGGGCATCATGTTTCCCGACGACGACCACCCCGGCGTCGACCTCATCCTTCCGGACTTCTCCTACGTAGTCCGGCGCAAGGACAAGCTCCGGGGAATCATCATCACCCATGGCCATGAGGATCACACCGGTACGCTCCCGTACCTCCTCAAGGAGGTCGGCGCCCAGACCCCGATCCTCGGGACCAAGCTCACCCTCGGACTGATCGAGGGCAAGCTCGATGAGCACCGAATCAAGAAACCGAAGCTCCGTGAGATACACCCCGGGACCCACGTGAACCTCGGAGTGTTCGGGTTCGACTTCATACCGGTCAATCACTCGATACCCGACGGGGTCGCGCTCTTCATCCGCACCCCCGTCGGCAACATCCTGCACACCGGCGACTTCAAGTTCGACCAGACACCGATCGACGGTCGCCTGACCGACTACGGAGCACTTGCCGCTGCCGGCAAGAAGGGCGTCATGCTGCTCATGAGCGACTCGACGAACGCCGAGTCCACCGGGATCACCAACTCGGAAAGCACCGTCGGACCCGTCTTGAGACAGATCTTCTCCTCCGCCGATCAACGGATCGTCGTCGCATCGTTCGCCAGCCATATCCATCGGGTCCAGCAGGTATGTGACGCCGCCGTCGCCTGCGACCGTAAGGTCGTCGTCACGGGGCGCTCTATGATCAACAACACAAAAATCGCTCGCCGTCTCGGCTTCCTGCAGATCGCCGATGAGAACCTCCTTGACGCCTATGCGATGGGTGATCTGCCGCCCGAGCGGGTTGTCGTACTCTCCACGGGGAGCCAGGGCGAACCGCTCTCAGCCCTCGCGCGCATGGCCAACAACGACCACAAGACCGTCACCATCGAGTCCGGGGACACGGTCGTTATCTCGGCGACGCCCATTCCCGGCAACGAGAAGGCGGTCAGCCGCGTCATCAACCGTCTCTCTGCCGCAGGCGCCGACATCAAGCACAAGGGGACGCATGCGGTACACGTATCCGGCCACGCGGCCGCCGAAGAACTCAAACTCATGCTAAACCTCGTCAAGCCACGCTACTTCGTCCCAATCCATGGTGAGAGCCGTCATCTTAGAGCACACGCGGACCTCGCCAGACTCACCGGGGTGGAAGCCGACGACATATTCGTACTGGACAACGGCGACTGCCTGGAGATCAGTGACTCGTCGGCGCGCGTGTCCGAGCGTGTCGAATCCGGTGTGGTCTACGTCGACGGACTATCGGTCGGTGACATCGGAAAGGTCGTGTTGCGCGATCGCCAGATGCTTGCGAAGGACGGGATAGCCACCGTCATCATCGCTGTGGACCGTCAAAACGGCCGCCCTGTCGGAGAACCCGAGCTGGTCACACGCGGGATCGTCGAGGTCACCGATGACTCCGCTTTCTATGACGACGCGCGCTCTCGCATATCCAAGACCCTCGCCAAGACGGCGAAAGAGGGTGCGACCGATCACGCTGTCATCAAGAACGCGGTCCGGGAATCACTGTCACAGTTCATGTGGGAGCGAACGAGGTCGCGTCCGATGGTCATTCCCGTGGTCATGGAGGTCTAGTACGTGGAGATCTTCCAGGCGATAGCCCTCGGTGTCATCCAGGGAGTTTCTGAGTTCCTTCCGATCTCCTCCTCCGGACACCTGCGTCTCGTGCAGGAGTTCTTCGGACTGACCGATGAGTTCGGACTGGTCTTCGACACCTGGTTGCATGTTGCGACGCTTGCTGCGGTCGTCGTCTACTTCCGGACCGACCTGTTCAACATGGCGCGCTCGGCCTTCTCCAGCGATCCAGAGCGATCCCGGGACAAGCGCTTGGCGTGGCTCGTGGTCGTGGCAACAATTCCCACCGGCCTCATCGGGCTGGCTGGTGGAGACTTCTTCGAGACCGCGGACATCCTCTATGTAGGTGTCGCGTTCCTGATCACCGCGACCGCACTCACCCTCGCCGACCTTCTCTCACGCAGGTCTCTGCATGAAGCGTCTCGCCTCGGGTGGGGGCATGCTGTTCTTATCGGAGTCGCTCAGGGGATCGCGGTCATGCCCGGTATCTCACGCGCGGGGGCAACGATGGCGGCGGGCCTCGGCCTCGGCCTCGATCGTGAGCAGGCCGCCCGCTTCTCCTTCCTGCTCTCGGGTCCGATCATCTTGCTTGCAGGTGCGAAACAGGGGGTGGATGTGGTGATGACCGGTGAGTCCGGTCCTGCCCTTGCGACAGTGCTCGTCGGCTCTGTTGCCGCCGCGATCACCGGATACTTCGCCATCGCCGGGCTGATGGCCTTGATAAAGCGGCACTCTTTCCGGGTGTTCGCCATGTATACCGCCTTCATGGGCGTCAGCGTGCTAGTCTGGCGAGTGGTGACCGGCTAAAGGGAAGAGACGACACCTAATGGCCTCGAGTCAGCGAACCAAGAAGAAGACCACAGGGAAGCGCACAACCTCGGGCAAGAGGGCGAACGCATCCGCGCCCTTGCTCGAGCCGGAAGCGCGGCACGACATCTACGGGATCGTTCTCGTCGCCCTTGCCATCGCCCTTGCCATCGCGCTTCTCTCGGCAGGCTCAGGACTGCTCGGCAACGCGGTCGCGGACGTGTTCAGGCTTGCGTTCGGGTTGGGCGCCTTCGTGATTCCCGTGCTGCTCCTCTTGTGGGGAGTCACCTTTTTCGTGCGGGCCATCGCCATCAGCGAGAAGCGTGTAGGTGGCGGTCTGGGAATCGTCTTGCTCGCTCTCATCGGGATGCTCGCTCTCGACTCTCCGCTCCAAGGGCAGTGGCGTCGGATCGAACTTGAGACGCACGGGGGGTACATCGGCGGCGCGATCGGGTGGGTACTTCGCTCGCTGGTCGGGGAGCCGATCTCCTACGTGATTCTTGCCGCCCTCATGCTGATCGGGCTGGTCATCACCGGCCTGTCACTCTCCGGCCTACTGGAATGGGTCACTGAAAGACTCCGTGATCGCTCAGCACCCCGCTCGCAACCTACACCCCGTGAGCGTGCACCTCGCACCCTTCCGCTCGATGAGTTCGACGAAGACGCACCCCCGATAGCCCGGTCGCATCCGGTCAAGGGACGGGCAGCGCGCAAGCAGAGCGCCGAGGACCCCGAGGTCCGACGCCAAACGGTTCCGACACCCCGGATGAGCTCGCCAAAAGCTATGGAGGGCTTTGAGTTGCCGAAGCCCAGCGTACTGATGCGCAGTCCCGAGAGCGCCTCGCGTCATCGTGCCAGCGAGCGCGAGTTGACGACGACCGCCCGGACCATCGAGGAGACGCTCGGCACCTTCGACATTCCCGCCCGAGTCGTCGGCTGGATCCCCGGTCCAACGGTCACGATGTATGAGATCGAACTCACGCGTGGCATCAAGGTGAATCGCATAACCGCGCTGGCGGACGACCTCGCACTCGCGCTGGCTGCGGCTACGGTTCGCATCCTTGCCCCGATTCCGGGTAAGTCTCTCGTCGGAGTGGAGGTCCCCAACGAGCGTCGCACCACAGTGACCCTCGGTGACGTACTCTCGACCCCCGTCGCCGCAACGGCCGGCCCCCTCCTTCTCGGGATCGGCAAGGACGTCTCGGGGGACAGCATCGTTGCCGACCTGGCCACGATGCCACACCTCCTGATCGCAGGATCCACCGGAACCGGGAAGTCTGTGTGCGTCAACGCGCTGCTCACTTCGGTTCTCATGCGCGCCACCCCCGCCGAGGTCCGACTCATACTCATCGACCCCAAGCGGATCGAGCTCTCGCTGTACAACGGAGTCCCTCACCTCTATGTCCCTGTTGTGACCGAGCCCAAAGAAGCTGCGAGCGCTCTTGCGTGGGCGGTCTCGGAGATGGATGCCCGGCTCAAGCGGCTTCAGAAGGCGAACGCGCGCAACATCGGCATGTACAACGCGATGGTCCAGGACGGTCGTGCACCCGAGGGCGCCGAGGAGATGCCATATCTGATGATCGTCATCGACGAGCTTGCCGACCTGATGATGGTGGCCGCAAAAGAGGTCGAGGACTCCATCTGCCGTCTCGCCCAACTAGCGCGTGCGGCCGGCATCCATCTGGTGGTCGCCACCCAGCGTCCCTCCACCGACATCATCACCGGGCTCATCAAGACCAACATCACCAACCGAATCGCGTTCGCGGTCTCGTCGGGAATCGATTCGCGGGTCATCCTCGACCAAACTGGCGCCGAGAAACTCGTCGGCCTTGGCGACATGCTCTTCTCTATCCCCGCGTGGTCCAAGCCCAAGAGGATTCAGGGCGCGTTCGTCTCGGAGGAGGAGATCGACGCTATCGTCACCCACCTCAAGGCGCAGGCTGAGCCCGATTACCATGAAGAGATCCTCCACCTCAAGATCGCCGCGTCCGGCGGTGGACTCGACACCGTCGGGGATGACGATCCGCTGCTGTGGGAGGCCGCCGATGTCATCGTCACCTCGGGCCTCGGATCGACCTCTATGCTCCAACGTCGCCTGAAAGTCGGGTACGCTCGTGCAGGGCGTATCATGGACATGCTTGAATCCAAAGGGATCGTCGGCCCACCCGACGGATCGAAGCCACGAGAGGTGATGGCGGATGTCGAGGAACTCGAGGCCATCAAGGCCTTCGAGCGCTCCGACCGAGAGAACGCCGAGGGATGAGTCGATGACCGACTCCCTCGGCCGGATTCTTGAGAAGAAGCGCCACTCGCTGGGTAAGTCACTGGTCGAGGTCGAGGCTGTCACAAAGATCCGCGCAAAGAGCCTCGATGCCATCGAACAAGGAGAGTACAGCTCCCTGCCGGACCCCGCCTACGTCAAGGGCTACATAGTCTCGTACGCCAAGTTCCTCGGACTCGATCCGGTACCCCTTGTCGAGGCTTACGAGAACGACATCGGCGGAACTCCCGACAAGAGCGTGCGTCTTCCCGAGCAAGTCGTTGCGCCGAGGTTCCAGGCTCACGCTATCCCTGCGCGCACCGCGCTGGCCGTGGTCGCCGTGGTCGCCGTGATCGTTGTATCGGTGTGGGGGATCGGCCGCCTGATATCCGGGCCGCAGGAACCCCCACCCATCCCGCCGATACCGGAGACCGCAACGACCGCCGGTCAGGGGGGTACGCCGACCGCAGGTCCGGGGGAGCCTGACGACGATACGCAGACTCCACCGGTCGAGGAGTCCGTCGACCCCGGGGACTCCGCCGCATCGCCCGACGGTCCGTTCACGGTGCGCGTCGTCATCGCCGACGACGGTGCATCATGGTTGCGCGTGACGATCGATGACCTCGTTGCGTACGAGGGAACGATGGCCGGCGGCCAGTCCGAGGAGTGGACTGCCGAGAAGACAGCCGTCCTGCGTATCGGCCGTGCTCCCGCAGTCACGGTCTTCCAGGACGGCGTACCGGTCGATATCCCGTCCGGTGACCCTCCGGTGCTAGAGCTCCCGATCGAGCAGTGACTTCTTCATCGTACGTATTCATCCCCAAGAGGAGAGAACATGGCCAAAGACCAGAGCTTCGACGTCGTCTCACAGGTCGACATGCAGGAGATCGACAACGCTGTACAGCAGGCATCCAAGGAGATTTCCCAGCGTTACGACCTCAAAGGTACCGACGCGGCAGTCTCCTTGGACAAGACCGCATCGACCATCACCGTCACTGCGCCTGCCGACTTCGTCGCCAAACAGGTCGTTGACGTTTTGGCGAGCAAGGTGATCAAGCGTGGCATCGATCTGAAGGCACTCAAGTGGGGCGACACCGAGTCAGCCTCCGGCGGCACGGTGCGGCTGACCGCTGCGATCGTCAACGGCATCGAGACCGATCTCGCGAAGCGCATCAACAAGGAGATCCGAGACCAGAAGTACAAGGTCAAGGTTCAGATCGAGGGCGACAAGCTCAGGGTCTCGGGTCCCAAGCGTGACGAACTCCAAGAGGTCATCGCATTCCTCAAAGAGCAGAACTACGGTATACCGCTGCAGTTCACGAACTACCGGTAGCCCATGACCTCTCCACTCGCTGTCGCTTTCATCACCCTCGGCTGCCCGAAGAACGAGGTCGACTCCGACCGGATGGCCGCTGCGGTTCTCTCCTCGGCCTATCACCTGGTCGAAGAGATCGACGAAGCTGACGTCGTCGTCCTGAACACGTGCGGCTTCATCTCCGACGCGGTCGAAGAGTCGATCGACGTTGCCCTCGAACTCGCCACGTGGCGAGATGCTCGCGAAGGGAGACGGCTCGTTGTGGCAGGATGCATGGTCTCCCGCTATGGCGATGACCTGGCGACCGCGATGCCCGAGGCGGACGCATTCGTGCCGGTGGCGGGAGAAGCGGGGCTTCTTGCGGTCCTCGACACCCTCACCGGGCAGCGACACACCCATGCCGAGGCTGGTGCCTCTCGTACCGTGAGTGGCCCCTCGGCCTATCTCCAGGTATCCGACGGCTGCTTCCGTACGTGTGCATACTGCACCATCCCTGCGATCCGCGGACCGTACAGAAGCCGGACCCTCGATGAGGTCGAAGCGGAGGCGCGCTATCTTGTGGAGTCCGGGGCCGTTGAGATCGTCCTCATCGGCCAGGATACCTCTGCGTGGGGGCGCGACCTTCCGGGGGACGAGACGATAGCCGATGTACTGCGTGCTGTAGCCTCCGTGCCTGGTGTGCTCTGGCTCCGTCTCATGTATGTGCAGCCCGACGGAATCACCGACTTATTGCTGCAGACCATGGCCGCTCTTCCGCAGGTGCTGCCCTACCTCGACATGCCTCTCCAGCACGTCTCTCGCGATGTGCTACGCGCCATGCATCGAACGGGCTCGCCTGCCGAGTTCAGGTCGCTAATCGCGCGGATCCGTGACATCATGCCCGACGCGGTCCTCCGTTCGACCTTCATCGCGGGCTACCCAGGAGAGACGGTCGACGACCACGAGGAACTCCTCGGCTTCATCGCCGATACCGGTATCGACTACGCAGGCGTCTTCCCGTACTCCCCTGAGGAGGGCACGGCCGCACTGGCCCTTCCCGGACAGCTGCCGTTCGAGGAACGTGTGGCGCGCGCCAACCGCGTCCGCGAAGCAGCCGACCAGGCCGGTTTCCAGCGCGCATCGAGCCTCGTCAGCACATCACTCGACATACTAACCGAGGGCGTTGATGATGAGGGTGTCGCGTTCGGTCGATGGTGGGGCCAGGCTCCCGAGATCGACGGCCTCGTCGCACTCGACCGCCCGACCAGCCCCGGCACAGTCGTGTGCGCACGTATCGTCGAGGCATACGGCTACGACCTCGAAGGGGAGATCTGTCCGTGATACGTAACATGAATTGGGCAAACCGGGTCACTGTCTTGCGGATGGTCTTCATCCCTGTGTTCCTGGTCACGCTCCTGCGCGGGATGCCGGAGTGGGGCCCGTGGTGGGCCGCCGGTGTGTTCACGCTCCTTGCGATCACAGACGGTGTGGACGGCTATCTTGCCCGCTCGCGCAACGAGGTGACCACGTTCGGGAAGTTCCTGGACCCGCTCGCCGACAAGCTTCTCGTCACCGCAGCGCTCGTCGCCCTTGTCGAACTTGGATCCCTGCCGTCGTGGATAGCGCTTGTCATCATCAGTCGGGAGTTCATCGTCTCCGGACTCAGGATGGTCGCAGTCGCCGAAGGTAAGATCATCGCTGCTTCTGACTACGGTAAGGCCAAGACCGTGGTGCAAGTCGTCGCGATCATAGCCTTCCTGGTCAAGGACACCTCTCCGCTACTCCGTTTCCTCGGAACAGAGGGCGCCGAGTACTTCTCGGCCGCGTCGTGGCTACTCATGGGGGCTGCCGTCGCGTTGACCATCATCTCGATGGTCGACTACTTCTACCACGCCCGTGACGTCATCACCGGACCGTGGGCTCGCGAAGCGGAGCAGCGCCGTGAGGGCTTCTGAGGGCTCCGGGACGGCCGTGGCGCCAACGGCTGTCGTACTGACCGTCGGAACCGAACTGGCCGAAGGCCTTCGGCCCGACACGAACGGGCCTGAGATCTCGCGCCGCCTCGCGTCAGCCGGATACATACTCGCTGCGCGCGAGGTTCTGCCCGATGACCGCACACTCATCTGCTCGCGGATGACCTCCGATCTCGCCGCTTGTGACCTTGTCGTCATCACCGGGGGACTCGGACCGACTCACGACGACGTGACACGCGATGCAGCCGCCGATGCGCTCGGCCTGACACTCGTCGAGGACCCCACACTCATCGCAGGCCTCGCGGCGGTCCAGGCCCGCCACTCGTCGCGAGAGGGCGCTGAGCAGGTGATGCGCCAGGCACTTATACTCCCCGGCGCCACCATTCTCCGGCCGACGACCGGCACCGCGCCCGGACAACTCCTCGCCACCGGTACGAGCACCCTGATGCTCCTTCCGGGACCCCCTCATGAACTGCGTCCCATGCTCGAGGAGGGCCTCGCGCTGCTGGCGTCGAACCGCGTTCCTGAGCCTCGCATCGTGCGTTGTGCCCAGGTCATGGAGTCCGACGTTCAGATCGAAGCTGACCGTATCCTGGCGGACTTCCACGACATGGATCTTACCGTGCTAGCCTCCGACTCGCTTCTCGACATCGTCCTCATTCCAAGAGGCGCCTCAAGCGACACTCTCGACGCCGCAGCCCTCGCGGTCGCCAAAGGGCTCGGACAGCGCTGCTACTCAGCTGACGGTGGGACTCTCGCCGGCTCGGTCGTGAGCGCCGCTCGTGTAGCGGGCTGCACGCTCGCTGTCGCTGAATCGTGTACCGGCGGGCTTATCGCAGCGGAACTCTCATCGATCCCGGGAGCCTCGGCGGTCTTCCTCGGCGGATTCGTCACCTACAGCAACGAAATGAAGACCGGGCTACTCGGCGTGTCCGAGGAGACCCTCGCACGGCACGGCGCGGTGAGCGAAGCCGTTGCGCGGGCGATGGCACTCGGAGTCCGAGAGGCGACGGGTGCCGGCCTCACGATCGCTGTCACCGGGATCGCGGGACCCGACGGCGGCACTCCCGGCAAGCCTGTCGGCACTGTCTGGATAGCACTGGCGGATGCCGGCGGAGCAAGGGCGACTCTCCATCACTTTCGCGGTGACCGATCGGTGGTTCGCCGCCGCGCGACCGTGACCGCACTCGATACTGTGAGATTGGCACTGAGAGAGTTCGACGGCTGCGGGGGATAGGTGGCCATGCGGACGTTCATCGGTATCGACCTGCCCACAGAGTGGGCCCGCGCGCTTTCGCAGGCATGCAACGTGTTCCGCGGAGATCGGGGAGAGTGGGCTCGCTGCCGCTGGGTACCCGCGGAGAACCTGCACATCACGCTGAACTTTCTCGGGGAATTGGAGTCGGGTGAGGTCGATGCACTCACGGAGGAACTCACATCGGTCTGCGAGAAACGCATGCCGATTTACCTACCGCTGGTCGATCCCGTCGTCCCGGTGCGCTCCATGGCTCGGGCAACGATGATGTGGACGGTCTTTGGCGACCCGCAGGGCACGTGCGCAGATCTGGTTGCAGCCATCGCGACCGTAGCGGCAGGATACGGAGTCGCACCCGAAACGCGGCCATACGTCCCTCACGTGACCCTTGTTCGAACACGTCGACCGTCGTGCGTCGACGAACGACTGCGGGCAGACGCGTCTAGTGCCATTCGCTCGGCGTTGAGAGAAGCGAACCCATCCGTGTCAGTGCGAGAGATTACTGTGTATTCGAGCACGCTTACACGAGCAGGCGCGACATACCAGCGCCGAGCGCGGGTCATGCTCGGGAGCCGTTGACATCGAACAGGTGTTCGTGTACGGTCACAGCGACCCCGAGGGAGTCTCCGCACGAGAAGAGGAGCGCGACGAATGGAAACCGGAAAGAACAAGATCCTCGACATCACCAAGGAACAGATCGAGAAGAAGTACGGCAAGGGTTCCCTCATGAAACTCGGCGAGCATGCAGCGGTGACACAGGTGGCTGCGATACCCACGGGATCACTCGCGCTCGACGCCGCACTCGGGATCGGAGGCGTTCCACGCGGCCGTGTCGTCGAGATATTCGGCCCGGAATCGAGCGGAAAGACCACACTTGCGCTTCAGATCGTCGCTGAAGCGCAGGCGGCAGGGGGGATCGCGGCGTTCATCGACGCCGAGCACGCACTCGATCCAAGCTACGCAGCCCGCCTCGGCGTAGACATCGATGAGATCCTCATCTCCCAACCGGACACCGGTGAGCAGGCACTTGAGATCGCCGACATGCTTGTCCGCAGCGGTGCGATCGACGTGATCATCATCGACTCCGTTGCAGCACTCGTCCCGCGTGCCGAGCTCGAAGGAGAGATGGGCGATGCCACTGTCGGCCTACACGCACGCCTGATGAGTCAGGCTCTCCGTAAACTCGCTGGATCGCTCAGCAAGTCGAACACGACGTGCATCTTCATCAACCAGCTCCGTGAGAAGATCGGGGTTATGTTCGGGAGTCCCGAAACGACCACTGGCGGTCGCGCGCTCAAGTTCTTCTCCACAGTTCGAATCGACGTACGCCGCATCGAGTCCATCAAGCAGGGGACCGAGATCGTCGGCAACCGCGTGCGCGCCAAGGTCGTCAAGAACAAGGTCGCGGCCCCGTTCCGTCAGGCGGAGTTCGACATCATGTACGGCACCGGAATCTCCAAAGAGGGCAATCTGCTCGATCTCGGTGTCGAAGAGGCCGTGGTCTCGAAGTCTGGCGCTTGGTACAACTACGGGGAGGAGCGTCTCGGCCAGGGGCGCGAGGCCGCCAAAGAGTTCCTCCGGGAGCACATTGCACTACGCAACGAGATCGAGTGCGCCATCCGGGAACGGCTGAACCTCCCCGCCGGGCCGGTCACGGTCGTCGAGGAGCCGGTGATCCAGCCGTCTGAACAGTGAGCAGCGAAGACACCCTCGAGATCACCATCGAGGTCCCGCATCCTCGTGAGCGTACTCGGCTGGTACGGGCCGCGGGTATTGATCCGCGACGTACGACCCGCGATGCCCTCCGCATCGCGGGTCTCGAATCGGGGGATTTCGTCAGCGCCGCCAACCTGGAATCATCCCTCGCCGAAGCGGAGCCTGTCGCAGCTCTTGAGCGCGCGATCCGCTTGCTCGGACACCGGGAGCGCTCATCTCTCGAGATTGCACGGCGTCTTGACGAAGATGGCTACCCCGAGTCCGTCATCGAAGCCGTGATCGAGCGCCTCGCCGGCTGGGGATATCTCGATCAAGCCCGGTACACGGAGTCTTTGATCGTGACCAAGAAGGCATCCGGTTGGGGCCGCGCTCACATCGGTCGCGCCCTGCGAGATGCAGGTATCCCCATCGAAGCAGCCGTCGACGCTCTCGACGCCCATCTTCCCGATGACGAGGAACTCGACAGGGCGTCAGCCCACCTCCGACCGCCACGAGAGTGCGATTCCCGCTGGGCCGAGCGTCAGGCCGCTCGTCTCGTGAGAAAGGGGTTCACGTACGATATAGCACGCAAGGCCGTACAGAGGAGTATCGACGCCTCGGAGGATTCCTGATGGGTGCGTTGGGTGGTTGATTGACAAAGCCAGTGCAATGCCCAGCGCCAGATCTGGCGCTGTCACAG
>CAYGFZ010000001.1:8105-76493 GCA_964349355.1 uncultured Coriobacteriaceae bacterium | reverse complement strand
GACACGGCGGGGTTGCCCAGGGGGAGGCGATCAACGCCGCAGCGTCTCTCGGCGGTGTGCCCGTCGCTGCGCTCAGGCTCTCGTTCGCTGATCGGCGTGCGCGCCATCATGGCGTGAGCCACCACACCATCGCCGCGCTCACCCGTATCGCGCTGGCATCGGCATATGTACCAGTCGCGCATCTGCCCGAAGAGTACGCCGACATCGTGGAGGAGCGGCTCGAGGAGGCAGGGGTGTGGAAGCGTCACACGCGAGTGACCGCACGTGCAGGACACGATCCGGGACCGGATCTGAGATGTGTCTCCGTCACGACGATGGGGCGCTCCGAGGCCGAGGACCCCGCGTTCTTCTCGGCGGCCTACGCTGCCGGGGAGGTGTGCGCCCGGATCGCCCTCGGCGAGATCGAGGGGGCGATACCGAAGCGCTAGGTTCCGATAGCCCCGCCTAAAGGTACACGACGGCCCCCAATAAGGCGGCCGTCAGTGCGTTGCGGGTGTATCATCCGGTGTATGGAAGAGCATCCACTGCACCCGTCTATCGAGGAGTTTCTGTCGCATCTCGCCGTCGAGCGAGGGGCATCGCGGCACACGCTCTCCGCCTATCGTCGCGATCTGCGAGCCTATCAGGCCGTCCTCGGCGAGAGGGGAGTAGCTGACCCCGCCGGAGCCAGTACCGAAGACGTGATCGCGTTCGTCGGCGCCCTACAGAAGCGCGGGCTGGCGCCCGCGAGTGTCGAGCGGGCCGTCGCGGCCGTGAAAAGCTTCCACCGTTTCTGCGTTAGGGAAGGGTTCTCCGCCGAGCATCCCGCGAGCCGGATCCCGTTACCGAAGAGTCCCAGGAGACTGCCGGACGTTGTCAGTATCGACGACATCGAGCGGCTGCTCTCCCAGCCGTTCCCGGAAGGACCGACAGGCTACCGCGATCGCGCGATCCTCGAGACGCTGTACGGGTGCGGGCTCAGAGTGAGCGAACTGATCGGCCTGGACCACACGGATCTCTCACCGGCAGAGGGCGTCCTACGTGTGACGGGTAAGGGCGACAAGGAGCGCGTGGTGCCGCTTGCAGGGGAAGCGGCACGGGTGCTTGCGGAGTATCTCGTGCACGGGCGTCCCTACCTGCGTAGCAAGAAGAGCATGCGTGCAGCCGACTCCTCGGCGGTCTTCGTGAACGTGCGCGGCGGCCGTCTCTCTCGGCAGGCTGTCTTCGAGATGGTGCGCAGGTACGGTGGCCGAGTGGGACTTGAGGTGCACCCCCATACGCTCAGACACTCTTTCGCGACCCACCTCCTCGAGGGTGGGGCGGACCTGCGTTCGCTGCAGGAGATGTTGGGGCATGCGGACATCTCAACGACACAGATCTACACGCACGTGGAGCTGTCTCATCTAAAGGAGGAGTATCTCTCCACCCACCCGCGTGCCCGGATGCGCTAGAAGACATCCCTTGCGCTTCGCCTGGTCTGGTATTCGTCATGAAAGGGGAGAATCTCTTCATGGTGTAGAGGTTAAAGGTATAGAATGGATAGTTGTAGGCTGGTTCCGTATAGGGAGGGAGATTTGCGTGGACTCTAAGTATAGGAAAGTCCTAGCGTTGCTCCTCGTCGTTGCTCTCGTGGCCGTTTTCGCGGTCGGGTGTGGTAACGGTGAGGAAGAGCCCGTCGAGGATCCGGACACGGGTGAAGCTCCCGTCACGGATGTCAAAGCCGCTATGGTCACCGATGTCGGGGGTCTTGGTGACAAGACGTTCAACGACGGTACGTATGAGGGTCTCCTGCGAGCAGAGCGGGAGCTCGGTGTCGAGGTAAGGGCGCTGGAGTCCAATGAGATCGCGGACTACGAGCCCAACATCGACCAGTTGGCTACCGCCGGCTTCGATGTCATCTTTACCGTCGGCTTCCTTATGACCGACACCACGATCGCCAAGGCGCCGGAGTACCCAGACGTGGCGTTCGGCGGAATCGATCAGTTCTTCGAGGAGCCGGTCGACAACGTCGTCGGACTGCTCTTCAAGGAGCACGAGTCGGCCTATCTGGCCGGTGTCGTAGCCGGTCTTGCGACCCTCGACGGCAATCTGGACGACCGCATCAACGACGACAACGTGATCGCGTTCATCGGCGGCATGGATATCCCGCCGGTCGAGCGGTTCGAGGTCGGCTTCATCGCAGGTGCACGTTCGGTCAATCCGGATGTCGAGATCCTGAACCTGTACTCCGGTAGCTTCGACGACCAGGCCAAGGGCAAGGAACTCGCACTCTCCGCAATCGACCAGGGTGCAGACGTGGTCTTTGCCGCGGCCGGCTTGACCGGTCTCGGGTCGATCACCGCGTGCCAGGAGCGCGGCGCGCTCTTTATCGGCGTCGATGTCGACCAGTACGAGTCGGTTCCCGGCTCGGGTGACGTCATGCTGACGTCAGCCATGAAGAGCCTTGAGACTGCAGTGTTCGACACGGTCAAGGCGGTCGTCGACGGAACGTTCGTCGGCGGAGAGAACCGCTCGTTCGGAATCGCGGAGGGCGGTGTGGATATCGCTCCGTTCCACGATTTCGAGGACGCGGTTTCCCAGGACATCCGTGACGCCGTTGAGGCTGCACGCCAAGACGTCATCAGCGGTGCAGTGACGGTGCCGGCGTCCCGCGACGAGATGTAGGAGCTCGCGCGAGATGATCGGATCCGCGTAAGTTGGAGCCAGGGAGGGCGGCCGGTAACGCACCGGTCGCCCTCCCTGGTGCGATACGATGGTGTCGACGTCCGTCAGGTCAGCGTGAGGGAGAGAGTATGGCGACCCCGCTCATCGAGTTACGTGAGGTGACGAAGCGATTCCCGGGAGTGCTCGCCAACGACCGGGTCTCACTCTCGCTAAACGCGGGCGAGATCGTGGCGCTCCTCGGCGAGAACGGTGCCGGCAAGAGCACGCTCATGAACGTCGTGTACGGACTTCTCGATGCTGACGAGGGCGAGATCCTCGTCGACGGTGAGGTGACGCAGATCCGGTCTCCGCGCCACGCGATCGATCTCGGTATCGGCATGGTCCACCAGCACTTCATGCTCGTTCCTCCGCTCACGGTGACCGAGAACATCGTGCTCGGAAACGAGCCCGCACGTGGCGGTGTGATCGATTTTCGCACTGCACGCGAGGCAGTGCGCGAGATCTCCCTCCGTTACGGCCTCGCTGTCGACCCCGACGCGGTGGTCCGTGATCTTCCCGTCGGAACGCAGCAGCGCGTGGAGATACTCAAGGCGCTCTACCGGGGAGCTCGCGTCCTGATCCTTGACGAGCCGACGGCGGTCTTGACGCCACAGGAGGTGCGTGAGCTGTTCTCGGTGGTGCGCTCGCTGGTCTCCGAGGGTCTTTCGGTCGTCTTCATCACTCACAAGCTCGAAGAGGTCATGTCGGTCTCGGACCGTGTGGTCGTGATGCGAGACGGGCGGATCGTGGGGGAGACGAAGACCTCGGATACCGACACAGCCGGACTTGCGCGCATGATGGTCGGCCGAGAGGTGGTCTTTAGGGTCGAGAAGAAGCCCTCACAGTGCGGCGATACCATCCTGGAGATAGAAGATCTGCACGTCTTGGACGAACGGAAGCTTCCTGCAGTCCGCGGAGTGAACCTCTCGGTCTGTGCGGGAGAGGTCGTTGCGCTTGCGGGAGTGAGTGGCAACGGTCAGGCCGAGCTTGTCGAGGCTCTCACAGGGCTTCGCAAGGTCAAGAGCGGCTCGATGCGCCTCAAAGGTGAAGACATCACCCACGCAGCGGCGCGCGAGACGATCGAGGCCGGTCTCTCTCACGTCCCTGAGGACCGACACCGCCGGGGACTGGTGCTCGAGTTCGACCTCATGGAGAACACGATTCTCGGTGACCATCGCCAGATGCCGTTCGCCAGGCACGGGGTCTTGAACTTCGAGGCGATCACCGAGGTGACCCGAAAAAGGATCAAGGACTACGACGTCAGGACGCCGTCTGAGAAGGTGAAGGCGTCCGCGCTTTCTGGGGGCAACCAGCAAAAACTCGTGCTCGCCCGCGAATTGGGACGCGATCCCGACCTCCTGGTTGCCGCACAGCCTACCCGAGGGCTTGATGTCGGTGCGATCGAGTTCGTCCACAATCAGATACTTGCGGAGCGCGACCGGGGCAAGGCGGTCCTGCTCATCAGTCTCGAACTCGAGGAGGTCCAGTCGCTCGCTGACCGGATCCTGGTCATCTTCGAGGGCAGGATAGTCAGGGAGTTCGCAGCGGGCGAGGCAAGTGACGAAGACCTTGGCTACTACATGACCGGAGCGGGCGGCGACAAGCTGACTGCAGGCGTCGAGGAGGTGGGGGTGAGCGATGGCGGAGTCGACGCGTAAGTCGTCAGCAGCACTGTTGGCCGCGACCTTGCGAGAGCTAGCGGTACCGGTGGTCTCGGTAGTGATCGCCATCGTCATCAGTTCCATCATCATGCTGGTCGCGGGGTTCGATCCGGTTGCGGCGTTTGCGGCGATGCTCAAGGGATCGTTCGGTGGTGGTCGCCAGATCGGTGAGACCATGCTCAGATCCACGCCCTTGATGTTCACCGGGCTGGCGGTCGCGTACGGCTTTCGTGCCGGGCTCTTCAACATCGGTGCAGAAGGCCAGCTGTTCATGGGCGGTCTGTCAGCGGCGTTTCTCGGCATCGCGCTTGCGGGGATGCCTCGCCCGCTCAATATCATCCTCATGGTGGTTGCGGGAGCGGCGGTCGGAGCGGCATGGGCGTTCATCCCGGCGCTTCTCAAGGCCAAGGTCGGAGCACACGAGGTCATCACCACGATGATGTTCACGTTTATCGGCCGTTACCTGGTCTCGTGGCTTGTGACCGGTCCGCTGCGTGCCGACGGCCAGATTCCGCAGACTGCGGCACTTCCGGTCGAATCCACCCTCCCGAGGATGCACGAAGTGCTACCGTTCCTCGTGCCGTCCCGGGCACACTTCGGGTTCGTCATCGCCATCATTCTCGCCTTCTTCATCTGGTGGGTCCTCAAGTACACGTCGCTGGGTTATGAGTCTCGGGCCGTAGGGTTCAACCCGTGGGCATCCGAGACGGGCGGGATCTCTGTACCGGCTACCACTATCAAGGCGCTCTGCATCTCGGGAGCGTTGGCGGGACTCGCCGGCGTTACCGAGGTGATGGGTGTACACGGTCGGCTCTTCGACCAGTTCTCGGCTGGTTTCGGGTTCACGGGCATCGCAGTCGCGCTTCTGGCGAAGAACAACCCGATCGGCGTCATTGCTGCGGCGATCCTCTTCGGGGCTCTGTCGGCAGGTGCTGGGACCATGCAACTCGAAGCCGAGGTTCCGACCAAGGTCATCTTCATCATCCAGGCACTGATCATCTTCCTGGTGGCGGCCGAGCAGCTTGCGCGCTGGGTCATAGGCAAGACCGACCGTCAGGGGGTGGAACATGCTGGCTGATATCTTCACGCCAGACCTGTTCGCCTCGGCGATACGAATGGCCACCCCGCTCGCACTCGCAGCGATCGGTGGCACGATCTGCGAACGCTCGGGAATCGTCAACATCGCACTCGAGGGAATGATGCTCTTCGGCGCATTCATGGGTGTGATCGGGGCCATGTTCACAGGCAGCGCCTGGATCGGTCTGATCACCGCTGTGGTCGCAGGAATGTCGCTCGCGCTCATTCACGCCTTTGCGTCAATCACTCTCCGCACTGACCAGGTGGTGTCTGGTACCGCCATCAACATTCTGGCTCTCGGCCTGACGGGCTTCCTGATGGAGGTCATCTTCGGCCATCCCGGAACGACCGATCCGGTCTCCAGGCTGCAGCCGGTATTCTCGATCACCGGTCCTACCGAGGGGGTCTTCGGTGCGATCTGGCGCTGGTTCGATGCAATCGTGTTCAGTTACACGCCGATCGTCTACATGGCTATCATCATCGCCATCGGCGGACACTGGGCGCTCTACAACACCCGGTGGGGTCTTCGACTTCGGTCCCTCGGTGAACATCCACGAGCGGCAGACACCGTCGGGATCAGCGTGGTCCGCGGACGCTACTCTGCGGTGATCACGAGCGGGGCGCTCGCCGGGCTCGCCGGGGCTAACCTCACGCTGGAGCAGGTCGGTTCCTTCACCGAGGGGATGACCAACGGGCGTGGGTTCATCGCTCTTGCGGCGAACATCTTCGGCCGCTGGACGCCGGGTGGAAGCTACGGCGCCTCGCTGCTCTTCGGTTTCGCCGATGCGCTCCAGATCAAACTGCAGCTCTTCCGTGATGTGATCCGCATCCCGTCACAGTTCTTCCTGATGTTGCCGTATGTGCTCACAGTGGTTGTGCTGGCGTCCGTCGTGGGACGTGCTGTCGCACCAGCTGCAATCGGGAAGCCGTACGAGAAGGGGTAGATAGATGTCTGCGGGTGGACGAGTAGCGCGAGGGGTGTTCTGGGCCTCGACCTGGGCGGTTGGCGCGGCGATCGGGGTCGCGGCCGGCGGGTGGCTGACCGTGGTCGGCGGTGCAGGAACGCCCGGCGTCGAGTCGCTCGATCTGACCGAGGATCTCCTCGTTCTACCCGTGCTTGCCGGACTCGCCGTCTTCGCTGTCCATCTCCTCGGCCAGGCTCTCCTCGACCTGGTGCGCAAGATTCGTTCGCGATCGGGCGATGCCGACGGCGACGACGACCAGAGCGAGCAAGAAGTACGCGAGGGCGTCTGAAGGCAGGTCGGGACGGAAGTCGCCGCCACGCATGAGTGAGCGAACGACGTAGGCGGCAGCGGGCAAAGCCACTGCCGCCCACAGCGGTATCCGGATGTTCGGGCGGATCACTACTCGTGGACTCCTTCGTCGTCGGGTGCGACGGTGGCCTGGTCGCCGGTCGACGTCGACTGCGCGATCGGTCCACGCCTAACGCGGCGTCTACGTACGACCGCTCGCACGATCAGCCACACCAGAAGTGCTACCGCTACCAGCGGAAGCGCGCTCATCGCGACGATGATCATCGCGTTGATGGTCCCGACCAGCCCGCGGACACCGGTGGTGATCGCGTCGATGAACCCCCAGTCCGTCCCGGAGGGGCGGATGACCGGCTCGGCGCCCGTCAGTTCGATTGTGACCGTTGCCATCGCAGCTTGCCGCTCGAGGTACGCGATCTGTGCGGTGAGCGACTCGATGTCGCCCCGGACGCGTCCAAGCTCGCGTTCGATGTCGAGCATCTCCTCGACAGTCTCGGCACGGTCGAAGAACTCGCGGAGCCTCTGCTCCTGGGAGTTCAAGTTCTCCAGGCGTGCCGACAGATCGATATGCTCCTGTGTGACGTCGGCCTCGTCGGAGGACTGCCGCAAGACATCTCCGAGTCCGTCGACAGTCTCAAGGAAGTCAGCAAGCTCGCCAGCGGGTACGCGAACGGTGATGTAGCCCTTCAGCGGCGCTCCATCGCCAAGCGAACCGAGCGCATCGTAGCGGAAGATCGGAGTCTCGTCGTCGGTGCTCACCTGCAGCCCCGTGACGATCCCGCCGATCCGCTCGACCTCGGTGCGCAACGAGTCGACTGCGGTCTCCACGTCGTCCACCTTCACGCGTAGGCCTACGGTCCGGATGATGAAGCGCTCGTCTGTCGGGACGTCTACGGCGTCGGGTCCCGCGCCGATCGAGGCCGAGGAGAGATCGGCATCGGGAGCGGAGAGGGCGGCCCGCCCTTCTTCGGAGGTGCCCTCAGGCGGTGCCATATCGAACATGCTCTCGACGGAGGAGGAGTCCTCGCCGTAACTCACCGGGAGAAGTGTCCCACAGCCCGTGAGCGCGAGTGCGATGAGCGCGGTCACGCCGATAAGTGCGATCCGTGTCATGCGTCGACGTGGTGCCGGTCCTTGGTTGTTCATCGTGCGCCTCCTGAAGTCGGGCTCGCATATAGCACGAACGCCCTCATCGCCGGTCGGGCGGGAGGGCGTCCGGGTGATTCGCGGTTCTCGGAGGACTACTTCTGGATCTTCTCCTCCATCTTCTTCATCTGGGTCGCAGCGTATGCGCCGAGTGCGACGCCGAGTGCGACGACGACAAAGAAGGCCAGGACCAGGGTGTTGAAGATCGCGCCTGCCACATTGGCTGTCATCGGGGAGTGTCACCTCCGTATCGCCCGAAAGTATCTCTGCTCATTCTACCCGCACCGGGGCACGGGCGGCAACACATGTGCACAAACATCCTGGTGCCTGGATTCCGCTTTCAACCCGGGTATCCTCCCCGGTTCATCCATATAGACGGTAGATAGGGCAATCGAGTTCGCGAATCGCACGATCAGCGCAGTGGTCGCGAGTGGCATGAACTGACGCTACGATGTCAAACAGTGGGATGAATTCCCACAAAAGTATTGTCATGTGGGATGAAGTGTCATACAGTGTGACACGTAAGAGCAAACGCCACCGTCGGCACAGGGCCCGACGGGACGCCGCGCGGAGTAGCGGGGGAGGGCACAGAGGGATGTTTCTCGGCGATTACCAGCACACGCTGGACGCCAAGGGCCGAGTCTCGTTGCCCGCAAAGTTCCGGACCGAGATGACGGGGAAACTCGTGATCGCAAAAGGTCTGGACGACTGCCTCTACGTCTATCCGGCTGACGAGTACCACGCGTTCGTGGAGGAGCTCACGTCCCGGGAGGATTTCGATCCGCGGGTCAGGAAGGTGCGTCGCTTCTTCACGACCGGTGCCGTCGAGGCCGAGTTCGACTCGGCCGGTCGCATCATGCTTCCGGGCAACCTGCGCGAGTATGCGGGACTACAGAGAGATGTCGCGGTCACCGGCAACGGAAACCGGATCGAGATATGGGACTCCGAGGCGTGGGCGACCTACCAGCTTGGCGAGGATGAAGACTCGATCGAGGACCTCGCCAGGGAGCTGGCCGACTCCGGCCTGCTCTAGGGGATTGACAATGGAATACCGGCACATCCCAGTTTTGCCGGCCGAGGTCACGCAGTACTTATTGCCGCACCCCGGTTCGATCATCGTCGACTGTACCTTAGGCGGGGCAGGACACGCGAAGCGGATAGCAGATCTAATCCAACCCACCGGAATCCTGGTGGGCGTCGATCAAGACGATGCAGCACTCTCCGCAGCAGCAGACACACTCCGCCTCGGCCGGCAAGCCATTTTGATAAAGGGGAACTTCGCCCAGCTCGATACCCTCCTCTCTGAGGCGGGCATTGCGTACGCAGACGGGTTCCTCTTCGACCTGGGGGTATCCTCACCGCAGCTCGATGTGGGCGAGCGTGGGTTCTCTTACCACGGCGACGCGCCACTCGACATGCGGATGGACCCGGAGGGCGGCGGTACCTCAGCCGCCGACGTGGTCGCCACCTACTCTGAGGCCGATCTCTCGCGGATCATCCGCGAATACGGTGAGGACAGGTGGGCCTCGCGCATCGCAGCATTCATCGTAGCCGCGCGAGGCCGCCGTCCGCTCCTCACTACCGGAGACCTTGTGCAGGTCATCAAAGACGCGATTCCTGCGGCAGCCCGTCGGACGGGACCGCACCCTGCACGTCGTACCTTCCAGGCGCTCCGAATCGAGGTCAACCGGGAGCTTGAGGTTCTCGAGCGCGGTCTGCGCTCCGCCGTCCGATGGCTTACGCCCGGAGGCAGGATCGTGGTAATCAGCTACCACTCTTTGGAGGATCGCACCGCAAAGCGAGTATTCGCAGAGATGGCGAAGGGGTGTATCTGTCCGCCTGAACTCCCGATGTGTTCGTGCGGTCATGAGCCGGTACTCCGCATCGTGACGAGACGGCCCGTCGTTCCGACGGAGCGTGAGATAGAGGAGAACCCGCGGGCACGCAGCGCCAAGATGCGCGTCGCGGAGAAGTTGTAGAGGTGACGCCAGGGCGTGACCGGAGCGTGGAGAGGAGGGGCACTGATGGGACTACCTGCACGTCGGCATGGTCTACATGTGGAAGGGCCTGTCCTGCGCCTCCTTCGTGGTGGTGGACGGGCTGCGAACTCAGGGTCGCCGCGCACCTGTCGGAGCTCCGCGGCCGAGGTCGCGCGCTATCGGCGCCTCTTCCAGACGACCACTGCCGTGTTGATCCTCGTGATGGGGCTAGGAATGGCCCGCGTACAGGTCACCGTGCAGGCGACCGAGGCCGCCATGGCGGGCAACACCCTTAAAGAGGATATCGAGAGTGAACGCATCCGGGCAGAGATGCTCGAGGCTGATCGGACCGCGCTGGCCACTCCGTCCCGCATCGAGAGCATCGCCGGCGTCTCGATGGGTATGGGTGTGGCCGAGGAGGTCGACTACCTCGAGCTTCCCGCTTCGGACGCCAGCGACCCGCAGACGGATAGCTCCACTGCCGCCGAAGACGACTCTTTGGCCGTCTCTGAGCGTGTCGCAGCCGTCTTCGCCGACGTCATGCGCATGACGGCCGGTGAGGCGCAGGTTCTTCTTGTCGGCGACGCAGGACTCGCCTCCTCCCGATGAGCGGGCGACGACGTGCACGCACAGTGCCGGCGGGCAGGAAAGGGTCGGGCACGCGGCAGCCGAAGGATCGCCATAGCCTGATGTTCCTGCTCCTTCTCGGCGGCCTGACCATCATCGCTGGTCGACTTGTATACCTCCAGTTGATTGCGGCTCCAGAGTTCGCGGAGAAGGCATATGCTCAGCGCACCCGGGATATCGAACTGGCCCCGAGGCGGGGTTCGATACTGGACCGCGAAGGTGAGCCGCTAGCGGTCTCCACCGAAGCGCGAACAATCTATGCGTCTCCTCGTCTGATCGAGGATCCGACATCGACTGCCGAGGCGGTCGCGGGGGTTCTCGGTGGGGATGTCGCCGACTACGCCGAGCGCCTTGGACGAGACAGCGGCTTCGTCTATATCGCCCGAAAGGTTCAGATGGAGCGCGCCGACGCGATCGAGAACCTGAAGCTGACCGGAATCGGACTGTCGAAGGACTCCCGTCGCACGTATCCCGGCGGAGAACTCGCGGCGCAGGTGCTCGGATTCGTCGGTGTGGACGACGCGGGGTTAGGTGGGCTGGAGTCTTACTACGACGAGCTGCTCGCTGGGACACCGGGCTCCATGCTCGCCGAGCGCGACCGTCTCGGGCGCCCGATGCCCGGCGGGGTGATGTACATGGAGGAACCGGTCCATGGGAGCGACATCGTCGTCAGCATCGACCGCGACATCCAATACGCCGCCCAGTTAGAACTTCAGAAGGCCGTCGAGAAGTGGAGTGCCGCGTCAGGGTCCATCGTGGTTATGGATCCGAATACAGGAGAGATCCTCGCGATGGCATCCGTTCCGGGGTTCAACCCCAACCGCTACGCCGAAGCGGAGGCTGCGTCACAGCGCAACAGGGCGGTAACGGATGTCTACGAGCCGGGCTCGACGCTGAAGTCCATCACGGCGGCATCGGTGATCGACGCAGGACTGTTCGATTCAAACGACACGTTTGTACTTCCGCCCACTTTGAAGGTCGGCAATCGCACCATAAAGGAGTCGCAGCCCCGTTCTGAGGTTGAATGGTCCCTCGCCCAAATCGTGGGGAACTCCTCCAACGTCGGTACGGTCATGCTCGGGCAGGCGTTGGGCGAGACACCGCTCTACGACTATCTGATGGGATTCGGTTTCACCTCACGGACCGGCATCGACTTTCCCGGAGAGGTCGCTGGATACATGCCCGCGGTCAAGGACTGGTCGGCCACCTCAATCGCGAACATTCCCTTCGGACAGGGCATATCGACGACACCCCTCCAGATTGCTCGTGCGACCGCCGTAATCGCGAACGGGGGAGAGCTGGTGACCCCGCACTTCTTGCTCAGCGTGCCCGATCAGCCTGACGTGAAGATCTTGCACCCCCGCACAAGGATCATCTCCGAGGAGGCGGCGGCCGAGACACGTGACGTCTTGAAAGTCGCGATCACCGAGGGTACGGGATCGGCAGCCGCAGTGGCAGGCTATGAGGTCGCGGGCAAGACGGGGACCGCTCAAAAGGCGCGCACGGATGGCCGCGGTTACGAGGCGGGAAAGTACATCGGCTCGTTTGCGGGGTTCCTGCCTGCGGACGACCCTCGCATCCTGGTCCTCGTGGTCATCGACGAGCCCAAGGGTGCGGTCTACGGAGGTGTCGTAGCTGCGCCCGTGTTCGCCGAGGTTGCACGGTTTGCAGTCTCCCATCTCCGGATACCGCCCACCACAGTCTCGCCCGCTTCAGCGACGTCCGATGTCGAGACGATGACAACAGGCCAGGAGCCTTAGGTGGGAGCGTGTGAGCATGGTAAAATCGACCGTCCTGACGTGGTGAAGAAGCCGTGACGATACTCATCAGAGAACTCCTCCAAGGCCTGGGTGCCACCATCGAGCTGTCCGTCGCCGGTATCGCAGTCGGCGGCGTAGTGTTCCGTTCCGACCAGGTGTCGAAGGGGGACGTGTTCTTCTGCGTACCCGGATTCGTCAACGACGGACACGATTTCGCGGCCGATGCGGTCGCCCGGGGTGCCTCGGCCATCGTGTGCGAACGGCACATCCCCGAAGCCGCGGGTGTTCCGCAGATCATCGTCAAGGACACTCGCGCGGCGTTGGCTCGCGCGGCAGCAGTCTTCCGGAGATATCCAAGCCACGAACTCGACCTCGTCGGCATCACCGGTACGAACGGCAAGACGACGACGACCTATCTTCTCGACTCCATCCTTCGTGCAGCCGGGCACGTGACCGGGCTCATCGGTACGGTCGAGACGCGGATCGCCGCCGAACGCTTCGATGCCGGTCGCACTACGCCGGAGTCCGCCGACCTCCAGGAGCTGCTGCGCTCGATGCGTGATGCAGGCGTTACCGCCGTCTCTATGGAGGTCTCGTCACACGCGATCGATCTGCACCGGGTCGATGCACTACGCTTCGCTGTGGCTGCGTTCACGAATCTGACGCAGGACCATCTCGACTATCACCACACTATTGAAGAGTATTTCGCAGTCAAGCGACGCCTGTTCACCGACTTCGAAGTCGGTAGTCGGGTCGTCAACATCGATGACCTCCATGGCGCCGCTATCGCGGTGGAGATCGACGGCGTGCTGACCGTCGGGCGTGCCTCGGATGCGATGATCCGCGCGGTGGACGAGGAACTGCTTCCCGACAGTGCTATGTTCACGCTCTCAACCCCTGCCGGAAGCGCCAGTGTCCACCTGCCCCTCGCTGCGGAGTACAACGTCAGCAACGCACTCGTTGCGGCGGGCTGTGGTTTCGCGCTCGGCATAGACGTCGAGACGATCGCCGAGGGTCTATCCTCGGCTCCTCAGGTACCTGGCCGTCTCGAACGCATCGAGGCCGGTCAGCCATTCGGTGTGTTCGTCGACTACGCACATACACCGGACAGCCTGGAAAAGGCCATCGGTGCCGTACGCGACATCACACCGGGCAGGGTTCTCGCGGTGTTCGGATGTGGCGGGGACCGCGATCCGGACAAGCGTCCGCTCATGGGCACCGCTGCTGCAGGTGCCGCGGATCACGTGATCATTACGAGCGACAACCCGCGCTCCGAAAATCCGGTAGGAATCATCCTGCAGGTCGAGGATGGCGCGCGGGCTGTCGGTGGGAGCTACGAGGTCATCGTGGACCGACGTGCGGCGATCGCTGCCGCGATAGATCAGGCAGCGCCCGGTGACGCGGTACTGATCGCGGGAAAAGGTCACGAGGACTACCAGATCTTCGCTGACCGGACCATCCACTTCGACGACCGTGAGGTCGCGACCGAGGAGGTGGCACGCCGATGCTGACGCTCTCCGTCGACACGCTCATCAACGTCACATCCGGAGAACTGCTCTGCGGATCCCCTGATCTGATGCTCAATGGTGTCTGCACCGACTCGCGCTGCGTACAGTCGGGAAGCGCCTATGTCGCCTTTCCGGGTGAGCGGGTCGACGGGCACGATTTCCTCGTCGAGGCGATCGGCGACGGAGCGCGCGCTCTTCTCGTCACCCGATCAGGTGAAGAGTTGGCCGAGGTCGTTGAGGCTGCGGCGAAGCGGGGTGTCGCCGTCGTGCGGATCGGTGACGCACTGCAGGCGGTCCAGGAGTTGGCGTCGTACCACCGTGACCGGCTCTTCTGCCCGGTCATCGGCGTGACCGGCTCGACCGGGAAGACGACCACGAAGGAGTTCATCACAGCGGCTCTAGGAATGGACCGCGACGTCGTCGCTACCCGTGGTAACCGGAACAACGAACTAGGAGTGCCGCTGACGATACTGGAGGCGGGAGCAGACACCGACGTTCTCGTCGTGGAGATGGCGATGCGCGGAGTCGGGCAGATCGCCGAGCTCTGCCGCATCGCCCGACCGACGGTCGGTCTGGTCACCAACGTCGGGACAAGTCACATCGAGATCCTCGGAACACAAGAAGCGATCGCGTTCGCGAAGGCGGAGCTCATAGAGTCGATTCCCGAGGACGGTATCTCGTTCCTGAACGGGGACGACGCCTTCAGCGACACCCTCGCGATGTCCTCGCGCGCTGTCGTCGTCCGCTACGGCCTCGGCGAGTCGAGCGATATCTGCGCGATCGATGTCGAACTCGACGACGAGAGTCGCGCGTCGTTCACTCTCAGTGCGCCCGGGGTCGAGCCGACGCGGATCACGCTCGGTCTGCCCGGCCGTCACAACATCTACAACGCGCTGGCTGCTGCGGGAGTCGCCCTTCACGTGGGAGTCTCGGCGGACCTCGTTGCAGCCGGCCTCGCCTCGGCCAACGCGGGCGAGATGAGGATGCAGTCTTTCACGAGCGCTGCGGGCGTGCACGTCATCAACGATGCGTACAACGCCAACCCGGTAGCGATGCGCGCCGCTGTGGAGACACTCGCCGGCTTCACGTCCGCCCCGCGCAGGATCGCGGTTCTCGGCGACATGGCCGAGCTCGGTTCGCTCACAGAGCTCGCTCACTTCGGGATCGGCGAGCAGGTCGCGCACAGCGCCGTAGAGGTCCTGGTCACCGTTGGCCCGCGCGCAGCTCGTATCGCTGATGGAGCGAGGACAGCAGGGATGGACGACGAGTGGATACGTCCGTGCGCAACGCCCGAAGAAGCCTCGGAGGTGCTCGATGACCTGCTGGAGGAGGGCGACGTGGTGCTCGTGAAGGCCTCACGGGTCATGGGGCTGGAGCGGGTCGTGGAAGGGATAGTCGAACCTCGTGTTTAGACTTGCCGAGTATCCGTCATATCAGGTCTTCATGGCCGTGGTGCTCTCGATCGTCGCCGTGGGCGTCCTGATGCCGTTCTGGATCCGGTTGCTACGCTTCCGCAACATCGGCCAGCAGATACGTGCCGACGGCCCTCAGGGCCACCTGGCTAAGCAGGGAACGCCCACCATGGGTGGGGTGCTCATCCTTCTGGTGGTTGCAGGAACCTACGTGTTCCTCGGCCAGTTCGGGAGATTGAGCCTCCTAGCTCTCGCCGCGACCGGAGCGTGCGGCCTGCTCGGGTTCGTCGACGACTGGGCCAAAGTCGTTCACGAACGCTCGCTCGGCCTCACGCCGAGGGCGAAGATCTCAGGCCAGGCGCTCGTTGCGCTCGCGTTCGGTCTCCTGGTGGTGAACTGGGCCGGTGTGTCGACGGGCGTGGAGATCCCGCTCATCGGGATCGTTCTCGATCTCGGGGTACTGACGAGTGTCTTCGACATCGGCGGCGTTGCCCTCGTCGTCCCATGGCTCTACCTCGGCCTTGTGTGGTTCTTCATCGTCGGCTTCTCCAATGCGGTGAACCTGACCGACGGTCTCGACGGGTTGGCAGCCGGGACGATCACGATCGTCATGCTGGCTTACTCGGGCATCGCGTTTCGACTGAACATGCTGGAGATGGCGCTGCTGGCTGCTGCGGTCGCGGGAGCGTGTATCGGATTTCTCTGGTACAACGCCTTTCCTGCCAATATCTTCATGGGCGACACCGGCTCTCTCGGCCTGGGGGCGACGATCGCGTCGTTCGCGATCATCACCAAGACCGAGATACTCCTGGTGCTCATCGGCGGTATATACGTGATCGAGACACTCTCGGTGATCTTGCAGGTCGCATCGTTCAAGCTGACAGGGAAACGGATCTTTCGGATGGCGCCACTGCACCATCACTTCGAGATGAAGGGCTGGTCGGAGACGAAGATAATGATCCGGTTCTGGATCCTCACCGGAATCATGGCAGGTGGAGGTTTCGCCCTGTTCTTCGTCGAGTCCGTGAGACGATGATGGAACCGCTTTCGGGAGACATCCTCGTGGTCGGTCTGGGTGCCTCGGGAGAGGCCGCGGCCGCCTACTGCGCCGCGGCTGCAGCAGCAGGCGATCCGGTGACGGTGACCGTCGTAGACGGTGCCGACGACGAGCGAGTCCAGCAGCGTGCGCAACGGCTGCGGCCTCTCGGAGTCCGGGTGCTTCTCGGCGTCGAATCGGTCGATGGGGCCTATGACCTCGCGGTCATGAGTCCGGGCGTCCCGCCCCATGCTCCGTTGCACCGGGCGGCCGCCGCGGCCTCGGCTGAGGTAGTGTCTGAGATAGAGTTCGCGTTCCGTCGTTCACAGGCACCGTGGTTGGCCGTCACAGGTACGAACGGAAAGACGACGGTGACGAGCCTGCTTGGCCATCTGCTTATCTGGGGTGGTGTCTCGGCGCGCACCGTCGGGAACATCGGCACACCCGCGATCGAGGTCGTCGGAGAGATCGGTCCGGGTGGCGCCCTGGTCGCCGAGGTCTCCTCGTTCCAGCTCGCGTTGACGAATCGCTTCCATCCGCGTGTCTCAGTGCTGCTCAACGTCACACCGGATCATCTGGACTGGCACGGCGACATGGAGACCTACACTGCCGATAAGGTCCGCATCTTCGCTAGACAGGGTTCCGACGACATCGCGGTGATAGACGCCGATGATCCCGGTTCGGCCGCCTTCATCGAGCCCGTCCGGGCGCGCGGGGTGCGCGTTGTCGCCGTGAGTCGCGACCGCCGCTGTGCGGGCGGAGCGTGGGTTGACTCTGACGGCATGCTAGTGGTGGACGGGCCTTCGGGCCCGGTTCGGCTGGTCTCTCGCGACGAGTTGCGCCTGCATGGTGACCATAACGTCAGCAATGCTCTCTCCGCGGCTTCGGCTGCGCTCGCTTTCGGTGTCGGCCCCGCATCGATCCGCAGGGGGTTGCGGAGTTTCGAGTCGATCGAGCATCGGCTCGAGCCGGTCGGGACGTTTACGGGTGTCGAGTACTTCAACGACTCGAAGGCGACGAATCCCGATGCAGTCGTCAAAGGGTTGACGGCGTTCGACGGCAGGCCGGTGGTGGTTCTTCTCGGTGGGAGGAACAAGGACAACGAGTTCACTCAGTTGGCCGAGGTGCTCGCCGCCATCGATGCGCATGCGGTCGTTTTCGGGGAGGCTGCCGGGGAGATCGCAGCCTATCTCGAGGCGGCCGGTGCCGCCTGGCAGCGTGCTTTCGGCCTCGCTGATGCGGTCAAGCTTGGTGCAGGGATCGCATCGGGACTGCCGGGGGCTGCGGTCGTGCTCTCCCCGGCGTGCGCCTCCTTCGATGAGTTCGCTGACTACGCGGCTCGTGGCAGGGCCTTCAAGTCGCTCGTGTCTCAGATGGCAGGGGAGGTGGGCTGAGGTGGAAGCGCGCAACGTCTACGCCGGCGGACCGCTTCCCCGCTACCTGCTTCTGTCCGCCACACTCTTCCTTCTCCTCGGCGGACTCATAATGGTCTACTCGGCCTCTTCGGTTGCTGACTTCGTTCACCAGCAGGACAGCATGTATCACCTGAAGAGGCAGGCACTCGGTACGCTTGGCGGAGTGGTTCTCATGGCCGTTGCGATGCTCGTCGACTACCGTCGAGCGCGCTGGGCATGGATCGCCATATACGGAGGTTCGCTTATCGGTCTGGCGCTCGTGTTCGTCATGGGCGTTGGCAAGTGGGGTGCGACTCGCTGGATCGACCTGGGCTTCTTTACCATACAACCTTCCGAGTACGCGAAACTCGGGTGCGTGATGGTCGCCGCCCTGCTCATCCAGCAGCATCGGAGCGGCCGGATATCGTCCGCCGACTTCTGGAGACGCCTGTTCGGCGCGGTAGGCATCGTCGCGTTGTTCGTCATGATGCAGCCCGATATGGGGACGACGTTTTCGATACTGCTCGCGGTCTTTCTTGTGTTGATGATCGGCGGCGTGGACGCTCGCTTCCTGTGGGGTGGCGTTTTCGTCGGTTTGGTCGCACTTGCCGGTGCGATCGCGATGGCGCCCTATCGGTTGCGTCGCCTGTTTGCCTTCCTCGACCCCTGGGCGGATCCTCTGGACTCCGGCTACCAATCCATCCAGGCGATGTATGCGTTCGGCTCGGGGGGGCTCGACGGCGTGGGACTCGGGATGTCGCGGCAGAAGTTCTTCTACCTGCCGGCAGCGCACACCGACTTCATCTTCGCTATCATCGGAGAGGAACTCGGGTTCATCGGGTCGCTCTCGGTTCTGTTGGCGTTCGGCGTCATCGCCTACGCCGGGGTGAGGATCGCGCTCGGCGCCAAGGATGTCTACGGCCGTCTCCTGGCGGGCGGTCTTACAGCGCTGCTCGTCACCCAGGCGATCATCAACATGGCTGCGGTGACGGGACTCGTTCCGGTGACAGGTATTCCGCTCCCGTTCGTGAGTTTCGGTGGTTCATCGATGACCTTCACGATGCTGTGCATCGGGGTCATACTGTCGGTTTCCACGTACGGTGCCCGCACCAAGAAGCGGGAACACGTACTGAGTAAGGAGAGTGCGAGTGCGAGTAGTGCTGAGCGGCGGGGGAACCGCCGGTCACATCTATCCGGCGTTGACGGTGGCAGATCGGCTGTGCGACGACGGGCATGAGGTCGAGTTCATCGGTACGCGCCGGGGGCCTGAAGCCCGTCTTGCATCCGAGGCGGGCTTGATATTCCATGCCGTGCCAGCGCGTGGATTCGATCGCTCGCGTCCGCTATCGTTTGTGGTGGCAGTTGCGGTCCTTGCTCTCTCCACTGCGCGCGCGTGGGTGCTCCTCGGAAGGTTGAAGGCTGACGTCGCCGTGGGTTTCGGCGGATACGTCTCGCTGCCTGTAGGATTCGCTGCGATCGCGCGTCGCCTGCCACTCGTGCTCCACGAGCAGAACTCGGTTCCCGGGATGGCGAATCGTGTGCTGTCGAGACGTGCGACAGTGGTGGGCGTTACCTACGAGGCGTCGGTAGCTCGCATGCGTGCCGGTACCACTTCGGTCCATACGGGCAATCCCGTGCGTACAGCTGTTCTCGCTGCGGATCGGGTAAGCGGACGCCAACGGCTCGGCCTTCCTGCCGAGGCGAAAGTCCTACTGGTCTTCGGCGGAAGCCGTGGCGCACGTCGTATCAACGAGGCGCTTGTCGATGCGGCGCCCCGACTCATGACCCGGGAGGACCTTCACGTGATCCATATCGCAGGCATAGCGGAGGTCGACTCCGTACGCCACGCGCTCGCCAGGCGCGATCTTGGCGCTGACGGACAGGATCGTTACCGCCTCCTCGACTACCTGCAGGACATGGCTTCAGCGCTCGCTGCCGCTGATGTCGTGGTCGCGAGAGCCGGGGCGACGTCGATCGCGGAGATAACCGCGGTGGGCAGGGCGGCTGTGCTCGTTCCGTATCCGTATGCGACCGAGGATCACCAGACGCTCAACGCGCGAGATGTCGAGTCCGCTGGAGGCGCGATCGTGGTCTCTGACGCCGCCTTCGACGGTGACTCTCTGTCGTCCGCGCTCACCACTGTGCTCGACGACCCTGAGGCGCGCCGCCGCATGGCCGAGGCGTCTGCATCACTCGGCGTGAGGGACGCAGCGCAGCGTCTCTGCGCTCTCATCGAGGGAGCGGCATCGGGACGTCTCACAGGCGAGGTGGTGGCATGAGTCGCCAGGTACGCGCTCATTTCATCGGAGTCGGTGGTGCGGGCATGAGCGGCATTGCGCTCGTCCTGCACGAACGGGGGATTCCCGTGACCGGTTCGGACCTGAAAGACTCGCGGTATGTCCGAGCTCTACGCGAGGCCGGCGTCCCGGTGACTGTGGGTCACGACGCCCGGAACCTGGGAGATCCGGAGGTCGTGGTCGTTTCCACAGCGATCCCGCAGTCCAATCCCGAGCTCGTTGAGGCTCACCGCCGCGGTCTGCCGGTCTGGCCGAGGGCGCGTATGCTTGCATACCTGGCCGAGGATCGCCAGACGATCGCGATCGCGGGCACCCACGGTAAGACGACGACGAGTTCGATGGTGGCGACCATGCTGAACAGCATGGGACTGTCACCGACCTTCCTGATCGGTGGGGAAGTGTGCGAGTTCAAGACGAACGCCCTGTGCGGCGCCGGGCCGCACTACGTGGTCGAGGCCGACGAGTCGGACGGTTCGTTTCTGCATCTCGACCCATTCGTCTCGCTCGTCACCAACATCGAGGCGGATCACCTCGACCACTACGGCACCGTCGAGGCCGTGGAGGAGATCTTTCAGCGTTTCATGGAGCGGACGGTCACCGGTGGCCATGCGATCGTGTGCGCTGACGACACTCGCGCGATGGCGGTCGCCCGCAAGGCCGGTGTTCCGACGGTCAGCTACGGCCAGGCCACCGACGCTGATGTCCGGATCAGCGCCCTGCACCCCGAGACCGATGGGCACTCTTTCGTGCTGACGACTCCAGACGGTTTGACGGCCGCCGCTCGTATCCGTGTTCCCGGGATACATAACGCGCTCAATGCTGCTGCCGCACTCTCGGTCGCATACGTCCTCGGTCTAGATCTTCCAACTGCCGCGGCGGCCCTCGATGGGTTTGCCGGTGTCAAGCGGCGCTTCGACCCGGTCGGCTCGGTCTGCGGGATAGCGGTCTTCGACGACTATGCGCACCACCCGACCGAGGTCCGTGCGACACTTGCCGCTGCGCGTACGTCTGTAGGCGACTCCGGACGCGTGTGGGCGATCTTCCAGCCGCACCGCTACTCTCGCACTCGTGCGCTGGCCGAGGAGTTCGCACTCGCGTTCTCCGATGCCGACCGCGTGATCTTGATGGATGTGTACAGCGCTGGCGAGACGCCGATTCCCGGAGTCTCCGGCAAGACACTTGTTGACGGTATTCTCGCTGATGCTCCCCGGAGCCGTGTGGCATGGTTGCCGCGTCGATCCGAGATCCCCGAGTACATATCTCGGTACGCTCGTCCCGGGGACCTGGTCATGACGATGGGGGCGGGCGATGTGACGGGTGTGGGTCCGGAGATCGTGCGCTGCCTCGAGGAGCGGTCGTGAGCGAGCCGGTGAGAGCATACGAACGGCTGTGCACGTCGATGCCCACGGGACACGTTCGCCGCAACGAGCAGCTCTGTCGGCATACGACCTATCGCATCGGAGGTCCGGCGGCCATCTTCGCGATCTGCGAGTCCCTCTCCGACCTCACGCACGCTCTCGAGATTCTGGCCGAGGAACAGGTTGCCTGGTCGGTCCTCGGCAAGGGGAGTAACGTCCTCGCCGCAGATGCCGGCTACGATGGTGCGGTCCTGGTCCTCGGCCGGGAGTTCAAGCGTCACCGCGCCGATGGGTCGGAACTGCACTCCGGGGCGGGAGTCATACTAGCGGCACTTGTCCAGGATGCCTACTCGCGCGGTCTGGAGGGCTTCGAGTTCGCGGTCGGGATCCCGGGGACTGTCGGCGGTGCGCTGGCAATGAACGCCGGCTCGACCGAAGATTGGATCGGCTCGCTCGTCGAGAGCGTGACTCTCTACACCATCGGATCCGGGCTGCAGGTGTTGCGCGGACCGGAGATCCCGTGGGGGTATCGTTGTAGCGGGCTTTCCGACCGTGGTGTGATCGTCGAGTGCACACTGCGCCTCGAGCCGGGCGACAAGGATCGGATCCGCCGTGCGATGGATCAGCGCTTCGCTTGGCGCAAGTCTGCTCAACCTCTGGGAAAACCGAACGCCGGTAGCGTGTTCGTGAATCCGCCAGGTGAATCTGCAGGGCGGCTCATCGAAGCAGCAGGGATGAAAGGGTATCGAGTCGGCGGAGCAGAGGTCTCCGATGTGCACGCGAACTTCATCATCAACGCGGGGGGCGCGACAGCGGCCGACGTTCTGAAGTTGATCAGCGAGATCCGGGCGGAGGTGAAACTGCAGCATGACATCGAACTCGAAACGGAGATCAGGGTCCTCGGCGGGGAAGGGTAAGCGGAAACGTGTGGTAATCACGCCCGAACGCTCACGCGACGGGCTGCCCCCTGGAAACCATGTCTTATCTCAACCTCAACCTAAGGTAAATATTAAATCAGCACAGCGCAGTGGATCCAAGCCCTTGGGTCGGGGAGGACGACACGGGCGTACTGCTCCTGCCGGGAGGCGCGCACCTATCGACTCTAAGCGCGTCGCCCGGGAGAACAGGCTCGCACGACAGAGGCGCGCTACTCGCATCCGTGTTGCAGCGGTGATCATCCTGGTCGCCACTGTGCTGGTGAGTTCCATCGCGCTCTACCGTTCCACGGCGTTCACCATCGAGCGCATCGACGTGGTCGGGGCTGCACGCTTGACGGACGATCAGGTCCGCGCGCTCGTCGCACTTCCTGAAGGCTCGACCCTGCTGCGTTACCCCCGGGCCGAGATCGAAGAGCGGCTTGTTGCGAGCCCGTGGATCGCCGAGGCACAGGTGAGCCGGGACTTCCCTGATGGCCTTCGTGTGCGGGTCGTCGAGCGGGAGCCGGTTGTGCTCGTTGATGTAGGCGACGCGTTGTTCTGGCTCGTGGATCGGGAGGGGACCGTTCTCGAGCAGCGGACACCCGATGCCACCGATACGATGGTAATCGTTCGAGACCTTGTCGAGTTCGAACCGATTGAGGGGGAGGTCGCGACATCGGCTGCACTTCTCAACGCACTCAAGGTACTTGCCGGACTGAGCGCTGACTTGCGCGGGGACGTTCGTGCGATATCTGCGCAGTCCGTCGACCTTACGACGCTCATCACCAACGAGGATGTTGAGATACTTGTCGGGTCGGCGGATGACATCGCCCGCAAGGATGTCGTGGCGCGAGGGATCCTCGAGGAGCAGTCTGGCGCGGTCGTTTACATCAACGTGCGGACGGCGGATCGACCCACGTGGCGAGGGCTCGATCTACCCTAAAGGGAGTTGCAACCAGGTTGAGTGATCGCAAGCCTCCTCGGGCAATCGCTGCCCCCATTGCGTTTCCGCAGCTAATTGCCGGTGCCCCGATATTTCTTGGATGAGTTTCTTGAAAACCTCTTGCGTGTTCTATAAGGTTTATGCGAAGATTGACCGTTGCACCTAGACAGTAACCGTAAAGTTGAGGTTGAATCTAGTTCTCTCGCACCTTCACGAACGGGGAGGGAAACCATGCTCGAGACGGGCGCGAACTACCTTGCAGTGATCAAGGTCGTCGGCATTGGCGGCGGTGGCACGAACGCCGTCAATCGGATGGTAGAGGCTGGCGTCAAGGGCGTCGAGTTCATCGCCGTGAACACTGACGCCCAGGCTCTGCTGATGTCTGAGGCTGACTACAAGGTTCACATAGGAGTGAACCTGACGAAGGGTCTCGGTGCCGGCGCGAATCCCGATATCGGTCTTCAGGCCGCAGAGGAGAGCCGGGCAGAGATCAAGGAAGCGCTTCAGGGCGCAGACATGGTCTTCATCACCGCAGGTGAGGGTGGTGGAACGGGTACGGGATCGGCGCCCATCATCGCCGAGGTCGCCAAGGAGGAGATCGGAGCGCTCACGGTCGGTGTCGTAACCCGCCCGTTCGCGTTTGAGGGGCGCAAGCGGGCTCTTCAGGCGGAGGATGGCATCGCTCGGCTGCGCGAGGTCGTCGACACGCTGATAGTGATTCCCAACGATCGGCTGCTGCAGGTAGCCGAGAAGAAGACCTCAATCCTCGACGCGTTCCGCATCGCGGATGACATCTTGCGTCAGGGCACTCAGGGAATCACCGACTTGATCACCGTTCCCGGATTGATCAACCTCGACTTTGCCGACGTTCGGACCATCATGGCCGACGCCGGATCGGCACTCATGGGCATCGGACTTGCTGCTGGCGATAATCGCTCGCACGATGCCGCAAAGGCCGCCATCTCAAGCCCCCTGCTCGAGTCAAGCATCGAGGGCGCGCAGGGTGTGCTGTTGTCCATCTCTGGTGGCTCGGACCTCGGTCTTTTCGAGGTCAACGAGGCAGCCGAGGTCGTAGCCGCAGCGGCCCACCCGGATGCCAACATTATCTTCGGAGCTGTCATCGACGACTCCCTGATGGATCAGATTCGCGTCACCGTGATAGCCACCGGATTCGAAGGACGTCGCCGCAAGCAGGAGAAGATGGAGTTCGGGTCCGCCGAGGATTCCGGATCGTCGATCCCCACTTTCGAGCCGATCCACGCTGATGACGATCTCGAGATTCCTCCATTTCTGAAGCAGCGTTCGTACTAGCATGACTTCCCGGTCTGGACTCTGATACCACGGCGGTGAGACCCCGTGGTATCAGGGTCCGATCGTGTTCGGAGAGAGTTGAGCGCAAAGAGGAGGTCCGCATACATTGCGGACCTCCTCTTTGCGAAGATTCGAGAACTATCGCTGTTCGTCCTCCGGAGGCGCCGGTGGAGCTGGCGGCGTCGGAGGAGCTGCGGGTGGTGGAGCGTATGTAGGTTGCTGTGCGGCACCGGGCTGAGCCGTGCCGCGCCGCACCTTCTTGAAGACCTGGAAGTAGTAGACGAGCGCTACGATCCATCCGAATCCAATGACGAGACCGACGACCAAGAGGACTAGCCACAGGGTCTTGCTACTGCCCGTGGATCCCGGGAACTCGTACTCCTGTCGCTGGATTACATCGACGAGCATCCAGATGTTGAGCACGAGCAGCGCCAGGCCTATGAGCGCCATGATGCCCCAGCAGAAAAGGAAGAACATTCCGAACGTCGGGCCGAAAGGATCGTCGTAGGTCTGTGCGAACGCGGGGGCGGCTGCGAGCAGCGTGCAGAGAGCAACGATACCAGCAGCGAAGCTAGATGACCGCTTCATAGTGTCACCTCCCCCTGAGCAGTCCCGCCAAGGTCGTACTCACCTCGGCTACAATAAGTGTGCCCCAAACGCCCCCGCCTGCCAATTCCTTCCGCAATGTTTCCCGTCTGCTTGGAGCCCTCCGTGTCGTCACGCAGTGACATCGCAGTCAATCCGTCGCTCCGAAGGGTTGAGTACGATGAGGTGGTCATCCATCTTGATCCGGTTCTTCGGGAACGTGGCATCCTCGTCGTATTTACCGAGCGCTCCGGAGGCGTGAGCGTATCACCGTATGAGTCACTCAACCTTGCGGCGCACGTGGGCGACGCCGCAGTTGCAGTCGACACAAACCGCACGAGACTCTTCGGTGCACTGGGTATCGCCGGTCTTAGAGAGCGGCTCGTGACTGCCGAGCAGGTACACGGCGAGCGGATCGAAGTCGTGGGTGATCGAGAGGCAGGCTCGGGAACGTTCGCGGAGCCCGCACACGGGAGCCGGCCTCCTGTGCCCGCCACCGATGCGCTTGTGACATCGGCGCGTGACCTGCCGCTGATGATGTTCTTCGCGGACTGCGTACCCGTCGTCCTGGTGGCCACCCGCCCGCGACCCGCTGTCGCGGTCGTGCATGCAGGGTGGCGCGGCGCACTCGTCTCCCTCCCGGGAACCGCCGCTTCGGCACTGGCCGCGCATGCGGGTTGTGCCCCTTCGGACATCAACGCCTATATCGGTCCACATATCGCACGCTGCTGCTACGAATTAGATGAAAGATTGCTTTCGCACTTCTGCAACATATTTGATACCATCGGCGCGGTCGACGGGCGTCTCGATCTTGCTGCCGTCGTTCGTGAGAGCTTGGCGCGCAGTGGCGTGTCGGCCGGGCGGACCACGTCAGTAGGAGCGTGCACTCACGACCTCACTGACAGGTTCTTTTCGTATCGTGCCGAATCGATGACTGGCAGGCACGGTGCGCTCGCTGTGATCACAGAGGGCGAGTAGATGGCGAACCGGCTCTTGCGGCCGCATACAATTCAAGCGATTCTTCCCGCATCCATGCGCATACCCGCGGTACTTCGTGGTCTCGTGTCGGCGTGTCTCGTTGTGCTGATCGCCGTGGCCCTCTCGGGGTGCGGCGATCGGACCCCCTCGGCGACGGAGTTGATCGTCACCGGTTCGACGACCATGCTTCCTATCGCAGAGATCGCTGGCGAGATGTTCCATGAGCGCTTCCCGGACAAGAGGGTGCTGGTGTCCGGCCTGGGGTCCTCTGCAGGGATCGAGACCGTTGCTCATGGGTCGTCTGATGTCGGGACCTCGTCACGAGACCTGAAGCCGTCCGAGGCCAAGCTCGACCTCTACGACACCCCGATCGCGTTCGATGCGATCACGGTCATCGTCCATCGGGATAACCCTGTCGACTCACTCACGACCGAGCAGGTTCGGGCGATCTTCTCCGGCGAGATCGAGAACTGGTCGGAACTTGGCGGCTATGACAAGGAGATCGGTCTTGTCAACCGCGATGAGGCTTCCGGTACGCGCGAGGCGTTCCACTCGATCGTAATGTGACTATCCGCTCCAGAGGGTACGGCACTTCTTCACCCTGGACGAGCCGTACTCGGCCATCGATCCGACCTCGGTCCAGAAGATCGAGGACCTCATGGCGGAGTTGAAGGACCGCATCACGATCGTCATCGTGACCCACAACATGCAGCAGGCCGCACGAGTGAGCGACTTCACCGCGTTCTTCCTGCAAGAAGAGGCTGGAGAGCCCGCCATCCTGGTCGAATACGACCGTACATCGAACCTGTTCACCTCGCCGAAGGACAGGCGCACGGAAGACTACATCACCGGGCGCTTCGGTTAAACCTTCGTGAACTGCGGGTTCGGCAGGTGGCGCGCGGTATACTGAAAGCACCCATACCGGCTTGCGTACCACAAGAGGAGTTGAGCGCACCGATGCGCGAAGGATTCAGGCAGGAACTCAAAGATCTCAAGGCCGAGGTACTCTCGATCGGCCACACCGTCACGGACGTGACTCGCGATGCCGTGAACTCCCTGGTCAACGGCGACCTCGACCTCGCCCAGAAGGTCATCGCGGGCGACGATGAGATCGACCGTCGTACGCTCGCCGTCGAGGAGCACTCCCTTGAGGTGATAGCCACTCAGTTCCCGGTCGCACGCGACCTTAGGCTGCTCCACTCGCTCACCTACATCGCTCTGCACCTTGAGCGTATGGCCGATCTCGGCGTGAACATCGCTCGGGCAGCCAAGCGTACGGCCGACAGGCGTGGTCCGCAGACGCTCTACGACCTCATCCAGGCCCAGGGCAACCTTGTCTACCGGGTACTGGACGCGACCTGTGAGGCGCTCGAGAAGAACGACCTCGAACTTGCACGCAAGCTCCAGGACCTCGATGAGCCGATCGACCATCTCTACAAGCAGTTCTTCCGCGAACTCGCACGCCTTCAGGACGAGGAGGATATCGAGTGGGCTTCTTCGATGGTGCTCGCAAGCCGGTACCTCGAGAGGATCGCGGACAACGCGGTCGACATCGGCGAGCGCATCGCATACCTTGTGACCGGTGAGTTCGAAGCACTCTCCGACGCCAACGAGGAGGCTCGCTAGCCCGTATGCCGAGCATCGCACTGCGATACGAGGCGGTCCGACGACAGGTTGCGGACGCTGCGGACGCGTGCGGTCGTTCCGCCGAGGAGATCACCATCGTCGCGGTCAGCAAGACCGTCGGTGTCCCGGAGATACGTGCAGCGATCGCCGCAGGCGTGGTGGATTTCGGTGAGAATCGCGTGCAGGAGTTCCTCGGCAAGAAGGGACTCTTTCCCGATGTGCGGTGGCACTTCATCGGCACGTTGCAGAGCAACAAGGTCAAAGATGTCGTCGGCAGGGCACACCTGATCCACTCGGTAGACTCGCTCAAACTGCTCTCCACGATCGATCACCGTGCGACCGAGGCGGGCGTCATCCAGCCGGTGCTCCTGCAGGTAAATGTAGCCGCCGAGGAGCGCAAGCACGGGTTCGCCCCCGCGGATGTGCGCGAGGCGCTTGTTGAGGCCTCGCACCTCGCATCCATAGAGGTCCGCGGCTTGATGACGATGGCTCCGTTCGCCCGGGCAGAAGACGTGCGCTGGGTCTTCCGTGAGCTGAGAGAACTGCGCGACTCTCTACGCGCGATGCCCCTCAATGGGGTAGAGTTAGATGAACTTTCGATGGGCATGTCAGGCGACTTCCGTGTTGCTATCGAGGAAGGCGCTACGATCGTGCGTGTCGGGAGGGTGTTGTTCGGTAGGTAGGTGTCAACAAGGAGGCTCCCGTGGGCCTGTTCCACAACATCAAGGTACGCCTCGGCCTGGCTGATGACTGGGACGATGAGTACGATGACGAGTACTACGACGACGAGGATGATGGCGAACCTGCCGAGCCGAGGAGTACCGACGGCTACTACGGGCGGACTGCCGCCTCGCACGATCCGTCGTACCAGCGAACATCGGTCAGGCGCCTCGAGCGTCAGCCGGACCTAGAGCGGGCACGTGAAGCCGCGCCGCTGCGGTCGGTGCCGACGGGCGGGCAGGTCGCGTCGATGACGCCGCACGTCAAGATGCACATCACCGAGCCAAAGAGTTTCTCGGAGGTCCAGTCCATCGCGGATCACTTCAAGTCGGGCACGCCGGTCATCATGAACCTCACGATGACCCAGCCCGACGTAGCCAAAAGGCTGATAGACTTCGCAAGCGGATTGACGTACGGCCTTGGAGGTGGCCTCCAGAAGGTCTCCGACAAGGTGTTCATGCTCACTCCGGCCAATGTCGACGTTTCCGCCGAGGACCGGCGCAAACTCCGCGACAAAGGCTTGTTCGATCTAGGATGATGCGGATGAATCCAGGACACGTTCACGTAGAGGGTACGCTCGCGATCGTCGGCGGCGGCAGGATGGGCGAAGCCATCGCTGCAGGTCTCGCCGCGTCGGGCGTCTTCGACGCCTCGGCGATCGTCATCGCAGAACCGATTCCCGAACGCCGTCAGGCGTTGACGTTCGCGCACGGCGTCCGGTGCGTCGAGACCGCGCCTGAGGCTGCGGCTGAGGCTGACATCGTGCTGCTGGCGATCAAGCCTCAGGTGATAGACGAGGTACTTGCCGAGATCCATGACTCGGTCCACGGCAAGCTCGTGGTGTCCATTGCCGCCGGAATCTCCTCGGCCAGACTGGAGTCGGGACTTCCCGCGGGGACCGCGGTCGTCCGGGTGATGCCCAACACGCCTGCTCTCGTGCGTGAGGGCATGAGCGTGATAAGCGGAGGCAGCGAGGCCACCCATGAGCAGGTAGATCTCGTTCGTGAGCTCTTCTCGGTGCTCGGGCGCGCTCTCGTTCTCGATGAACATCATCAGGATGCAGCCACGGCGATATCGGGCTCCGGTCCGGCGTACATCGCGCTCGTCATCGACGCGCTTGCTCGCTCGGGCATCATGCATGGCCTGCCGCGCCATATCGCCGAGGAACTCGCTGTGCAGACCGTCTTCGGGACAGCCGTGCTCGTAGAGCGGACCGGCCAGCATCCCGAGCAGATCATCGACGGGGTCGCAAGTCCGGGTGGCACCACCATCGCCGCAATCGAGATGCTTGAGGCGTTCGGTGTGCGGGCCGCGATCAACGCGGCCGTCACCGCTGCTGTTGAGCGCGCAAAGGAGTTGGGTTCGTGACAGGTTTCTCTCTGTGGCTTATAGCCGATCGTATCCTGAGTTTCTACGGGCTTCTCATCTTTGTATACGTGATCTTCTCGTGGTTCCCGATCAGCCGTGACGGTGTCCTGGCTGACGTCTACCGTGTCATTGCGAGCATCTGTGAGCCGTACATCGGCATTTTTCGCCGCATCGTACCGAGTGCCGGAGCGGTCGATTTCTCGCCGCTCGTAGCGCTGCTCGTGCTACGCTATCTGCTTCAACCCGCCATCATCACGCTGCTGCGTTCTGCAGGTCTGTAGGGGAGGATCGACACGATGAAGCTCACTCCGATGGACATCCACCACAAGGAGTTCCGCCACTCGTTGCGCGGATACGACGAGAAAGAGGTCGATACCTTTCTCGATGACGTGGCTGACGAGTTCGAACGGCTCTTCAAGGAGAACATCGACCTGTCCGAGCGTCTCGATGGCGCAAGTGACAAGGTCCGCTCCTATCAGGAGATGGAGAAGACCCTCCACAACACGATGCTCGCCGCGCAGCGCTCCGCCGAGGATATCGTGATGCGCGCGCGCGAGGAGGCGGCAACGCTGCTTCGTGATGCCGAGGTCAAGGCCAAGGAACTTATCCACGGTGCGCTCCGGCAGAAGCAGACGGTCGCGGGCGAGCTCGTTCGCATCAAGCAGGCCGAGGAGGAGTTTCGCTCCGAGTTTGTCAGCGCGTTGGAGAGGCACCTGGAAAGCGTGCGCGAGGTCGGGCTGCCCGATGATATCAGCGTATTGGTAGGCAAGACCGACAGCGGGATGGTCGCCGAGGTCGAAGTCGCTGCGGAATCTGCGATGGCGGCACTCGAGGAAGCTGGCGCCGCTGTCGCTGCAAGCGCATCGGCACTAGCGCCCGAACCAGCGGCTCCGGCTACTGCGCGGCCGGCAGCACCCGCGCCCGCACCCGCTGACGACCCCAGCGCTACCCGGGCCATGCCCGTCGTCGAGGTGCCCGAGTCCGGCTTCGTCACCGGGGTCAACCTCGGCGAGTTGGAATCGCCCGCAGACCTTCCTGATGATGTGGAGATGCAGGCTCCGCGCGAGTTCTCGATGCCCGGCTTCGACTCGCTAGGTGAGCGCGAAGACGACATCGATATCGAGGAGATCGACTAGGCCGCAATGGCGTGCGTGGGTATAGCGGTTCACGTTACCCCGCGCGCCGCGAGTGATGAGGTCGTAGGCTGTCGCGGAGACGAGCTTGCAGTCCGGGTCACTGCCGCTCCCGACGGCGGCAAGGCCAATGCTGCGGTCTGTCGCGTAGTGGCGAAGTCCCTCGGCGTACCGAAGAGCGCGGTCACGGTCCTGCGCGGTCACTCCTCACGCCACAAGCAGCTCGAGATCGAGAACGTGACCGCCGAGGAGGTCCGCGCCGCCTTCGGCGACCCGCGGAGCGTTGACCGGTGACCGCACGGCGCGCTACCATCGCACCCACGCGACAGGTGGTCGCACATATAGGGATGCAGGCGATGACGGGGACGAGTAGCCCGGAAAAGAGGCCCTCGGAAAAGCGAGCGGGGACAGTGTAAGCCCGCGGGGACCGACCGGATGCGAAGATCACCCTCGAGCTTCGGACCGAACGCCGGGAGGCGCTGGCGAGACAGGCAGCGCGCGAATCTCTCGCCCAGTAGATTCCGACGGTAGCCCCCGTTACAGGGCGGACCGAGTGGCGTGCGGCGCATCCGCGCTCGCGCAAGCCGGGTGGTACCGCGGAGACGTACACATGCGCGCTTCGTCCCAGGCAGATGAGGACGAGCGCGCTTTTTTGTGCGGCAAGTGACCTGAGAGGACGGCCACGGTGGACTACAAGCAGACGATGAACCTGCCCTCGACCGAGTTCCCCATGCGGGCGAACCTGGCGAAGCGCGAGCCGGAGTGGCTGGCCTTTTGGAAGGAGATCGACATCAACCGGCTCATCAACGAGTCGACCGCAGACGGCCCCCCGTTCCTCCTTCACGACGGGCCTCCGTACGCCAACGGCCACATCCACATGGGTACCGCATTCAACAAGGTCTTCAAGGACCTCATCGTCAAGTATAAGTCGATGCGCGGTTTCCACTCGCCTTACGTTCCCGGTTGGGACTGCCACGGTCAGCCGATCGAGCACCAGGTCGAGAAGAACCTCGGCCCTGAGAAGATGAAGACTACGAGCCAGGCGGAGCTGCGTGCGCTCTGCCGCGAGTACGCGCTTAAGTTCGTCGACGTGCAGGCAACCGAGTTCCAGCGCCTTGGCGTACGGGGAGACTTCGATCGGCCCTACCTCACCCTCGATCCAGCCTACGAGGCCGGCAACGTGCGCATCTTCCGCGAGATGTACGACCGCGGCATGATCTACAAGGGCTCCAAGCCGATCCACTGGTGCATCCGGTGTAAGACCGCGCTCGCCGAGGCCGAGATCGAGTACGCGGACGTGACGAGCGACTCGATCTACGTGCGCTTCGCATTCACCGGCCCACCTGCTGCCTTCACGACGGATGCGGGTCGTGAGGCGGAGACGCCGGTCTCGATCCTCATCTGGACGACTACTCCCTGGACGCTTCCCGCAAACGTCGCCGTCACACTAGCGGCAGACGCTACGTACGTCGGCGTCGTGCGCGATGGGCATGTCGTCGTACTGGCCGAGGAGCTTGTCAGCCATGTCGCCGAGGTCGCCGGCTGGGGCGAAACACCCGAACTGGTGCGTGGCTCGGACGGTGAACCGGTACGGCTGACCGGCGCTGAGCTTGCGAGTCTCGATCTGACCTACGCTCACCCGATTCACGAGGGTGTGACGGGTGTGCTTGTGACCGGTGAGCACGTTGAGCTGTCCACGGGCACCGGCGTGGTGCACACCGCCCCGGGTCACGGCGAAGAGGACTACCTGATGGGGCAGCGTTACGACCTGCCCTCCCGGATGCCGGTCGATGATGATGGCGTGTTCGATGCTGGCGGGGGTCCGTTCGCGGGAATGCGCGTCACCGACGCGAACCCGAAGATCATCGAGTGGCTGAGCGCGCAAGGCACACTTGAGACGGCTACCAAGACCTCACACTCCTACCCGCACTGCTGGCGCTGCAAGCAGGCGGTCATCTTCCGCGCGACCGAACAGTGGTTCGTGGCCATGGATCGCGCAAAGGATGGTGTGCGCCCGCTTCGCGAAGGTGCTATCGCCGCGATCGAGCAGGTCGAGTGGATTCCCGGTTGGTCGGTGAATCGCATCCGTTCGATGGTGACGGACCGTCCCGACTGGTGCATCTCCCGGCAGCGCGCCTGGGGGGTGCCGATACCCGTCTTCTCCTGCGCCTCGTGCGGCGAGACGGTCGCGACTCCCGAGAGTTTCGACGCGGTCATCCGGCTCTTCGAGACCGAGGGAGCCGACGCGTGGTTCACCAAGAGACCCGCCGAGTACCTTCCCGATAGCGTGAAGTGCACCAGCTGCGGAAGCTCCAGCCTCATCGCCGAGGACGACATCGTGGACGTATGGTGGGAGAGCGGCGTGTCGCACACGAGCGTTCTCGACGCACGCGAGGAGTTACACCGTCCGGCTGAACTTTACCTTGAGGGTTCGGACCAGCATCGCGGCTGGTTCCAGTCTGCCCTGCTCACTAGCGTGGGAGCCTACGACGCGCCCCCGTACGAGCGCGTGCTCACGCACGGGTTCATCGTGGATGGCGATGGTCGCAAGATGAGCAAGTCCCTCGGCAACGTGATCTCACCTCTCGACATCATCGAGAGGTCGGGGGCTGACATCATCCGTCTGTGGGCGGCTGCGGCCGACTACAGCCAAGACGTCTCGATCTCCGATGAGATCCTCAGTCGCACGGGCGAGGCGTACCGCCGCATGCGCAACACCTTTCGCTTCCTGTTGTCTAACACCGCCGACTACGACCCTTCGATGGAAGTGCCGTTCGAGAAGATGCCGGAGCTGGACCGCTACGCGCTCGTCACGCTCCACGAACTCGTCGAGCGGGTCACGAACTCCTACGACGTCTGGAAGTTTCACCAGGTGTATCGCGCCGTGTTCGACTACTGTGTGGTCGACCTCTCGTCGTTCTATCTCGATGTCCTCAAGGACCGCCTCTACTCTGACGGCGCCGATTCCCTCTCCCGCCGAAGCGCCCAGACCGTGCTTGCGGCCATTCTGACATCCCTCGTGCGTCTGGTCGCGCCCGTTCTCACCTTCACCGCCGAGGAGATCTGGCAGTTCATGCCCGAGTCGCTTCGCGAGGGCCACGTGAGCGTGCAGCTCGCGGGTTGGCCGACGGTCGAGGTTCCGGCCGAGGAGGCAGCCGATCTGCGCGCCGCCTACTCCGTCGTCCTCGAGGCCCGCGATGTGGTCACGAAGGCTCTTGAAGATGCCCGCGAAGCCAAGGTCGTCAACAAGAGCCAGGAGGCCGCTATCGAGCTTACCGCTCCCGCCTCGGCGATCTCGGTGTTGCGCGACCGCGGAAATGAGCGGCTTGCAGACATGTTCATCGTCGCCGAGGTCGTGCTTCTCGAGGGCGAGGAGTACGGTGCAGGAGTCTTGACCGCCTCGGGCGAGAAGTGCCCGCGCTGTTGGAACCACCGCGAGCTCGGGGTCGACGTGACGTTTCCCGAGGTCTGCTCACGATGTGCCGAGGTCCTCAGCGGTCGCTAGTCACTCACAACGGTGCGCCGACAGGCGGTGCGCCGACATCGGGGCGCGGCGCACCGTTCGCAGGGTCTCTCGTGTATACTTCAAGGCAGAATCGAACGAGCGCCCGGACTCCCGGGCGCTTTGCGATACCGCCGATTGTCGGAGGTGAGACCGCGATGAACCAGGCCACCACAGACGAGCTTCGGATGTTCCTCGAGGCCGAACTAGCACGGCTCCAAGAAGAGATCGACACGATCGCACGCGAGGGACATGAGACTCTCTCCGAAGCCAGTGGAGAGAACAACTATCGTGATCACATGGCCGATCAGGGCAGCGCGACCTTCAGTCGCGAACTCGATATGACTCTTGAGGAGAACACGCGTGATGTTCTCCTCGCAGTCCGTCACGCTCTGACACGTATGGACGAGGGCGCCTACCATTCGTGCGAGCAGTGTGGCGCCGAGATCGGCGAGGAGCGTCTCAAGGCATTGCCAACCGCGACACTGTGCATCACGTGCAAGGCCGCCGAAGAGTCGCGGTAGAGGCGCGACGTCCGGGGACAACGCTGCTGGTCGCGTTCGCCACGGTCCTTGCCCTCGATCAACTCACTAAGATTGTGGTGCGTGAGTCGATGCACCCGTCGCAGTCTCTCCCGGTCATCGAGGGCTTCTTCCACTTCACCTACGTGCGCAACACCGGTGCCGCGTTCGGGCTCATGCCGGGTCAGCAGACACTCTTCATCGTGACGACCGTCCTCGTCCTGTCTGCGATCGCGCTGTACTGGTGGCGAGCACGGCCTAACAGTCTTGTGCTGTCGCTCGCTCTGGGAATGGTTGCAGGCGGAGCTATCGGGAACCTCATCGACCGCATTGTCTTTGGCCGGGTCACCGACTTCTTCGACTTCCTGGTCTTCCCGGTCTTCAACATCGCTGACATCGGCCTCGTTGTAGGCGCAGGGGGACTCTTCATCTGGGCCCTATTCGCCCCGGTCGATGAGCGGCGCAGCCCAGCCGAACCCGATCCTTGCCTCGGGCCCGAGGAGTGATGGGTGTGGACCCGTCGCGATACTTCGAGGTGACGGTCCGGGGAGAAGACGCCGGGCAGCGGCTCGATACCTTTCTCGGTCAGCATGAATCCCTGGTCTCGCGTACTGCCGCGGCACGCCTGATCGAGGACGGGTTCGCACGCGTGAACGGTGCGATAGTCACCAAGCGCCACGTTCTCCGCCCCGGCGAACGCGTCAGTTTCGAGATTCCGCCGCCGGAGGGTTCCGATCTCGTGCCCGAGGACATCCCGCTCGACATCCGGTATGAGGATGACGACATGATAGTCCTCTCCAAGCAGGCCGGCCTTGTCGTCCATCCCGCGCAGGGCAACTGGACGGGCACTCTTGTGCACGCCTTGTTAGCGCACTGTCAGGATGGCCTCGGCATGCTTCAGGGAGAGGAGCGACCGGGAATCGTGCACCGGCTCGACAAGGACACGACCGGCATCATGATGGTGGCGAAGAACGACCGCGCCCAGGCCGCGCTCTCCGAGGCGATCAAGATCCGCTCGATCGACCGCCGCTATCTTGCTCTCGTTCACGGCTACATCGCGCCTGACTCCGGGCTCATCGACGCACCCCTCGGCCGGGACCCGCGGGACCGAAAACGGATGGCCGTGGTCGAGAGTTCCTCGGCGAGGCAGTCGGTGACGACCTTTCGCGTGTTGGAGCGCTACATGGCCGGTACGCACGATGACGGCTACACGCTCGTGGAGTGCAAGCTCTACACCGGGCGCACGCACCAGATTCGCGTGCACATGGCCTACATCGACCACGCGGTGGTGGGCGACCAGACGTACGGGTCGCGTAAGGTCAAAGCCGACCGCGGACTCACGCGGCAGTTCCTTCACGCGTACCGGCTGGAACTCGACCATCCGATCACAGGTGAGCACCTTTCCTTCGTCGACAGCCTGCCCCCCGATCTCGCACGGGTGCTTGCCGAGATAGAGCCCGATTCGATGAGCCGGACCGAGGCGGGCGACGAGGTGTTCGACATGATAGCCGCAGCAAGAACAGGGTAGGTATTTTGCGGTAGCAAGTCTGAGCGTCGTGCCTGGACGTCGCGGTGTAAGGGAATCATCTCCACGATGCCGAAGGGAGGTCCGGTGCAGCGGGATTCGAATACGCACGCGGAACTTCTTGCTGCTCGCGCAGCTCTTACGTACGCGATGTTCGCGGCGGTGTGGATCGTTTTCTCGGATCAGGCGGTTGTCCGTTTCGGTCTTGACACTGTTCCGCACATCCAGACGTACAAGGGCCTGGCGTTAGTCGCTGTCACCGCCGGCGCACTGTTCTTCATCGTTCGCGTCTGCTCCGCGAAGGCTTTTAGCGCCGCTCGCGAGACGCATGAGACGCGCTCCGCCGCCGACCGGATCTACCGGTTTCTCGCGGACGTGAGCTCCCTGCTCATGCGTACCGACGACGAGCACGAACTCTATCGGGGTGTCTGCCGAGCGGTGGTGGAGGCGGGGGCGTTCGATGGCGCATGGGTGGTGGAGCCCTCTTCAGATCGAACCCACGCTACCGTCGTCGCCGTGTCCGTGGGCGGATCCTCGAAGATCTCGGAGTCGATGCGCGAGGGGACGGAGTATGAGCTCGATGGTTGCATAGTGTACTCAGTCTTCGAGACCGGTGAGATGCGTATCGATAACCAGGTCACGGTCGAGCGCGCGGCGCCGTGTGCCAGACCTCTGGCCGAGGGCGGGGTGCGTGCGATGGCGGTTCTGCCCATTAAGAATCGAGGGGAGAGTGTTGCCAGCTTCTGTGTCTTCTCGACACGGACCGGGGTCTTCACAGATGCGGAGATCACCCTCTTGCACCGTATCGAGGGCGATCTGTCCCTGGGGGTCGAGAAGCTGCGCGACGCCGAGGAGACCAGGCGCATCCAGGAGCGCCTCGAGTCGAGTGAGCACCGCTACCGCGAGCTTTTCGAGTCGAATCCTCGGCCGATGTGGGTCTACGATCTGGACACGCTGGCGTTCCTTGACGCCAACGATGCGGCTGTCCGCCACTACGGATACAGCCGCGACGAGTTCCTCGGCATGACGATCGCAGACATTCGACCTGCCGAGGACGTCCCCATGTTTCTCATGAATATCGGGGAGGTGACCGAGGGTCTCGATGAGGTGGGGCTGTGGCGCCATCTGACGAAGGACGGCCGCACCATCCTTGTCGAGATCACCTCTCATGTATTCGAGTTCGAGGGCCGAAGGGCCGTGCTCGTGCTGCCCGACGACGTCACCGCGCTGGCGGAGGCGACCACGGAGCTGCACCGCACGGCCGCGCGGCTGTCAGCTCTCGTCGAGACAGCGCCCGTCGCGATCATCGCTGTCGACTGCGAGGGGAGGGTCACCGAGTGGAACCCGGCGGCCGAGCGGATCTTTGGCTGGACAGCCGAGGAGGTTCTAGGCGAACCGCTCCCTATCGTTTCGCCGGACTCCGGTGAACCGCTACTTTCGGGTCTGGATGACTCCCTCTCAAGTGAGCTGCCTCGGCGTATCGAGGGTCGTTGCCTGACGAAGAGCGGCACCCTGATAGATGTTGTCGTCCATACCGCCCCACATGTGGCTGACGGAGATGGGCCCAACGAGATCGTGGGGATCATTCTCGATGTCACGGAGGAGAAGCGATCGGAACTCGAACTCAGACTCTATCGCGAACGTCTTGAGGAGCTTGTCGAGGCGCGTACACGCGAACTGGGCACCGTGAACGAACGGCTCCGGCTCGCTACACGAGTGAAGAGCGAGTTTCTCGCGAACATGAGCCATGAGTTGCGAACACCGCTCAACTCGATCATAGGGTTTTCCGGGATTCTCCTGCAGGGACTTACCGGTGAGCTCACCGAGGAGCAGCACAAGCAGGTGAGCATGGTTCACCGCTCCGGAAAACACCTGCTCGAACTCATCAACGATGTCCTCGACCTGTCCCGCATCGAGGCAGCTCGCGTGAGCATCGAGCCTGTTTCACTTGAGATCCGTGCGCTGGTCGGGTCGGTGGTTGATGACCTCCAGCCGCTCGCTGAAGCCAAGGGTCTGGAGGTCACCGAAGAGAGCGACGGGGAGGTCAAGGTATTCACCGACCGGACGAAGGTCCGCCAGATTCTCTATAACCTTGTTGGCAACGCGATCAAGTTCACCGAAGAGGGCAGCGTCACGATCTCGCTCGCGGAGAGAGGCGACTACGTCGAGTTCCAGATCAGCGATACCGGGTGTGGGATCGCCGCTGAAGACGTGGATGCCATCTTCGATGAGTTTCACCAGGCCAGGCGTCTTGCCGCAGAGAAGCCGGCCGGTACCGGGCTCGGGCTCGCGATATCGCGTAAGCTGGCGCGAATGCTCGGGGGGGATATCACGGTTACGAGCACCTTAGGCGAGGGTTCAGTATTCACGTTCTGGGTGCTCCGTGAGGTACGTGATACACACGGGGAGGATGACCGTTCGTCTGCCCGTTCATCGGAGGAGTAGGAACCCCGTATGGGATGGGGTAGAGTTGAGGGGTCGTGGTCCGTTCGTTGTGTTTCGAGGGGCGGGATTTGATGGCAGTGCGCATTCTGGTCGTGGAGGACGACCCTCAGAATCTCTACCTCGTCAAGTTCCTGCTCGAGAAGAGCGGGTACGAGGTTCTCGTCGCCACCGATGGGGAGGCCGCGGTCTCTGTCGCCCGAACGGAACGGCTGGATCTCGTACTCATGGATATGCTGCTGCCCCGGATGGACGGCCATGACGCCACTCGGCTCATCAAGAAGGATCCCGGTCTTGAGCTGCCTGTCGTCGCGCTGACCGCATGCTCGATGAAGGGCGATCGCGAGGCTATCCTGCAGGCTGGATGTGACGGCTACATCTCCAAGCCCATCGATCCCGAGCGTTTCGTGTCCGAGGTTGAGGCGTATCTCGACTAGCCGACGGGGGGGTCATGCGGATTCTTGTCGTGGATGACGAGGAGGCCGGACGCTATCTGGCCACCACGATCCTCTTGTCTGCCGGTCATGATGTCGATGCCGCGGTCGATGGAATCGATGCGCTTGAGAAGGCGCGGACCCGACGTCCAGATGTCGTCCTCAGCGACATCTTGATGCCGCGTATGGACGGCTATCATCTGGTGCGTGAGTGGAAGGCCGATCCTGAACTCGCGGATATCCCGATCGTCTTTTACACCGCTTCCTATACCGACCCGGCCGACGAGAAGTTCGCTCTCAACCTTGGCGTAGACGGTTTCTTGAGCAAGCCGGTAGAGATAGATGTGCTGCTCCGGACCTTGGTCGACGTTGTAGAGGGGGGCGGACGCCCGACGCCGCGCCGCCCACGCACTGCCGACGAGACCGTCGTCCTTCGCGAGTACAGTGAGCGACTGGTGCACAAGTTGGAGGAGAAGGTCGCCGACCTCGAGCGCGCCAACACCATGCTCGAGCAGGCGATGCGTGCGCTTGGAGACGAGGTCGAGATAAAGCAGGGACTGATCGAGGACCTCGACTCCCAGGTTCGCGAGCGGATTCGCCGCGAGGATGAGTTGCGTGCTGAGCGCGACTTCTCCGGTCGCATCATCGACACCGCACAGGTCATCATTCTCGGACTGGATCTTGATGGCCATATCCGCCTCTTCAGTCCCGGCGCCGAACGCATCACGGGCTGGAAAGCTGATGAAGTGCTCGGCTCGGAGTATTCCGGGCGGTTCGTTCCTGAAGATGTCCGTCAGTTGCGCGCGCCCGAGTTGGAGAGACTCTTGCGGACTCGCGAGTCGACCCACTACGAGTGTGCGATTCTCACGCGCGAGGGCGAACGGCGCGCGATCGAGTGGTCGGGAACCGTAAGCACCGATTCCTCGGGCAAGGTCGACGGCGTCTTGATGTTCGGCATCGACGTCACTGACCGGATGACGGCAGCAGCGGTCGAGCGGACCATGGCCCGGATCGATCTTGCCGTTCTGCTCGATCGGCCGCGATCAGAGGTCCTAGACGTCACCTGCGAGCGGCTCGTCGCGGAGTTCGGATACCTGCTGGCGTTTGTGATGCTGCAGGACGTCTCTACTGGAAGACTCGAGGTGATGGCACTTTCTGGACAGCTCGCCAGGCACTTCGACGATCTCGTAGGCGGCATCGCCCCTCAGGCGATGTGTCCAGTCGAAGATGCTATGGCGCGTGACGAGGTCACGGTCGTGACACTCGAGGATGTCAGGATCGAGGACAACGGAGCCGACCTGGTGACGCATAGTGCCCAGGCCGCCGCGGCCATCCCGCTGCGCGCGCACGGCGTGACGGTCGGGGCGATCGGACTCGTGACCGGACACTCGAACGAGTTTCAGGGCCCTCGTGGAGACACCCTGCGTCGTCTTGCAGATCGGGTCGCCATAGGGATCCTCGTCGCCGAGGGACGAGAGCAGGTGGGTCTCCAATCGGCAGCGCTTGAGTCTGCGGGGAACGGGATCGTGATCGCCGACATCGCTGGAGTAGTCCGGTGGGTGAACCCGGCGTTCAGCGAACTGACGGGATTCGGGTTCGATGAGGCGGTGGGCGAGGATATTCTTGCGCGCGACGGAGAGGCCCTTTCATCGCCAGACACTCCGCTCTACCGGGAACCGCTCTACCGGGATGCGTGGAGGGCTGTCGAGGCCGGGCGCGTGTGGCGTGGGGAGTTTACGAACACCGGCAGGGACGGCTTGTCCTATCTCGAGGATGTCACGCTCGCTCCTGTTTGCGGCGAACACGGGGCTATCAGGCACGTCGTCATCGTCAAGCGGGATCTGACCGAGAAGCGTGCACTCGAACAGCTTAAGAGCAGTTTCACCGCCGTGGTCTCGCATGAACTCAGGACACCCCTTACGAAGGTGATCGGCTATGCTGACCTGCTTTCTCAGCACGCCGAGGGTCTCGCTCCGCCTGCCGACGCCGCTCTCGGGAAGCTCAGGTCGAATGCTCACCGCATGCAGGACCTCGTAGAACGCCTGCTGGAGGTCACGCAGATGGAGGCCGAGGGAGTGACGCTGGAGCTGGGGACGTGCGATATCCGGCAAGTCGTCGACGCATCGGTCTCAGAGTTGGTCGTGCCGGAGGGTGTGCGGGTCGACACGGAGGTGGCCCCGGGAGTCGGAGAGGTCCGCTGCGACAAGCGGCAGATCAGTCGCGCGATCGGGAACATCCTCGACAACGCGATCAAGTACTCTCCATTCGGCGGGGTCGTGACGGTGTCGATCTCGGGTGCAGATGACTCCGTCCTCGTCTCCGTGCGAGATGAGGGCGATGGGATGCCGCCGGATCGTATCCCGGGGGTCTTCGATCGTTTCACTCAGCTCGACATGTCCGATACGCGCCGTTTCGGAGGTATGGGTATCGGGCTGTTCGTCGCGTACAGCATCGTCCGCGCCCACGGCGGGACGATCATGGTGTCGAGCCAGCCAGGAGCGGGGAGCACATTCGCGCTTCGGCTTCCTGCGTCAGGGCCTACGGGGTATGAGGGGTATGTGGGGGTCGAACAGGATCGCGAGAACGAACCCGGGTCGTTTGAGGGCTAGGAATCCTGTCGTACTCCTGCTATCTTCGGGAAGACCTTTAAGACCGGTCCCGTGAGGCCGGCAAGGGAACAGAGCGACGACCGGGTGACCGATGGGTTGTGCCCGACGCTGCATGTGCCTTCTTGCCGCCTGGCGAGGAGGCGTTTTTCGTCTCAGGGGCAGGTCCGGGAAGGATAGAGTCCTCGGAAGGAGGCGTATGGCAGCGGTGGAGTACCGAAAAAAGGCCGAGGTCATGGACGGTCCGGCGATTGACCGGGCACTGACACGTATCGCGCACGAGATTCTAGAGGCCAACAGGGGATGCAGCAACATCGCCCTGGTGGGGATCCTTACTCGCGGAGCGGTGGTCGCAGATCAGCTCGCCGAGCGCATCGAGAGGATCGAGGGAGTTGCGGTGCCGGTCGGAAACCTTGACATCTCCTTCTACCGTGATGACGTCGCTACACGTCTCTCTCCGGAGGTGCACCGTACCGACATCCCGTTCGATGTCGAGGGCCGTGATGTGGTCCTCGTCGATGACGTCCTGTATACAGGGCGCACCATCCGCGCGGCGATGGATGCGATCATGGACTACGGTCGCCCGTGCTCCATCCAGCTCGCAGTACTCGTGGACCGCGGTCATCGGGAACTCCCGATCCGCGCCGACTTCGTAGGCAAGAACGTGCCGACCTCGCGCAGGGAACGTGTCCGGGCATGGTTCGAAGCTACGGACGGCATCCCTGACGCAGTCGAGATCCTCGAGGAGGTGCTCGATCAGTGAGCGCCCTTTCCTCGCGCCACATCCTCTCGATGGACGACCTGACCGCAGACGACATCACGACCGTTCTCGACACGGCTGAGTCGTTTAAGGAGGTCAACGAGCGGCGCATCAAGAAGCTCCCGACCTTGCGCGGCCGTACGATCATCAACCTCTTCCTTGAGCCCTCCACGCGCACGAGAACCTCGTTCGAGATCGCCGCAAAGCGTTTGTCCGCCGACGCGATCAACATGACCGGTTCGGCTTCGGCGACCGTCAAGGGCGAGAGCCTGCGCGACACCGCCAAGACCCTCTCGGCCATGGCGTGCGATCTCATCGTCGTGCGCCACGGATACGCAGGTGCACCTCACGTCCTCACCGAGTGCATGGACGCACACGTCATCAACGGTGGTGACGGCAAGCATCAGCACCCCACGCAGGCTTTACTCGACCTGTTCACCATCCGCCAGCACGCTGGTCGTCTCGAGGGGCTGCGGGTCGGGATCGTCGGCGACATCTGCCACAGCCGCGTGGCCGGCTCGCTCGTTCCGGCTCTGCGGAAGGTCGGGGCGACTCCGGTCCTCATCGCTCCACCCACCTTGCTACCCGCTCGCCCGGACGTCCTGGGAGCGGAGGTCGCGACCTCGCTCGACGAGGCGCTTCCCGATCTCGACATCGTCTACCTGTTGCGTATCCAGATGGAACGTGCCGCAGGGATGCCCTTTCCGAGCGTGCGCGAGTACGCGCGCTTCTATGGGATGAACGAGGCTCGCCTCGCCTCGGCGAAGCCTGAGATGCTGGTGATGCATCCCGGTCCGATGAACCGCGGCGTAGAGATCTCCTCGGCGGTGGCTGATTCACCCAGGACTGTCGTACTGGACCAGGTCAACGCCGGTGTCGCCGTGCGCATGGCCGTGATGTACTTGCTGTTGGGAGGTGAGGGCGGTGGCGTTGCTTCTTAAGGGCGGACGGCTCGTCGACCCCGGGGCCGGAGTCGATCGCGTTGCAGACATGATCGTTCGGGACGGAAAGATCGTCGAGATCGGCGAGGACCTCACCATTCCCAAAGGCATCACGGTCGAGTGTGCCGAGAAGATCGTTGTCCCCGGTCTCGTGGACCTGCACACGCACCTGCGTGAGCCTGGGCGCGAGGACAAGGAGACGGTCGCGAGCGGTACCCGCGCCGCGGCTCACGGCGGCTTCACAGCGGTCTGCGCGATGCCGAACACCTCTCCGGTGTGCGACACGGGCTCAGCGGTCCGCTTTCTCATCGAGCGCGCCGAGGAGACCGGCGTGGTCCGCGTCCATCCGATCGGTGCGCTCACGGCCGGGCAGAAGGGCGAAGCGCTCGCCGAGATGGGCGATATGCTCGCAGAGGGAGCCGTCGCCTTCAGCGATGACGGACGCGGCGTACAGACGGCTGCCATGATGCGCCGCTGTATGGACTACGCCAACGCGTTCGGCGCGATCGTGGTGAGTCACTGCGAGGACGAGTCGCTTGCTGGCGACGGTGTGGTGAACGAGGGTGTCGTCTCGACCCGCCTCGGACTGTCCGGCCAACCCGCCGCCGCCGAGGAGGTCATGGTCGCTCGTGACATCCGGCTCGCTGAGCTGACGGGCTGCCGCCTGCACCTTGCACACCTCTCGACCGCCGGTTCCGTTGCGCTCGTCCGCGAGGCGAAGGCGCGGGGTGTGGCGGTGACTGCCGAGGTCACCCCTCATCATCTGTTCCTCGATGAGGACGTCATAACCACGGCGTACGAAACGTCACTGAAGATGAACCCGCCACTGCGGACCGCCGCGGACCGAGAGGCGCTGATCGAGGCGCTGCTCGACGGCACGATCGACTGCGTCGCCACGGACCATGCTCCGCACGCTCCTCACGACAAGGAGCTTGAGTTCGAGTTGGCGCCGTTTGGAACCACCGGGCTGGAAACAGCACTCTCGCTGATGATCACCCATCTCGTTCAGCCCGGGCGCATGGAGTGGACAGATCTCGCGCGGGTCATGGCGCACGCTCCACGTGCGGCGTTCGGACTCCCGCTGGTCCGGCTGGAACCCGGGGCGGTCGCCGACCTTACGATCATCGATCCGGAAGCCCGTGTCGAGGTCAGGCGCGAGTGGTTCGTCTCGAAGTCGGCCAACTCGGCTTTCCTCGGCGCGACACTTCTGGGGAAGGCGACCGATGTGCTCGTCGGTGGCCAGTTCGCCCTCAAGAACGGAAAGGTGGTCGACTGAGTGAGCGCAATCCCCGCACTACTCGCACTCGAAGACGGGACGGTGTTCGCTGGCCGCGCGTGCGGCGCCGCAGGTGAAGCGACCGGCGAGGTGGTGTTCAACACCTCGATGGCCGGCTATCAGGAGGTGCTGACGGACCCTTCGTATGCAGGCCAGATCATCGCGATGACGAGTCCACATATCGGCAACTACGGTGTGAACGGCGCCGACATGGAGTCCCGCGGCGTGTTCGCGACGGGCTTCGTGGTGCGTGAGCTCTCCGAGGTGGCGTCGAACTGGCGCTCCGAGGAGACTTTGGGAGCCTTTCTCGCGCGCAACGGCATCGTCGCGATCGATGGCGTCGATACCCGGCGACTTACCAGGCACATCCGCGACGCAGGTACCATGCGCGCAGTCATCTCAACAACAGATCTCGACCCCGCCTCGCTTGTATCCAAGGCTGCCCAGTCCCCGGGGCTCGTCGGACGTGACCTCGTCGCAGAGGTGGCGGTCGCCGAACCCTATCGGTGGGGGATGGAGGGGCCGCACGGTCAGATCCCGGTCGACACCGGAGTGCTGCCGGTGTCCCCGCGCTATCGCGTGGCCGCACTGGACTCGGGAATCAAGTACAACATCCTGCGGAACCTCGCCGAGACAGGCTGCGATATCCTCGTCGTGCCTCCGACGACCTCTGCCGCCGAGGTCCTTGCCCACGGACCAGACGGCGTCTTCGTTGCGAACGGACCCGGCGACCCGGCAGCGGTCGACTACCTTTACGGCACCCTGCAGGAGTTGCTCGGGAAGGTGCCGGTGTTCGGTATCTGCCTCGGGCATCAGATGCTCTCGCTTGCCGTCGGATGCGACACCTACAAGCTCAAGTATGGCCACCGCGGCGGCAATCAGCCGGTGAAGAACCTCCTCACGGGACGTGTCGAGATCACGAGCCAGAACCACGGCTTCTGTGTTGACTTCGCTTCGATCGGGCCGTTGCTAGCCGGGGAGTCCAGCGACCTGAACCACGATGCCGGTGACCTGGCGGCTTGGGCCGCGGCCGGCGTCGCCCCGGTGGTGCGCTCGGAGCGGTTCGGCCGCGTGCAGCTCACACACGTCAACCTCAACGACATGACTACCGAGGGGGTCCGCCTCCTGGACTGTCCGGCGTTCTCGGTTCAGTACCATCCCGAGGCCGCTCCCGGTCCGCATGACGCGCGCTACCTGTTCGATGCGTTTGCGGCGATGATGGATGGCCGCGACGACTACCTGTCAGTGATTGCGAGCGAGTAAGACGCAAACCGCGTAAACGAAGAGAAGGAGCCCGCGTGCCACGTCGCGATGACATCAAAAAGATCCTGGTTATCGGTTCGGGCCCGATCATCATCGGCCAGGCGTGTGAGTTCGACTACTCGGGCGCCCAGGCGTGCAAGGTGTTGCGCGAGGACGGCTACGAGGTCGTTCTCGTCAACTCCAATCCCGCCACGATCATGACCGATCCCGAACTCGCGCACCGCACCTATGTCGAGCCGGTCACGCCCGAGTTCGTCACCCGTGTCATCGCTCGTGAGCGCCCCGATGCGCTGCTGCCCACCCTCGGCGGGCAGACAGGGCTCAACTGCGCCGTTGCGCTTGCGGAGTCGGGCGTGCTCGACGAGTACGGCGTCGAACTCATCGGCGCGAGGCTCGATGCCATCAAGATGGGTGAGGATCGCAAGCTCTTCGCGGAGGCGATGGGGCGCATCGGTCTAGACGTGCCCAAGAGCGGTTACGCGTACTCCTTGCGCGACGCCGAGAAGTTCGCGCGAGAGCTCGGATTCCCGGTCGTCGTGAGGCCGTCGTTCACGCTCGGCGGTGCGGGCGGCGGAATCGCGTACAACGTCGAGGAGTTGCGCGAGATAGTCGCAGGCGGACTCTCGCTGTCTCCGGTCGCCGAGGTGTTGATCGAAGAGAGCGTCATCGGCTGGAAAGAGTTCGAGATGGAGATCATGCGCGACCGCAAGGACAACGTGGTCATCGTCTGCTCGATCGAGAACTTCGACGCGATGGGCGTGCACACCGGGGACTCGATTACTGTCGCGCCCGCACAGACGCTCACTGACCGCGAGTACCAGATGATGCGGGATGCCTCGCTTGCGATCATGCGTGAGATCGGTGTCGAGACCGGCGGCTCCAACGTCCAGTTCGCGGTGAACCCTGTTAACGGCCATCTCGTGGTCATCGAGATGAACCCGCGGGTCTCGCGCTCGTCGGCGCTCGCGTCCAAGGCGACAGGCTTCCCGATAGCGAAGTTCGCCGCAAAGCTGGCCGTCGGCTACACGCTCGACGAGATTCCCAACGACATCACCAAGATGACGCCCGCGTGCTTCGAGCCGAGCATCGACTACACGGTCGTGAAGATCCCGCGCTGGGCGTTTGAGAAGTTCCCGGGTACGGACACGACACTCACCACCAAGATGAAGTCGGTGGGTGAGGCGATGGCCATCGGCCGGACATTCGCCGAGGCGTTCGGCAAGGCCATGCGGTCACTGGAGAACGGGCGTGCGGGGTTGGGGGCCGACGGGCGCGACACGTTCGACGAGCACAAGTTCGACGCGATGCTCTCAACGCCGACCGAGAAGCGGGTCTACTACATCGCCGAGGCGTTCAGGCGCGGCCGCACGGTCGAGGATGTTCATCACTTGACGCACATCGATCCGTGGTTCCTGTCGCAGTTGGAGCGGGCGGTCGGTATCGAGGCCGAGATCTTCTCGGCAGGATCCCTCGATGCAGTTGACGAGGCCCTGGTGCGCCGCGCGAAGCAGCACGGTCTTGCCGACCTACAGATCGCCTACCTTCTGGGTGTGACCGAGGCCGAGGTCCGAACAAGAAGGCTCGACCTCGGGGTGAAGGCTACCTTCAAGTCGGTCGACACCTGCGCCGCGGAGTTCGCAGCGGGTACTCCCTACTACTACAAGACATACGAGGAAGAGGACGAGGTCGCGCCGAGTGACAGGCGCAAGGTGATGATCCTCGGCGCAGGGCCCAACCGTATCGGACAGGGCATCGAGTTCGATTACTGCTGCGTGCACGCCGCGTACGCGCTGTCTGAGCTCGGTTTCGAGACGATCATGGTGAACTGCAACCCCGAGACGGTCTCGACCGACTACGACACCTCAGACCGCCTCTACTTCGAGCCGCTGACCTTCGAGGACGTCATGGACATCGTCGAGGCAGAGCGGCCCGAGGGTGTCGTCGTGACATTCGGTGGTCAGACGCCCCTGAAGCTCGCGCATGCTCTTGAGGACGCAGGTGTTCCAATCATGGGTACCGCGCCCGAAGCGATCGACCTGGCCGAGGACCGGCAGCGCTTCTCAGGGGTGCTCGACCGCCTCGGTATCGCCTATCCGGCGGCCGGTACAGCGTACACGCACGCCGAGGCCGTCGAAGTCGCGCGCCGCATCGGATTCCCGCTGCTGGTGCGTCCGAGTTACGTGCTCGGTGGCCGGGGCATGGTCATCGCTTACGACGAACAGTACCTTGAGAAGTACATGGCGGAAGCGGCGAGCGTCTCGCCAGAGCACCCCGTTCTCCTCGACCGGTTCCTCGAAGGAGCAATCGAGGTCGACGTCGATGCAGTGTGCGACGGTGAGACCGTCTATGTGGGCGGCGTGATGGAGCACATCGAGGAGGCAGGCATCCACTCGGGCGACTCGGCTTGCTGTATCCCACCGTTCTCCCTCGGAACCGACACTATCGAGCTCATCGTCGAGTACGCTCGCGCCCTCGCACTCGAGCTTGGAGTGCATGGGCTCATCAACATCCAGTTCGCGGTCAAGGACCAGTCGGTCTACGTGCTGGAGGTCAACCCGCGCGCGAGTCGTACCGTACCGTTCGTGAGCAAGGCGACGGGAGTCCCGCTCGCCAAGGTGGCTGCTGGCGTGATGGGTGGCGAGAAGCTCGCAGAGATGGGCCTGCCCGAGGAGGGCCGGGACCTGGGCCGCTACTGCGTGAAGGAGGCGGTCATGCCTTTCGGCCGCTTCCCGGGTGCGAATTCGGTCCTCGGTCCTGAGATGAAGTCGACGGGCGAGGTGATGGGGGTAGCGGCTGACTTCCCGGCAGCCTACGCGAAGTCGCAGCTGGCGATCGACTACTCGCTCCCCACGAGCGGGACTGCGTTCGTGAGCGTGTGCGACCGCGACAAGCGTGCGATCCTCCCGGTCGTCAAGCACCTGCACACCCTCGGGTTCGAGATCCTCTCTACCGGCGGGACGGCCCGAAGCCTGAAGGCGGCCGGTATACCTGTGACGCAGGTGCTCAAGGTCCATGAGGGTCGTCCGAACATCGTCGATGCGATGAAGAACGGCGAGGTGCAACTCGTCATCAACACGCCGTTCGGGCAGGAGACCCGCTCGGACGGCTATCATATCCGTGCGGCGGCGATCCGCCACGGCATCACGAACATCACCACGGCCCAGGCGGCCAGCGCGGTCGTCCATGCGATCGAAGCCGCTCTCGGGACCGATGGGCGACTCGATGTGGTCGCTCTGCAGGACTTCGATGATGGGGCGGGTGGGGGAGTGTGATCGAATCGGGTGGCGCAGAGTGCAGTCATCGCCGGGTCGCGCCTTCGCTCGAACACGTGACCGTGGTCGCGAACGATCGCGTGTCGGAGGGAGTCGGTCTGCTCATTCTCGACGCACCTCACAGCGCCGCATCTGTTTGCCCCGGTCAGTTCGTACATCTGCGGATCGCCCGTGGGACCGACTTCTTGCTCAGACGACCGTTCTCGGTCTATCGGGCGAGCGGTGAGCGGATCGAGATCCTCTATCAGGTGCTCGGTGCCGGCACGCGATTCCTCGCTGAGGTACAGCCGAATGACAGGATGGACCTCCTCGGACCGCTCGGTACCGGGTGGCACATCCCCGACGACACCGCTCATGCGCTACTCGTCGCGGGGGGCCTCGGTGCAGCGCCCCTCGGCATGCTTGCCGAGGACCTTGCCGCACGCGGGGTCGCTGTCACGGTCGCCGCAGGCGCTCCCTGCGAAGATCGCCTGCTGGGCCGGGACCTCTTCGAACGTGTCGCCCGCCGCGTTGTGGTCGCGACCGATGACGGTTCGTGCGGCACCCATGGGTTCGTCACGGGTGTGTGCGAATCTCTCCTGCGGGAGGGAAGGTTCGACGTCATCTATACCTGCGGACCCGAGGTCATGCAGCGGATCGTCGCAAGTCAGGCAGCGGCGGTCGATGTACCGTGTCAGGTGTCGCTTGAGCGGCTGATGGCGTGCGGCATCGGCGCCTGTCTCTCGTGTGTGGTGAGCACGACCTCCGGACTGAAGCGCGCCTGTGTCGACGGCCCTGTCTTCCCGGCCGAGGAGGTCCTGTGGGACTCGCCTGGTACAGGACCCGGACACTGACCATCAAGTCGAGGTAGAGGATAGGACCACCTGTGAGCAGTCGCGTGGACATGAGAGTGAACCTGGCCGGGCTTGAGCTCGCCAACCCGGTCCTGACCGCCTCTGGCACGTTCGCCAGCGGTCGGGAGTATGCTGACTTCATCGACCTGAAGCGCCTTGGCGCCATCGTCACCAAGGGAGTCTCGCTTGAGGCGTGGGAGGGCAATGCTGCTCCTCGGATCGCTGAGACATCTAGCGGGATGCTCAACTCCATCGGCCTGCAAAACCCCGGTGTCGAAGAGTTCTGTGCGACAGACCTCGTATGGCTCGCCGAGAATGCCCCGGGCGTCCCGGTCATTGTGAACGTGTCCGGTCATACGGTGGCCGAGTATGCTGCGGTGATCGAGCGTCTCGACCGCGAATCGCATGTCGACGCCTACGAGGTCAACATCTCGTGTCCCAACGTCGATGCCGGCGGTATGGCCTTCGGTACCGATTGTGCCGCAGCCAGCGAGGTCACCGCCGTGTGCCGAGCGGTCACGAATCGTCCGCTCATCGTCAAGCTCTCGCCCAACGTCACCGACATCGTCGAGGTGGCCCGCTCCGTCGAGGCCGCGGGCGCTGATGGAGTCTCGCTGATCAACACACTCCTCGGGATGGCGATAGATGCTAAGACGTTCCGGCCGAGACTTGCACGGGTCGTCGGGGGGCTCTCTGGACCGGCGATCAAGCCTGTCGCCTTGCGGATGGTCTGGCAGGTCGCCGGAGCGGTGAGTATCCCTGTGGTCGGGATGGGAGGCATCATGACCGCCGAGGACGCCGCCGAGTTCATGCTTGCAGGTGCGACCGCGGTAGCCGTGGGTACCGCCAACTTCGTGGACCCGACGAGTACGGTTCGCATCGTCGACGGTCTGGCCGAGCTCTGCCACGCCCGCGCCATTCGATCGGTAAAGGATCTTACGGGGGCACTGGATGTCTGAACACAGTGACGGGAACCTCCCCCAGGCACCGTCCGATCAGCCTGCGCCGATCCCCGAGCCGATACCGACGGAATCGGAGCCGCGGCGTCGGGCATCGGTCGCAGTGGTTCTCGTCGCGGTGGTCGTGGCACTGCTTCTATGTTGTGTCTGTAGTGTCGCATCGGTCTTCGTTGCCCGGACCGCGTTCGAGGGCGTTGTGGAGACGTTTCAGTCGGGTGCCGAGTTCGTCCGCTGGAGTGGGGACGGGCGCTACGCTGTGATCCAGACCTTCACCGCCGATGAGGAACCGCTGGTGGTCGTCTGGGATCGCGAGACCGACGAGACGCGGACGGAGGCCGGCTATCACGTTCTTGCGGTCGAGCACTTCGGATGGGTCGCATGGCTGGTCCCTGCGGGGGACAGCGCGGCTCCGACCTCAGGTCGGGTGCATCCGCTGGGTGACAGTGCTCCGGATGAACTGTACACGTGGGATCTTTCCGAGAGCAGCCCCCGTCCCGCTGACAACCCCAATCCCAGCTGGACGGCCTGGCCAGGTCCAGCGGAGTTGACGGTGTATCCACAGGTCGATGCCAGCAGGGGAGTCTACCCATCGCGGCTTCTGATCGAGAGCCAGGCCTCTCCTGGCGAGACTCGCGAGGTCGTGCTTCCCGCGGGATTCGGCACCTTCGACATCGTAGGCTGGTCGCCTTCGGGCCGGTTCCTTGCCCTTGTCGAACGTTCACCCATCACCGAGATGCCATTCTTCGATGAGGGGATCTCCTGGTGGGATATGCTCTTTGGTGGCTCCGATCAGCCCGAAGAGACCGGGGAGTCGGAAGAGGTGTCCGATACGGCACGGATACTCGTCGTCGACGCAGTCGAGGGGGGCGTCGTCGCCGAGATGCGTGGGCACGTCGGCATGGGAGCGAGTGCGGCAGTCGCCGCGTGGCATCCTTCAGACGACGTTCTCTTTGCCACGAAGATCAACGAGGAAGCGTACGAGGCTGACGAGCGGGAAGGTGCGACTCGTCTTGTTGCGATTGAGCCGGAGGGCGTCTCATTTCATGCGAATCGGTTCGACGACCTATCTGTGCCTGAGGAGTGGGACCGCTCGTGGAACCTGAGCATCATCGGCGCGGGACAGGCGGAAGTGATGATTCTCGCTGACGAGTCGATCTGGCTCATGACTCCAGATGAGACGACCCAGCTCGGTCATCTGCCGATCAACTACGGTGCTGTGTGGCATCCTGATGGCGGCATCCTGATCTTGGACGAAGAGTGGAGCGATCGTGACGCATCGATCCGCACGGTCGTCACTCGCTTCGATGAGCGCGGTGGTTCCCGTGAGAGTATCTGGGAGGGCCCGCAACGTCCGATCTCGATCGACGGGTGGTGAGAGTACACGATGAGTATGGGCACGGGTGACAGGGACGGCAGGACGCGCGACGCGATCATAGTCGCACTTGACACTGACGCGCACACCGCACTCACACTGGCTCGCAGTCTTCAGGGTCACGTATCGTGGCTGAAGGTCGGTATGACCCTCTATTACGCTGAAGGCCCTCAGATCGTGGCCAGATTGACTGATATGGGGTTCCGGGTTTTCGTCGATCTGAAGCTGCACGATATCCCTCATCAGGTCGAGGGGGCCGCGCGTCAGATCGCACGGCTCGGAGCCAGTATGTTCACCGTGCACGCTTCTGGCGGCATCGCGATGATGGAAGCGGCCATACAGGGCGCCTGTGATGGGAGCCGGGAGTGTGGGGCCGATACCCCGGACGTGATCGCGGTGACGGTCCTGACGAGCATCGACGAGGCGGCTCTGGCCGCGACCGGAGTCAACGGAGTCCCTGCCGCACAGGTCGCGCTGCTGACGCGCCTCGCGCGCAAAGCAGGAGTACAAGGGGTCGTGTGCTCTCCGCAGGAAGCGCTGGACGCGCGAGGGCTTCTCGGGCCGGAGGCTCTTGTGGTCACTCCCGGAGTGCGGCCTGCGTGGGCGGCGACGGGAGATCAGGCCAGGATCGCGACACCTGCCGATGCGCTCGGTGCCGGCGCCAGCCATCTGGTCATCGGGCGTCCGATCACCGGCGCCGACTCCCCGGTCGCAGCGGTCGAGCGCATCATCGACGAAGGGTAAGGAGCGGTAGATGAATCCTGGTGGAACCGACATCATGACCGAGTCCGAGGTCCTGAACGCGCTTGAAGAAGCAGGCGCCATCCTGCGCGGGCACTTCAAGTTAACGAGCGGCCGTCACTCGGACACGTACGTCCAATGTGCGCGGGTTCTCGAGGATCCAGCGTTGACGACACGCCTCGCGCGAACCGCCGCCGAAAGAGTTTCTGGTCGCAGGATCGATCTTGTGGCCGCACCTGCCGTCGGGGGCATCATCATCGGGTTCGCTGTCGCGCAAGCTCTAGGGGTCAGGTTCATCTTCAGTGAACGGGAGGACGGCACGATGACCTTCCGCCGGTCGTTCGATGTGCCTGAGGGTGCTCGTGTCCTGATCGTAGAAGACGTGGTCACGACGGGTGGTTCGGTCGCAGAGGTGGCAGCTCTTGTTCGAGAACGGGGCGGCGAGGTCGCCGGCGTTGTCTCGTTGATCGACCGCGGTGGGTCGAAGCGATTCGGCGATGAACTCATCCCTCTGTTGAGACTTGAGGTCGAATCCTGGGACCCCTCGGAGTGTGGCCACTGTGCATCCGGAGTCCCGATCGACTCCCCCGGAAGTCGCCGTCTGTAAGTTGAGGGTTGGCATCTCCGCAGGTCAAGCGTAACATCGCATCTGTGTTCTGGTTGTAAGCGTTGCGTGGTTGTGCGTACAATCGTGGGGCGTCGTGTACAGCTCCGCCCAGAGGACGAGGAGGAACGATGGCACTTCCGAACCTTTCAGATGCGGATCGCCGGGCTGCTCTCAAGAAGGCAGCAGAGGCGCGCCAGAAGCGTGCCGAACTGCGCGCGAAGATCAAGGACGGTAAGATGTCGTTCGCTGATGTGATGGCCAAGAGCGACGATCCCATCGTCGCTCGCATGAAGGTCTCGACCCTGCTTGAAAGCCTTCCCGGCTACGGCAAGGCGAAGGCCACCAAGATCATGGAGGAGCTGGGAATCTCCGACAGCCGCCGGATCCAGGGCCTGGGTGCCCGTCAGCGTGAGGCTCTGATGGAGAAGCTCGGTTAGGCTTCGGCCGAGCCGGATCGCGATCGAAGTGAATTCACTCCACGGGGGGAACAACCGGGGCGATGTGTTCATCGTCTCGGGTCCCTCCGGGGCCGGCAAGGGGACCCTGGTGCGGGCGTTGCTCGACAGGGTCCCCGGACTATGGCTTTCGGTCTCAGCGACCACACGGCTACCGCGGCCAGGTGAGGTCGACGGGGTAGACTACTACTTCATCACGCCCGAACACTTCGACGGCCTCGTCGCCGCTGACGGCTTCCTCGAGTGGGCCGAGGTGCATACGAATCGGTACGGCACCCTGCGCTCCACAGTAGAGGAGCACTCCTCGGTGGGTGAACAGGTGATTCTCGAGATCGATCCGCAGGGTGCGGCGCAGGTCAAGGCGGCGATGCCCTCGGCTGTACTCGTGTTCGTCGAACCGCCGTCTTTCGAGGAGTTAAGACGGCGACTGGTCGGCCGGGGAAGCGAGACTCCCGAACAGATCGAGCGCCGATTGCGTACCGCGGTTGACGAACTCAAGATTGCGGGAACGTACGACTATGTGGTAATAAATGACGACGTAGTGCGAGCGACGACCGAACTCGCACACATCGTCGAATCCCACGCGCGAACGCGCGACAACGAACAGAAGGACTGATACCGCACATGGTCATCCAGCCTGAGATCGATAGCCTGCTCTCGAAGGTCGACTCGAAGTACACGCTGTGCATCCTGTCGGCCCGCCGGGCGCGCCAGATCAACGATATGCTGCACGGTGTGCGTGACCAGGCGCTGCTCACGATGGCGCCGTCGCAGATCTCAGCGATCACGAGCACCAAGCCCCTGACACTCGCTCTTGAGGAGATCTCCTCGGGCGACGTTGGCTACGATCGGGTCAAAGACAGCTACAAGTAGCGCGGTGCCATGTTCGAGCGCGGTGCACTCATCCACTATCACGAGATCGGGCTCAAGGGGCGCAACCGCTCCACTTTCGAGATCCGCCTCCGGGATAACCTCGATGCTGCTCTAGCCGGGATGCCGGTCGAGAAGGTCGAGCGCATTTCGAGCCGCTTGCTGGTGCGGGTGACCGATACCTCGCGTCTCGATGAAGTGTGCGGGCGCGCGGCTGCGATTCCCGGGGTCTCCTACGCCGCACCCGTCTACATCTCCTCCCGTGAGGCACACGACATGAAGGCTGCTGTGCTGCTCGCAGTGGGCGATGTCCCGGGTGCGAAGAGTTTCGGGATCGAGGCGCGACGCTCCAACACCGACCACCCGGTCTCTTCCTTACAGATGAAACGTGCTATCGGCCAGCATGTCGTCGACGAGACCGGACTGCGTGTCGATCTCTCGAACCCGGACGCATGGTGCTTCATCGAGGTCGTGCAGGGCGACGCGTTCATCTTCTCGCGCAAATTTCCCGGCTCCGGTGGCCTTCCTGTCGGAACGGCGGGTACGGTGGTCTCGCTCCTGTCCGCTGGCATCGACTCGCCCGTGGCTACCTGGCGTCTCATGAAGCGAGGTGCCGTCGTCGTGGGCGTTCACTTCTCAGGGCGCCCGCAGACCGACGATCGTTCCGAGAGGCTCGTCGCCGAGATCGGTGCGGCGCTTTCGCTCTACGGCGGCATGGCCCGCATCTACGTGGTCCCCTTCGGCGATCTGCAGCGCGAGATATCGCTCGCCGTCCCACCCGACCTGCGCGTGCTACTCTACCGCCGCGTGATGGTCCGGGTGGCCGAGGAGTTCGCCGCGGTCGAGGGCGCCCGGGCGCTTGTGACGGGCGAGAGTCTCGGCCAGGTCGCGTCCCAGACGCTCGAGAACATCGCCGCGGTCGATGATGCCGCGACCCTGCCCGTGCTGCGGCCGTTGATCGGTACCGACAAGGTCGAGATCATCATCGAGGCTCGCCGGATCGGCACCTTCGAGCTGTCCACTGTCGACCACACCGACTGCTGCACGCTCTTCATGCCGAGGACCCCCGCCACACGCGCTACCGTCGCCGAGGTCCGCGCCGCAGAAGAGCTGCTCGACATGGAGCGCATGGTCGCCGACGCAGTCTCCTCGGCGGTCTACCGTGACTTCGGCTCGCCCGCCTATCGTGCGCCGAAACGGCTGCCCGAGGGTGTCGTTCCCGCAGAGGCGCGCTGATGGATGCGGGCAGGGGAGGTCGACTGCGGATCCTCGCGCTCGAGCCCTACTACGGCGGCTCGCATCGTGCGGTTCTCGATGGGCTCGTGGAGCATGTGGATGCCGGGTGGACTTTGCTCACACTACCTGCACGAAAGTGGAAGTGGCGGATGCGCGGTGCGGCGATCTCGATGGCTGCCGAGGCGCGCGCGCTCGCCGAGGCATGGCGCACTGCGGGAGGGGAGGGACCCGCTTTCGACCTGGTGTTCGCCTCTACCTTCGTGAACCTCGCCGAGTTCAAGGGCCTGGCGGGTCCCGAACTCGCCGCTGTCCCCGCGATCGTCTACTTCCACGAGAACCAGCTCGTCTACCCCAACCGGCACGAGGCCGAGTGGGACTTCCAGTTCCCTCTCACCAACATCACGAGCGCACTCGCTGCGCAGCGTTGCCTCTTCAATACGCGCTGGAACCTCGAGCGGTTCGTCGGCGAGAGCGGGCCGTTCCTGAAACGGTTCCCCGATCACCATCCACGGGGCGTCGCCGAGCAAATCGCCGAGAAGTCTGCGGTGTTGGCGCCCCCGTTCGATCCGGTGCCCTTCGATCACGTGCTGCCGCCGACTCGTGGCCGTCGACCCCGCATCGTATGGCCGCATCGCTGGGAGCACGACAAGGACCCGGAGGCGTTCTTCGCCGCGGTCAGCACGCTGGCGGGCGAGGGGCTCGACTTCGAGGTCGCCATCGCCGGCCAGGCGTTCCGCGAGACCGCCGACCTCATGCAGCAGGCCGCCGCGGCCCTCGGCGACCGGCTCGTGCACGCCGGCGAGCCGGGATCGCGCGGGGCGTACGCGGAACTCCTCGCCTCGGCAGACATCGCTGTCTCGACAGCGATCAACGAGTTCTTTGGCCTGGCGATGGTCGAGGCGTGCTACTGCGGCGCCTACCCGCTCGTGCCCGATCGCCTTGCATACCCCGACCTCTATGCGCCCGAGTTCCGTTACGAGCACCCGGGCGCGCTTGTGGCCAAGCTGCGCTCGCTGATCCTCGACCCGCCGGTACCCTTCGCCGCGCGCGAGATGGCCGAGGGATTCACCTTCGAGCGCCTCGCTTCGCGTTTTGCCGAGGAGTTCGCGAGGGTGGCAGCGGGGGACGGTAACCGGGAAGCCTGCTCCCGTTAGCATCCTCGCCGGCGAGGGTACGTATGATACGATGAACGCATCCGTATCGTATGTATCATATCGTCCGAGAGTAGCCCGATGGGAGGTCGCCATGTGCTCGAAGATCGATCGTTCGCGCGTCGCCGCAGAGCCACACGCCCCCCCCGCCGATGAGTGGGAGCGGGCGGTCAGTTTACTCGCGGGCGCGAAGACCGCTGCTGAACGCGAGCGCGCGCTGGTCTCGTTCGCTGCCGAGGTGAGCCCGACGCTTCCGGGACTCGGTCGTCATCGCGTGTCGCTTCTCGCGTTCCTGCGCTCGGCAGGCCTTGCAGAGGGTCTCGCCGAGGAGCTCGCAGGCGACCCGTGCATCGTTGTCGACGAGGTCGAGCTCCCGCGTTTCAATGATGCCGATGTGCTTACCGAAAGCGCGCTCCGTGGCCAGGTACGGGCCCGCGTCTACGAGTCCGAGCTCCTGACGGCGTCTGCCGTGTCACACCTGCTGGGGTCGAGCTCGAAGAATCCGCGTCAACTCGCGAACCGCAGGCGGGTCGCGAGCCGGCTCCTCGGCGTGCCGCATCGCAACCAGTACCTCTATCCGGCGTTTCAGATCGACTCTGCGCGCGGTAGGGTGTACCCGGCAGCCGAGCAGGCTAACATGCTGCTCTGCGCTGCTGAAGACCCGTGGGGAGTTGCATCGTGGTGGCTCGCTCCCAGCGGGCGGCTGGGCGGCACGGCACCGGCGGACCTGCTGGGGGATGAAGAGCGCGAGGCTGAGATCGTCGCGCTCGCGGAGTCGCTCGCCGAGGATGACGCGGTGTGACAGGTGCGAGAGGGGGCGACCCGTGGGTCGACCAGCGCCGCCTGCCGCCGACAGACGGCATCATCGGACGGCCCGCCACCGAGATCCTGTCCGCCGGTTCGCGGCTCTGGCGCATCCACTCACAGGCGCGTGACGCGATCTCGTTCGATGTGAGCGTGCCGGACGGCTTCACCGGAGGCCGCTTCAACTCGCCCACAGGTCACCCTGGGGTACTCTACGCGGCGGACTCGCTCGAAGGCGCGGTCGCCGAAGTGGTCTTGCGCGACGTCCCCCTCGCCGGCGAGGGGGCGCGGGCAGTGCCGATACGCGGGGTGCTCGGCAGGTCGGTCTCCGTGCTTGAGGTCACTCGTGATCTCGCGCTGGTGGCCTTGCACGGCGCGAACGCGGGGCTCGTGGGACAGGGCCTGTGGCTCACGAAGTCAGATTCGGCTGACTACCCTTTGACGCGGGAGTGGGGGAGGGCGGCGTGCGCGTGTGCGCCGGGTGCAGCAGGGTTGGTGTGGCGCGCGCGGCACGACGAGGACCGGCTCACCTACGCGCTCTACCACGACATGGCCGAGGGAGCGCTCGCCGTGCGGGCGTCCATCGCGATCGACGAGGGGGCCGGGCTTGCCGCGGTTCGGAAAGTATTGCTCGCGCACCGGGCGGTCATCGAGGGGTGAAGGCGAGGCTGCTCGATCCGTTGACATCCTCGTCCCATCGGCACAACATGGTAACTGAACGTTCAGTCAGGACTCCGGCCGTCCGTGCGAACGCAGAGCGTACCCGCAGTTCACACCCGCTCTCCGGGGGAGATGCCCGATGCCAGGACCTACACGCGATCCAGACTCCGTCGCACGGCACCCGTCGCACGGCGATGACGCGATTCTCGACACCCGCGAGCGGATTCTCGGGTGCGCGATAGAGCTCTTCGGCCGCAGGGGCTACGAAGCGGTCGCTGTCGCCGACATCGCGCAGACGTGCGGCGTCTCGACCGCGCTCATCTACTATCACTACTCCGACAAGGAGTCGCTGCTGCGCGCGATCGTCGAGCGGGCAGGCGAGGTGTTCGACGCGCGCTCCCGGGCGGCCCTCGCTCCCGGCACAGCAGCACGGGAGCGCCTGGAGCGCTTCATCACCATGCGGATCGAGGACGTGAGCGCCGACGAAGGGCTTGTGCGGATCCTCATCCGTCCCATTACCGACCCCGAAGGCCCGCTCGCCGCAGAGCTGCTGACCGCCATTTCTCGCACCATCGAGGCGCTCGCCGCCGTCATCACCGAGGGCATCGAAGCCGGTGAGTTTGAGCCGGTCGACCCGTGGATGGCCGCTGAGTGCCTCTTCGGCCTGGTCAACACGCGTGTTGCCGCGGGCGCGCTCAGTGTTCCGTACGAGGATCGCATCGGCGTTACCACCGATGAAGATCATGCCGCGTTCATCGCGCGGCTTTTCTTCGATGGGATCGCTCGCTGATGCTGAGGCGCTTCGCGGAGCTGGTCGTCTACAAGCGCAAGGCCGTCTTTGCGTTGGCGGGTCTGCTGCTGGTCTTCGGTGTGTTCGGCATGATGAACACGTCCATCAACTACGACATGCTTTCCTACCTGCCCGACGATCTCGACTCAGTGCAAGGCTTCGAGGTTCTCTCGGGAGATTTCGCGCTCGGTAACACGGCGCAGGTGATGGTTGTCGGCGCGTCGGATCGCACCGTTCAGGCGATCACTGCGCGCGTGCAACAGATCGACGGCATCGAGGAGGTCACCTGGGTCGACGATCTCGGCGATCTGGCCGTGCCACGTCCGTTCTGGGACCACGACCTCGCCGATTCATACTTCGCGGGGGATGCGACCTTCTTCCAGGTCAGCTTCACCGAAAGCGCGAATGACCCCCTCACCCGCGCAGCCGTCACCGAGCTTCGCGAGGCTATGGCCGCCGAGGAGACCTACATATCGGGTGTCGAGCAACTCGAACTCGAAGACGTAATGGATGCCGACAGCGCCCGGTTCACGATCGCTGCGCTGGTGCTGGTCTCGATTGCGCTCCTGCTGACCATCCCTTCGGTCATAGTGCCCGTCCTGTTCGTGGTCACGATCGGACTTGCGGTCGTCTACAACCTCGGCGCAGCCTTCTATCTCGGGCAGGAGATGTCGTACCTGACCGGTGTGATCGTGCTTGCTCTCCAGTTTGCCGTCACCATGGACTACGCACTGTTCCTCTACCACCGCTACGAGCACGAGCGGGTGCGCGCCGACAACGAGCGTGCGATGGTCAACGCGATCGTCGCGACGTCCAAGTCTGTTCTTGCCGCAGCCCTCACCACCACGGCGGGTTTCCTGGCGCTCGGGGCCATGCGCCTCGGTTTCGGTGCCGACATGGGGTTCACGCTGGCCCGCGGCGTGGTCATCACGGTCATCGCCGTGATGACGGTCCTCCCCGCGCTCCTGCTGACGTTCGACAGGGCTATTCGCCGATTCGCACACAAGGTCCACTTGCCGGACTTTCACGCGTTGGGTGGCTGGCTTGCCAGGCGAGCGGTACCGGTCACACTGCTCTTCGTGCTCGCGTTCATCCCCGCACTGTGGAGTTATGACCGTCTTGAACTCAGCTACGACCTTGATGGTGCTCTTCCGGACGATCTGCCGGCTCTCGTGGCAACTGAGCGCCTCGCCGACGAGTTCGGCCGTGCGCAGACATTCTTTGTGGTCGCGGAGGATACCGGGCGCATCGCCGATCTCGACCGGCTCACCACCGAGGTAGGGCGTGTCGAAGGCGTGAGCGACGTCATATCGTTCACGCGCGCGGTCTCGCCGCTTATTCCCGCCGAGTTCATCCCGGCCGAGGCCCGCGAGGGGTTCATCAAAGATGGATTCACCTACGTGGGAGCCGATGTCCCCTTCGACTTCGGCGATTCGCGTACCGATGATGTCATCGCTGATCTGCGCCAGGTGGCCGCCGCCTACCCGGGCACGGCACACGTGACCGGTCAGAGCGTGCTCTTCGGCGACATGGAGGAGACCTCGCGCGGTGATGTCGGCCGGGTGAACCTGCTCTCCATCGCGGCTATCGCGGTGATCGTCGCGATCGTGTTCCGATCGCTGGCTGTCCCGGTCGTACTGCTTGCCGCCATCCAGCTTGCGATCCTGTTCAACCAGGGGATCGCATCGTTTGCCGCCGGTGACATCATATTCATCGCGACACTTGCGATCGGGGCGATCCAGCTCGGTGCGACAGTCGACTACGCGATCATCTTGACGACCCGCTACGAGGAGGAGCTCGCTGCTCGCGGTGACCGCGAGGAGGCGATGCGTGAGGCTCTCGGAGGCGCCGCGCCGTCGATCCTGGTCAGTGCCAGCACTATGTTCGCGGCCACGATCGGTCTTGTGTTCCTCAGCAGTGTCAGCACCGTGACCGACTTGACGTTGCTGATCGCCAGGGGCGCCGTCATCAGCTTCGTGGTGGTCGTGTTTCTTCTCCCGGCGGTGCTCGTGGCCGCTCAGCCAGTCCTGCAGCGTGCCAGTTTCGGCTGGCCGAAGATTCCGAGGAAGTGAGATCCAGCATGCCGAGGAGAATCACATCGGACACTGTCCGTTCCGCACTACTCGCCGTCGTACTCGTGGGAGTGATCGCACTTGCGGCGGTCCTGCCGGCGACCGCGGAATCGAGCAGGAGCGCTGCTGGTGATTTCGAGATCCACGATGATGAGACCGTATACGTCGTTGCGGATTCGCTCGGCGAGCCACGCGACGTTGTTGTCATCGATTGGTTGCGTGTCGAGGGTGTCGGAACGCTCGATGTGCTCGACCCGGGACCCCTCACCTCGGCCGAGGCCCTCAAAGATGAGATCGAGCCGAGACTGACGCCTGAGGGTGTCGAGTGGACGTTGGATGTCGACGGTCGCCGTGACTTCTTCTACCGCGCTCAGAGCGAACGTGAGCTGCCCGTCGAGGTCTCAGCCGCCTACTTCCTTGACGGTCGCGCTGTCGAGCCTGATGAGCTCGCCGGTGAAACGGGTCGCGTCCGCATCGAGGTCACCGTGAAGAACTCACTCGTGGTGACGGAGACCGTTTCGTACGCGGACGCCGATGGCGTCGTACGTACCGACGATGTCGAGTACTGGGTCCCGATGCTCGCTCCGGTGATGATAGACGTGGACGGGACGCGGTTTCGCAACATCGAGGCCGATGCGGAGATCATGACCGTGACCGGTTCCAAGGTCAGCCATACGTTTATGGCGTTCCCACAGCCGGAGCAGACGGTTGTGATCGAGATGGACGGCACCGATATCGCTATCGAGCCCATCGTCGTCTCGGTCTTCCCGAAGATGGCGGGTTCACCGGACTTTTCGGTCACCGATCAGCTCGGCGAGGTCCGCGATGGGCTCAACGGTCTCGCACGACTCTCCGAAGGTCACCACGAGGTCCTTGGAGCCATTGCGGGCGGGATCGATACCGACGAACTTGCGGGACTCTCTGGCGTGGGAGAGGGATTCGAGCAACTCGCGGCAGGCGCACGTGAGATCGTCACCGGTGCAAACGGGCTTGCCGACCTCGTTGACGGTCAGATCACCTATCTCGACGGTGTGATAGGAGGGATTCGCGGACAGGATCTTTCGGGTCTCGCCCAGGTCCCCGGAGCGATCCAGGTGATCGGATCGGGGGTGCGAGATACCGCGCAGGGAGTAACGGGACTCGTGGCGCTCATCGACGGGCAGGTCGCGTATCTGGACGCGATCGCGGCATCGAACGCCGAACTCGAGAGCATGGCGTGGGACCTCGTGGCTGCCTCGGCCGGCGACACGGTGACGATCGAGCCTACCTCGACCGTGGAGGCCGTGACCGAGATCGCGACGGGACTCTCCACGCAGACGCTCATGATCGAAGCGCTACGTGACGGGAACGAGGCGCTCGGGATGCCGCTCGGGCTCATCGAAACCCGCGATTCGCTCGACGGGCTGGCCACAGGACTCGGACAGATAGCCGATTCGCTCGACGCACTGGCGTCAGGGACTGTTCCGCTGGCCGGTCTTCCCGGGCAGTTCGAAGCGCTCGCCGCAGCACTGGAGACCCTGCGTGATGGAGGAGTCGTCCAGGGACAGCGGTTGCCAGGACTTGTGACCACGCGGGAGGGGTTGCGCGGAGTCGCCGGAGGAATCGGCGAGGTCGGTTCGGGTATCGCGACAGCTGCCGAGGGCCTTGGTGCGCTCGAGGAGTTACCAGAGATGCTCGGACAGTTGCGTGTGTCGCTGCTCGCTGTCCGAGACGGCGGGACGCTCGAGGGGATGGAGCTGCCGGGTATCTCTGCCACAATCGATGGACTCGGCGCGATGTCGGACGGAATCGGTGAAGGTCTGGGCGAGGCGAGCCTTGGCGAGGTGACCGTGCGCCGCATGGAGCTGGCGGCCGAGGAGTACGATACGTTCCTCGGGAAGCCCGACCGCGCCACCGGCGACGTTAGATTCATCTTCAGACTTGATGGGATTTCCTCGGCGGAGGAGTAAGGAAACCGCGTTCTACCGCCATTCGCCGCACGGAGTTTGGAAGCGATTCGGAGGTGGAAAAGGGTATGCGCCCTCATCAGGTGAATGATCAGAAGGAGGAGACAAGACATGATCGAGACCATCGCAGCGAATCTCGATGTAGCCACAGGGGTCGTGTGGGGCCTTGCCGGGTTACTGGCGGTCCAGCTGCTTATCACCGTCTGGGCTCTCATCGATCTTGCCGGTCGACCACGCGTACGGTTCGACAAGAAGTGGATATGGGCACTCATCATCATCTTTCTCGGCAATTCGTTCATCGGGCCGATCCTTTACGTTGCGATCGGACGCAACGTACCCGAGGAGGTCGACGTGAAGACCGGGGCCAAGGGCGCCACGAACGGTGAGCGCACCCGCCGTGCGGTCGACACGCTGTACGGGGAGGGCGACGGCCGATGAGCGCAGCTATCGAGATCAGCGGCCTCACCAAGGTCTACGGTGAGACTCATGCGCTGAGCGGAGTGGATCTCGCCGTGCCCGAAGGCTCGGTGTTCGGATTTCTCGGCCCCAATGGCGCTGGCAAGACGACGGCACTGCGCATCCTCATGGGGATGGCGCGCCCGACCGCCGGTGGTGCGACGGTGTTCGGCCACGATGTCGTCACCGCGACCAACGACGTGCGTTCGCTCATCGGGTTCCTCCCCGACGTCCCCGGCTACTACCCTTGGATGACCGCCGAGGAGTTCTTGCGCTTTGCGGGCAGACTCAGCGGTGTCAGTGGACGCACGCTCGATGACCGCGTGGCGTCCCTTCTCGACATGGCGGGGCTCGCCGGGGTTACCCAGCGTGTCGGCGGGTTTTCTCGCGGCATGAAACAGCGTCTCGGCGTGGCACAGGCGCTCATCAATGCTCCACGGCTCCTGATGCTCGACGAGCCCACGAGCGCTCTGGATCCGATGGGCCGAAAGGATGTGCTCGACATGATCGCGGCTCTTCGGGATCACACGACCGTGTTCTTCTCGACGCACATTCTCACCGATGTCGAGCGTGTATGCGACACCGTCGCGATCCTCGATCACGGCCGCGTGGTGCGGCAGGCGAAGATGGCCGAACTCAAACGTGAGGGTCACGCGGTGCGACTCGTCGTAGAGGTGGAGGACGGGGCCGAGGAACTCGAGCCGCTCATCGCAGGGCAGCCTTGGGCTGTAGAGTGCAGCTGTGAAGGGCAGATCGTCCGGTGCGTGGTCGTGGACATTGGCGCAGCGCGTCGCTGGGTCCCCGCGATCATCTCGGACAGGCGGATGGCGCTCGTCAGGATGGTAGACGAGGAGCCGACACTCGAAGACGTCTTCGTCGAACTGGTAGGAGGGAGGGACTGATGCATGGATTCGTGATATTTCTCGGCAAAGAGATGACGGAGATCGTGCGCACCTGGCGCCTATGGGTAGTGCCGGGAATCCTGATCTTCTTCGGGATCACAAGCCCGATCATCGCCGAGATCACTCCGGGGCTGCTGTCGTCGATGGCGGGGGCCGAGGGGCAGGGGATCGTCATCGAGATCCCGCCTGCCAGGACTGTTGATGCCTACATCCAGTTCAACAGCAACGCGATGCAAATCGCTGTCATCGCGGTGATCATCGGTACTGCCGGTGCGATCGCCGGAGAGAGACGCAGCGGGACCGCACAGTTGGTGCTGAGCAAGCCGATCTCCCGTATGGCGATGGTGCTCGCGAAGGCGATCTCGAACTGGGTCTTGCTGCTGCTGGCCGGCGTCGTCGGTGCTGCGCTCTGCGCGGGCGTGACGGCTATCATGTTCGACACGGACCTGCTTGCGGAGTTCGCCGGTATGGTGGGTGTGTGGTACCTGCTGGCCTCGTTTGTGGTCGCCCTCATGCTCCTGCTTTCAGTGCTGCTCAAGTCGCAGGCCGGAGCAGCCGGCGCGGGAGTGGGCGCGTACTTCGTAATGTCCATCCTGTCGTTGTGGACTGCCGCGCGCGACTACACTCCCGTTGGCCTCACGGGTCTCGGTGTCCGGATCATCACTGGCCAGCCGGACCTCTCGATCGCTTGGCCGGTCGCTACCGGGATCGCGGGGACGGTCGTACTGGTGGTCCTCGCAGGGTGGATATTCAGCCGCCAGGAACTCTAAGCGTCTCCAGGGGGCGCCCCGGCTGGGGCGCCCCCTGGACCGCACTGAAGGCACTCTCTTGCTTCTAGCAGCCTGCGTGTCGCTGGGCCTCGTGATCCAGCATGATGTGGTCCGCTTCCACGTCACTCACCGCGGCGAAGACCTCCCTGATGCGCTCGCTCGTAGCGCGTGCCGAAGCCTCGGCGTAGAAACGGCTGGCACGTTGCTCCCGCGCGAGTGATTCCTCGATATTGGCGCACCAGTCGGCCGGGACATCCATCGGCGTGGACAGGTCATCAGGCTCATCGACGCGGGCGAGCTTGCAGAACAGTTCGCAGTGCTCGGCCTCGACCTTCGCAAGGCGCTTGTACGCCGAGGAGAGTACCGGGTCGTCCTTGTGCTTCGCCATACCGAGGTAGAAACGGGTGTTGGCTCGCTCCAGCTCGATGGCCTCTTCGACATCCGCACGTTCGACCTCGGTCAACTGAACGTCGTTGATGTCGGCGGGGTACCGCTCGGACTCCACGATGAGATCTCGATGGGCGCCGCAGAACGGGCAGTGGCTCGGAATCTCGCTACCAAGGTAGGTCTCGCCGCAGATGCGGCACCGGTACATCTTCATCTGGTACTCCTTCTCATGGTTGGCAGTCTTCACTGGTGTGGGAGACCTGGACTCAGATGCCGAGAGACTCGGCGATCGCCTCTCCGAATGCCGTCGCGGCGTTGGGACCGTTGGCGGTGATGGTGTGTCCCTCCACTGTCACCGGGTCGCCGGTCCAGATGGCGCCATGTGCTTGGAGGTTCTCCCGCTCGCTTTCGAACGCAGTCGATGGCCATCCCTTCAGCAGTCCCGCGTTCGCAAGAATCGACGGAGCGATACAGATCGCCCCCAGGATGCGGTTTTCCTCGCGCGCCGCCCGGGCGAGGCCGTGCGCGAACGGGTCATCGAAGTAGACCCTCGATCCGGCGCCCCCGACGAACACGACGGCGTCGTAGTCGAGTGCATCGGCCTCGGCAACCAGGACCGTAGCTTCCGCCCTCGCTCCGAGCTTGCCTGTACACGTGCCGATCAGGGTACTCGCAGTGACGATAGTGACACCACGGGACTGGAGGACTTCCTTGGGATGCTCGTACTCCTCGTCCCGGAAGTTCTCCGGGGCGATGACCATGAGTACCTTCTTCATCGAAACTCCTCACCTCGGCTGCGGTCTCCTGTGAGACTATACCCAGCGGCTGACGACGTTCATGTGTCCGATGGAGGGACGTGTGTGGAAGAGCTGAAGCGCGTGCGCAGGGTGGTCACCGACAGATGGTTCATCAAAGGGGCCTTCTTCATCTTCTTCGTTTGGGCGTGCTGGCGGCTGTGGCGCTTCGCCGAGTGGGCCCGTGGGAATGGTCCGTTCACGCCGAGGCCCGAGTCGGTCGCCGGAATCCTGCCCGTCGGACACTTCACAAGCTTCTTCGCATGGGTGAAGGGTGGGGGATGGGACACCGTCCTTCCTGCGGGGCTCGTCATCATCATCGCGGCGATCACCGTCTCACTCCTATTTAAGCGCGGCTTCTGTGGCTGGATCTGCCCTGTCGGGACGCTGTGGGAGGCCGCGGCATCCCTCGGCCGTCGCGTGCGCGGTGGATCAAACCTTCGGCTGCCGAGGTGGCTCGATCTGTTGGGCCTTGGCCTCAGGTACGTCATCGCGTTCGGGTTCTTCGCCTTCCTCGCGCAGGTGTCCGTTCAGGAGGCGGTGTGGTTCCGTGAACTGCCCTATATGTGGGTCGCGGACATCAAGATCCTGCAGGGCTTTTTCGCCCCTCTGTTCGTACTAGTCGCCACCCTGACGTTCGTGGTCTCGATGCTATTCGGTCCCGTGTGGTGCCGGTGGCTCTGTCCCCTCGGTGGGCTGTACGGCTTGTTCGGACTGGCCTCGCCGTGTTCTGTGGTGCGCGAAGAGTCCACGTGTATCGAGTGCTCCAGGTGCAGCGAGGTGTGTCACGCGTTTATCGATGTGCAACGTGCGCACGACGTACGCTCGGTGGAGTGTGACGGATGCATGGAGTGTGTCCGTGTCTGCCCGGTCGACGGGTGTCTGACTGCGCGGGTGTTTCGAAGGGTCCGGATCCCCGCGTGGGCCTGGCCGACTGCGGTCGTGGGTCTGTGGCTCGCCATCTACGGCATGGCGAAGCTCACCGGCAATTGGGACACTCCGATTCCGCTTGAAGTATTTCAGCAGGTCATACGCTCAGGACTGCTCGAAGAAACGACTCCCGGCTTCTTCTGACGTCCCCGGGTCGGGTCGTACGGTGATCGACCTTCGCGTTGCGTCAACAGTGCGCTATAGTGATGTATACATTTCTGTGTACACGTTACGTCGGCGCACTGGCGCAGTCGACCAGGGAGGGGACAACGATGACGGATTCCGTCACCATGGTCCGGGATGGCATCACCGATCGCATCGA
>CAYGFZ010000001.1:0-8005 GCA_964349355.1 uncultured Coriobacteriaceae bacterium | reverse complement strand
CAACGATGACGGATTCCGTCACCATGGTCCGGGATGGCATCACCGATCGCATCGATGCGTTCATCGAGCGACGGGAGACTCTGAAGGCGGCCGACCGCTATTTCTACCTCCAGTCGACCACAGGTCGAACGAATCACCGGGTCACCATGGCCAACGGTCGCGACATGGTCCAGCTTGCCTCCTACAGCTACCTCGGACTCATCGGGCATCCGCGGATCGAGGCCGCCGCCAAAGAGGCGATCGACACCTACGGGACCGGTGCTGGTGGCGTGCGCCTGCTGACCGGCACAACGGACCTCCACGAGCGCCTCGAGGCGCGCATCGCCGAGTACACTCACCGCGAGGACGCATGCGTCTACTCGAGCGGATACGTGACCAATATCGCGATCATCTCCGGGCTCCTCGGCCCGGGCGATCTTGTGCTGATGGACAAGCTCGACCATGCGAGTATCGTCGACGGGTGCCTGCTCTCCGGTGCCAAGTGGCGCACCTACCGGCACAACGACATGGAGCATCTTGAGAAGTTGCTCGCCCAGGCGGCGGGAGAGTACAAGACGGTCCTGGTCGTTGCGGACTCCGTGTTCTCGATGGACGGTGACGTGATGGACCTGCCGAAGACCCGCGAGTTGTGTGACCGCTACGGTGCGCGCCTCATGGTCGACGAGGCGCACTCGGTCGGTTCGCTCGGAGCCACGGGCCACGGGATCGAGGAACACTTCGACATGGTCGGTTCGATCGACCTGAAGATGGGGACACTGTCCAAGTCGATCCCAAGTGTCGGGGGATACCTGGCGGCTTCGGCCGACATCGTAGATTTCCAGCGTCATATGTCCCGCCCGTTCATTTTCTCCGCCGCGCTGCCGCCGGCTCAGACAGCGGCCGCTATCGCCGCCTTCGACGTGATCGATGACGAACCCGAGAGGGTCGCACGTCTCCACGACGTGACGCGCCGCTATAGCGAAGGGCTGAAAGCTCAGGGCTGGGACACCATGGACTCCACCACGTGTGTCGTTCCCGTCCTGGTGGGTGAAGAGGGCAAGACGATGGACCTCACCCGGATGCTCTTCGACAGGGGGATCTTCGTGTGCCCGATCGTCCATCCGGCGGTTCCGAGGGGCATGGACCGGCTCCGGACGTGCCCTATGGCCACGCATACTGACGATGACATCGCCCAGGCACTTGATGCGTTTGCCGAGGCAGGCAAGGCGCTCGACCTCATCTAGTCGTATACTTGCATCTCGGACGGCGTGCGGTTTCGCCATCCCGGACTGTTGGCACTATCGATGAGGGTAGCGGATGGTTGAGGGTCACTCAATTCGACGCGCGGTTGCTATCCTGCGTGATCCCGTGTGGGCAGCCGTGGTGGTTCTCGTAATCCTGCTCGGCGTGTATCTCGCGATACCTTATGATGCCGCTCCTGGCTCATCGTTGATTCGCTTCGAGTTGGTCTTGTACACGATCCCGCAGCTCCTGATGATGGGCGCACTCGGTGCGGCTACCCTTCGTACGCGTCCCCCGGAGCGGACGTTCTGGCTGCTTCTTGCCGGTGCCGCCCTATTCATCGTCGTCTATGAGATGCCGTGGTCGATCGAGGTGTGGAATGGCCGGCCTCCGCCCGCTTCCGAGACGCTCGCGTCTACAGCGATGCTTCTTGTTCCCGCGACGATCTTCGCTGCATTTCTCGTTTCTATGAATCGGAGTTCGGATCCGTTCTCGCTCAGGAGGATACGGTTCGTTGTCGACGGCCTGGCGGTTCTGACCGTTGTTTTCATCGGACTCTACAGTCTGTTTGTTCGGCCATACTTCGAATCGTTCGGTCTTCTTGATTCTCTCCAGCACCTGAGGGGGACACTTCACTCTACGATTGGCGCGGGCGTAGTTCTCGGTATCGCCGCCAACGTCAGGAACCTCAGGGCGTCCGGGTGGCGTCCGTGGGAGAGATTCGCAGTTGCCGGGATCGGGGTCTACGGGTTCGCACTCTCGCTCATCCCGATCTATAGCGTCGGTCTACGTGTCGGTCCGAACTACAGCAACCAGATTATCGAAGCGATGTTGATGACTGGACCGTACCTGCTCTTCGTCGCGGGGCTTTCACGGCTTGCAGCCGAACCGGAGCAGTCGGCGCTGATCAGGTACGAACCGCCCTTCACGAGGACGAACGTCCTGTCTGTGGGCTTTCAGGTTGCGATGCTCGGGGGAATCGCTGTCTTCGTGATCGCCGCGGTTCGTTCGGCGGACGGATCACTCGATCGACTCCTCTATCTCGGGGCGGCTGTAGCCGTGTGCGTTCTCCTTGCCGTTCGCTCAGCCATCGATGCTGTCGACACTGGTACATTTTTCAATCGGTCGATAACCGACCCGGTCTCCGGTGCTCGTACGCACCGGTTCTTTCGTGAGCGGTTGCACGACGAGGTCGAGCTTGGCCGCAGGTGCGCGGATCCCCTCGCCGTCGTCGCCGGGAGCCTCGACGGATTCCGCGCGTACGACACCTCACCAGACGACTCCGCAGGGAATCGTTTGCTGCGCGAGACCGTCGGCGCAATGGTCCCGCTTGTGGGCGCTGCCGACACCCTAGCGCGGATCGACGACGACACCTTCGCACTGATGCTGGTTGGTGCGAGCAGGGGGTGGGCGATCGAGGTTGCCGAAGGCATCCGCCGCGCGGTCAGGGAGTCGACGGGGACGACGCTCTCGGCGGGAGTCGCGCTCTTCCCCGAGCATGGAGTCGTGCCGTCGGAGCTCTTGGCGAGAGCGAAACGTGCGCTCATGTGGTCACGCACCCACGGAGCCGATCGCCTCGCGGTCTACGACCCGGAGATCATGCGCATCGCCGAGGGGGAGGATGTCCTTCTCGGCTTGGAACAACAGACGAGTGCCTCGGCGATCAAGGCACTGGCCGCCGCGGTCGATGCGCGCGACGCCGATACCCGGTTCCACTCGCAGGGTGTCGCGGATCTGGCGATCCTGTTCGGGCACCGACTCGGCCTCGATCTCGAACTCATCCGCAGGCTGGAGAGCGCTGCCCTCATGCACGACGTCGGCAAGATCGGCGTTTCTGACAGAGTGCTGCGCAAGCGCGGACCCCTGAACGTTTACGAGCGAGCCGAGGTCCGGGAGCACCCGGTCTTAGGGGAGCGCATCCTTTCGGCGTCCACGCTAAGCGAACTGTGTCCGTGGGTCCGCTCTCATCACGAGCGATGGGACGGTGCCGGCTACCCCGACGGCCGCGCGCGTGATGAGATCCCGTTTGAGTCGCGGATACTGGCGCTGTGCGACGCTTACGATGCGATGACCTCGCCTCGCTCCTATCGCTCGCGGCTTTCAACGGCGGCGGCGCTGCAGGAGATCGATCTGTGTATGGGGACGCAGTTCGACCCCGAACTCGCCGAGGAGTTCATCGTTCTCGTGCGTGATCACGTCGACCCAGAACCGCGGTACAACTAGCCGAAGCTCTCGAGTAGCTTTGAGATGTCGCGGGGCTCCTCGGCGTTCTTCCAGCCGGGTGTCTGAGCGGCCTGGACCCCTGCATTGTATGACGGGGTGTCGTCCTCGCGGTAGAAGATGCCGATGGGGATCTTGCACTCCTCGGGAGTGCACGTCATCTCGTAAAACGTCGTGAGTGACAGGTCGAACGCGCCGGTGCGGTCTGACGTGTCGTGTGCGGCGTCTTCGAGCTTGTAGACGCGCTCGCGGAACCAGGCGAATGTATTGAGCTTGTTCCACGTCACGCACGGCTGGAAGACGTCGATCAGAGCGAAGCCCTTGTGCTGGAGCGCTTCTTTGTAAAGCTCCGTGAGATGAGGGATGTCGCCGGCGAACCCGCGTGCGACGAAGGTCGCCCCCTCGGACAGTGCGATACCGATCGGGTTGACCGGTTCCTCGAGAACGCCGCCCGGCGTGGAGACGGTCTTCATGCCGTGTCCGGTGGTGGGGGAGGCCTGCCCGGTCGTGAGTCCGTAGATCTGGTTGTTGTGCGTGATACACGTGACATCCACGTTGCGACGGACCGAGTGCACGAAGTGACCCATGCCGAGCCCGTACCCGTCGCCGTCGCCCATCTCGACGATGACTTTCAGGTCGGGGCGGGTGAGCGAGAGCCCGGTCGCGACCGGCAGTGCTCTGCCGTGCAGTCCGTGAAAACCCTGCGTCTTGAGGAAGTCGGCGCCGTTACCGTGGCAACCGATCCCCCAGACCACCGAGTAGTCGTTGAAATCCATCTCCAACTGGGAAAGTGCGCGCTTGAGCGCCTCCCACATGCCGAAGTTCCCGCACCCGGGGCACCAGGTCGGCTTGTTCGGCGTCGTGTACTCCTTTACCTGGGGCATCAGCCGAGAACCTCCTCGATGAACGCACGCACCTGTTCGGGCGAGAACGGCCGCCCGTCGTAGCGGCGGAGCGTGTGGCCGACGTCGGTCAGGCACTGCTCCCGGACGAGACTTTGGAGCTGACCTGTGTAGTTGCCCTCGATGATCGCGGTCTTCTTGGCCTTGCCGAGGAACTGCGAGACCTCCTCGGCGGGAAAGGGCCACACGGTGACGACCTGCATCATGTTGACTGCGACTCCATCGCGCTCAAGCCACTTCATCGCCTCGCGCACCGGCATCTTGGTAGTGCCAAAGAGCAGGATCGAGATATCCGCATCGTCTACACCGAAATACTGCGGGGGCGGGACGATCTCGGCAGCCAGGTCGTACTTGCGCATGCGTTTATCGTTCTGTGCGACGCGCACCTGTGCGACCTCACCCGCCGCCCCGTATCCGTACTCGTCGTGCTCGTAGGAGTTCATGAGCTGCTCGGCTCCGACGACGCCGGGGAGCGCTCGCAGGGAGACGCCGCTTTTGGTCACGGCGTAGCGTTCGTAGTCGGTGACCTGACCGGTGGTGAGGATCTCGCCGCGGTCGATCTTCACGCGCGATGTGTCGAACGGCGGGATCGTCTGGCGGTTGTCGGAGAGGTACGAGTCGCCGAGGATGATGACCGGGGTCTGCAGCACGTCGGCGATATTGAACGCCTGCCAGGCGCTGTGGAACGCGTCGTCGCGGTCACCAGGCGCGAGCACGATCCGCGGGAACTCGCCCTGGGATGCGTGAATCGCGTACCGAAGGTCGCTCTGCTCGGTCCAGGTGGGCATCCCGGTCGCAGGGCCGGGACGGGTGAAGAGTCCGACCACCACGGCCGACTCGCTCACGCCCGCCATCCCGAACGCCTCGACCATCAGCGAGAAGCCACCGCCGGAGGTCGCGCACATCGAGCGTGTACCGCCAAACGCTCCGCCGCACACCATGTTCATGGCCGCGATCTCGTCCTCGGTATGCTTGGCGACCACGCCGGTGGCCTCGCCGTGTTTTGCGAAGAAGTGCAGAAGGCTCGAGGCCGGCGTCATCGGGTAGGCGCAGTAGAGTCCGATGCCCGCGGCTAAAGCGCCCGCGCCGACCGCCTCGTTGCCATCAACGAGGATGCGCTTTTCGTCGTTCGCTCGCTCGAGCGGCCCCATCTCGTAGGGGAACGCACAGCGGTTCTTGCGGGCGTACTCGTATCCCGCCGTCGCGCACGCGACGTTCTGCTCGGCGATCTGTGGCTTCTTGTGCGCGAACTGGGCGTTGATGGAGTCGGTGAGATAGTCCAGCGGGAATCCCATATGGCCGAGGACCGCGCCCAGCGCTGCGGTGTTGCGCATGATCGGCACCCCGCCGGCGTCGTACACGATCTCTTTCAGCGGGACGTCGATGAGGCACGCGTCCCCGGACACGCCCTCTATCCCGGAGATGTCCACCGCGTCCGGGTCGAAGATGATCGCACCAGCATCGGTGAGTTCATCAAGGTGGAGGCGGACGGAGTCGGGGTCGAGCGCGACGAGGATGTCGACCGGCTCAACGTGGCTGAAGATCTCCTCGGCGGAGACTCTGAGCAGGTAGTTGTTGTGCCCACCCTTGATCAGCGAGGGATACTCGGTGAGGTCGAACGTCTCGTATCCGGCTTGCATGAAGAGCCGCGCGAGTGTCTGGCCGGCCGCCTTGATGCCGAAACCCGCGGGCCCTCCGAGCCGTATGCGGACTTCGAGCGGGTCGGTGTCGTGCTGGGTCATCTGCGATGCCTCCTCGGCGTTGACATGCGAGGGGGTGCCTCGGCGTACGATAGGGTTCATTCCCGTTCGTACGGGTCGCCGTCACACGGCTTCAGTCAGCGTGCGATAATCGTGCAGTCAGTGTAGTGCCAGAAAGGACCAGCGTGGCCGAGGAGAACCGACCGATGGTAGTGCTCGGGGTGACGGGCTGCATCGCCGCGTACAAGGCGTGCGAGCTCACTCGCGATCTCGTGCGCTCTGGCGCGCGGGTGAAGGTCGTGATGACCGAGGCGGCCACACGTTTCGTTGGTGCCGCGACCTTCCGTGCACTCTCCGGCGAACCGGTCGCGACGTCACTGTGGACAGATCCCGGTGACGCTAACGTCTTCCATACCTCGCTTGCCGAGGAGGCGGACGTGTTCGTCATCGCGCCTGCCACTGCCAACTCCATCGCAAAGATCGCGCATGGCATCGCCGATGACCTGCTGACGACGAGTGCGCTTGCCACGGAGGCGCCGCTGGTCATCGCGCCTGCCATGAACGTGCACATGTGGCGTGACGAGGCGACGCGCGCCAGCGTCGAGACGCTGCGTGCGCGTGGCGCGGTGATCGTCGAGCCCGAGAGCGGTGATCTCGCCTGCGGTGACGTTGGCGAAGGCCGCCTGTCAGAGGTTTCCGTCATCGCCGACGCGGTTCGCGCCGAGCTTTCCCGCGCACGCGACCTAGCCGGTGTGCGCCTGCTCGTGACGGCAGGGCCGACCTTCGAGCCGATCGATCCGGTGCGCTATATCGGCAATCGCTCCTCGGGCAAGACCGGCTACGCGATCGCCGAGGAAGCCGCCCGTCGCGGAGCGCAGGTCACCCTCGTCTCCGGCCCGACAGCGCTGCCGGACCCGTTCGGATGCGACACGGTGCGGGTGACCACCGCCGCCGAGATGTACGATGCCGCGATCGAGGCTTTTCAGACGGCGACCGCGGTCGTGGCGAGTGCGGCTGTCGCGGACCTGCGAACTGTCGCCGCGAGCGATCGCAAGCTCAAGAAGAGCGCAGCCACACCCGGATCGCTTGCACTGGAGTACACGGCTGACATACTCGCCGAGATGGGGGAGCGCAAGGGAGACAGAGTGCTCGTCGGTTTTGCCGCCGAGTCTCACGATATGTTGATCTCGGCTCGCGACAAACTCACTCGCAAGAACCTCGACCTTGTTGTCGCCAACGACATCACCGAGCCGGGACTCGGATTCGGTTCGGATGCCAACCGCGTGATGCTGATAATGCGAAAGACCGCCGAGGAGTTGCCGGTGATGGCGAAGGGCGCGCTCGCACGCGTGATCTGCGATCGACTTGCGACGCTGACCGTAACGGTCCAGGGCGTAGACCCCGGGGCTACTCTAACCGAGAGGAAGAAGCATTCATGACGCTCATTGGAAACGCCAAGAAGTTGTCCGCCTACATCGGCGAGGCCGACTGCTATGACGACAAGCCCCTCTACGAGGCGCTTCTCGAATCGGCCCGCATGGCGGGCTGTGCCGGCGCCACCGTCCTTCGGGGGATGTCGGGGTTCGGAGCGACGAGCCGCGAACACGCGAAGCACGGGGTACGCATGTCTGTCGACCTGCCGGTCGTGGTCCAGGTGATCGACGTCCCGGACAAGATCACGGCACTTGCCGAGGTCTACTCGGCGATGATCGGTGACGGGCTCATCACGGTCGAAGACATCAGCGTACTTGTCTATCGCGGAGGGGCGACCGGAGGGCCGAAGGAGTAGGCTCGAAACGTCTCCGTCGCCGGTATTTCGCCCGCTGGCACTTGTACCGGCGGCCGGTGACCCGTAATATGCTGCTTTGCCGCCTAGCGGCGGTCACGGGCTGTAGCGCAGTTTGGTAGCGCACTTGACTGGGGGTCAAGGGGTCGCAGGTTCAAATCCTGTCAGCCCGACCA